>JAADIH010000090.1 GCA_013151435.1 Alphaproteobacteria bacterium
TCCTTTTTTAAGATTCCTTTATAGAAGGTTAACAGGAAAGTTTGGGACATATGTCCAGCCAATCAAAATTCATGCGGGCTTTAGAAGGTGAGGTTTCGGCCATACCGCCAATCTGGTTCATGCGTCAGGCCGGTCGCTATCTTCCCGAATATCGGGAACTGAGAGCGAAAGCAGGTTCATTTCTTGACCTCTGTTTTAATTCAGATCTTGCAGCAGAAGTGACGTTGCAACCTGTGCGACGGTTCGATCTTGATGCAGCGATTTTGTTTGCTGATATCTTGTTGATCCCTCATGCTCTGGGACAAAGGCTAAGTTTTGTTGAGGGTGATGGCCCTCGCCTCGAGCCCCCTGTAAGCCATAAAGATCTTGAAGTGTTTCGCCGCCAAGATATTCTCGATGAACTCTCGCCAGTATTTGAAACGGTCAGAAAAACCAAAGCCGAACTGGGGGCTGATAAAGCGCTGATCGGCTTTGCCGGGGCGCCCTGGACGGTGGCGACTTACATGCTGGCTGGCGGCCCGATGAAGGATCCAGCATCCTTGAGGATGCGGTACTACCGTGAGGGATCGTTTATTCCAGACCTCATAGACCTGCTCGTAGAGAAAACGATTGGCTATTTAATCGCCCAGATTGATGCAGGAGCGGACGTTGTGCAGCTCTTTGATACATGGGCGGGGGGATTGCCTTGGCCGGTGCTGGAGGCCGTCTCACTGGCTCCAATGGAAAAAATTTCTGCAGCGGTAAAAAAAGCGCGCCCCGGAACGCCGGTGATATACTTTCCAAAAGGCGTCGGCGAGAAAGCCATTGAATATGTGATGCAGCCTCACTGCAAAGCCTTCGGGATTGATTATTCAATGGACCCCACCTGGGCCTGGGCAAACTTAAGTGAGCATGCTGTGATCCAGGGCGGTCTTGATCCGCTGCTTGTCACCACTGGCGGTGCGCCCATGGAACAGGCCGCAGATACGCTGTTAAATCTGTTCCATGACGTTCCTTATATATTTAATCTTGGGCACGGCTTTATCCCGGAAACCCCGCCGGAAAATGTTGCTGCGCTGATTGCTCACGTCAGGAGAAGAGGTTGATGGCGGGGCTTCTTTTGCAATTCTATCTGTGGATTAAGGCCCTGCATTTGGTCATGGTCATCGCCTGGATGGCGGGCATGATGTATCTGCCGCGTTTATTTGTTTACCACCACCAATCCCAGAAGGGCGGCGAGGCGGAGCAATTTTTCATCAAGATGCAGCGGCGCTTGATGAAGGGGATTATCAATCCGTCGATGGTTGCCGTCTGGGTGCTCGGTATTTTGATGCTGATCGCCAATCCGGAGATCCTCTCCGCCGGATGGTTTCACGTTAAACTCATCCTGGTTGTCCTGATATCGGCGATACACGGGTTTTACGCGTCTTCCCGGCGAAAATTCGAAACGGGGGTGCGCCCGCGCAATGAAAAATTCTGGCGGATCATGAATGAAGCGCCATTCCTGATAATGGTCGTCATTGTTGTTCTGGTGATCGTGAAGCCGTTCTAGCGCCGTCCAAATGCCCCGCAAAACGGTAGTGTCTCAGTTTGAAATCCGAGCCGCCGGCTCCGCCAAAACTCGCGCCCTCTTGACGGGGAAGACTTCGCCAACAATTACCACCCTAGAAAAAGGGAACGAACGGCGGCATTGCTTACGCCCATAAATAACCATGAAAAGATCCCCCTTCGGAGGCGCACTTCTTTCAGGACAACTTACTCGCCCAACGAAACATCCAGTATCCTAAAAGCGCGTTTATTAAAATGCGAACCGGAAAGTAAGCGAGTGCTGGTAGCCCAAAAAGCCAATCAACAAAGCCATTTGGCATGAGCGTGTACGCTAAGTCTTTCAGCCAATAGAGAAAATACAAATGGTCTTTCAGGTGTTGATCGACGGTTAAACCCACACCCATGTCATCACGACTCACTATTTCCCATGCTGCATAAGTGGTAATTGCTCCATCAATAATCGCTCCCACGACGCCGGACCAAGCAAGAAATATCAAAAACCGTCTCATTGGATTTGTGCCTTCGTTTTCAACCCTATGTCAGTATAGTCGTCATAGAGTTGAAAACGGTTCATTCTCTTTGAGAAAACAGTTGGACTGTTCCCCCTGGCGTATGCGTGGTTACAATGGCGCACCTCAGAAGCAACCCGTGTACGAACGCAAATCGGTCCCTAGCCGTTATCGATCTCTATGCCTAGAAAGGGCTAATATGCGCCGTTTCATCCGACCGCCCTGCTGACTAAGGTCACCTGGAAAGAGGGCGCTGCAAATTTAAACTGAGACACTACCCGCAAAACCCTTGTATTGACGTGGTATCATGGGGGGTATACCTAGCCCCCCACTCCTTTTTGCGCGGGGCTTGCCCTCACGCACCAACCAAAATCATAGCAAATCCGGCGGCGCACGTTTTCTCGTGGGCGCTCTTCCGGTTTTAAGGATTCCCCATGCTGCCCAAGTCCATGACTCTCGACGAGCTGAAACAGAAAAGCCCCTCGGACCTTTTAGCCTTTGCCGAAGAGCTGGAAGTCGAGAACGCATCGACCATGCGCAAGCAAGACATGTTGTTTTCGATCCTCAAAGAATTGGCGGATCATGAGGTGGAAATTTCCGCCGGCGGTGTTTTGGAGGTCTTGTCAGACGGGTTTGGATTTTTGCGCTCTCCTGAGGCAAACTATTTAGCGGGCCCTGATGATATTTATGTCTCGCCCAGCCAGATCAGAAAGTTCGCATTGAGAACCGGCGATACGGTGATGGGAGAGATCCGCAGCCCCAAAGACGGTGAGCGGTATTTTGCGCTTCTTCAGGTTGCCACCATCAATTTCGAAGACCCGGAAAAAGCGCGCCACAAAGTCCACTTTGATAATCTGACGCCACTCTATCCGGAAGAACGGTTCCATATGGAGGTTATCGGCGAAAAACCCAAGGACCTCACGGGCAGGATCATTGATCTTGTGGCGCCGATTGGAAAAGGCCAGCGCGGGTTAATCACCGCGCCGCCGCGCACCGGTAAAACCGTTATCTTGCAAAATATTGCGCACTCGATCGCGGCAAACCACCCGGAAGCCTATTTGATTGTTCTCTTGATCGATGAGCGCCCTGAAGAAGTAACCGATATGCAGCGTTCGGTAAAAGGTGAGGTTGTCTCCTCGACTTTTGACGAGCCCGCAACCCGCCATGTAGCTGTCGCGGAAATGGTCATTGAAAAAGCCAAGCGTCTGGTTGAGCATGGCAGAGATGTTGTGATCCTGCTCGACTCCATCACCCGGCTTGGCCGCGCCTATAACACCGTGGTTCCTTCGTCTGGCAAGGTGTTGACCGGCGGCGTTGACGCCAACGCCTTGCAACGGCCAAAGCGATTTTTTGGCGCCGCGCGAAATATCGAAGAAGGCGGCTCACTGACGATTATCGCCACCGCACTGATTGAAACCGGCTCTAAAATGGACGAGGTGATCTTCGAAGAGTTCAAAGGCACCGGTAATGCGGAGCTGATCCTTGATCGTAAAGTCGCCGACAAGCGCACCTATCCGGCGATCGATATCGCCAAATCCGGCACCCGCAAGGAAGACCTGATTACGGATAAGGTCGCGATGCAGAAAATATTTGTTCTACGCCGGATTCTCTCCCCCATGGGCGTTGCCGACGGCATTGAATTTCTTATCGACAAGCTGAAACAAACCAAATCGAACCAGGATTTCTTCGACTCGATGAACACGTAAAGGAAATGCCAGCGACACTAGGCTGCTCCGAACTGAGCAAGGCTATTGCGCGAGCCTCTCCTCTGGATGATCTTGTATCTGGCAATCATGCGAGGGTTTGGTGGATATAGTTGATGTCTGGGCGCAATTGCCCACAGCACGCTTCATGAAAGAGCCCTGGCTCAAATCCTTGTTGCGCTGGACCGATCAGCTTGAAGACCCCCCTGTGCCCGGCCCACAAGACTTGCTTGCCCAGATGGATGAGGCGGGCGTTCAAATCTCGCTGATCAGCGCATGGCAGAGCCCCGTCGGCGCGCTGATTTCTAACGATGAAGTTGAGACGGCAATGAAGACGGCCCCGGAGAGGTTGCGCGGTCTTTTGTCCGTTGACCTTCATGATCCTATGGGTGCGGTTCGTGAAATCAAAGCCCGCGCAAAAAATAAATCCTTTGTCGGCGTACGCATTGTTCCGTGGCTCTGGGATCTGCCGCCCAATGACCGGCGCTATTATCCGATCTATACCGCATGTATTGAGGCGGGACTGCCATTTTGCACTCAAATTGGGCATACGGGCCCGCTGAAGCGTTCAGAGGTCGGAAGACCCATCCCCTATCTTGAGGACGTGTTGCTGGATTTTCCAGAGCTTGTAGTTGTTGGTGGGCATGTTGGTTTTCCATGGATCAATGAGGTCATATCCCTCATCCATAAATTTCCAAATTTCTATGTAGATACAAGCGCTTATGCTCTTCACAGGTTGCCAGGAGACCTGGTGGCGCTGATGAAAGAAGAGGGGCGAGGGCGCATCATGTTTGGCACGAATTCGCCGATGCTAAGCGCTGCGCGATGTCTTTCGCGCATTGATGCGTTGGAGCTTGATGATGAAGTGAAGCATTTGTTTTTAAGTGAGAATGCAAGGCGCGTCTTTGCGCTTTGATGTTCGGTGTTTTTTAAAATGAATATGGAGTTTATCTAATGTCCCTGAAACTGATCCACTTTCCCATGACCCGGTCGCTGCGGGTGGTTTGGGCGTTATACGAACTGGGCATTGACGCCGAGATTGAGACAAGGGCCTTTGATCGTGCTAAATTAAAAGAGCCTGAATATTTAAAACTCAACCCCCTTGGAAAAACCCCGGTTTTTTTCGATGGTGACAAACGGATCATCGAATCGGTCGCAATTATTGAATATCTGTCCAACAAATATGGCGATGGTCGTTTGACGCGAAGCCCTCAGGACGCGGATTATGCTGACTACCTGCAATGGTTGCATTTTGGCGAAGCGGGTATGGGGGGATATGTGAACCAGCTTATCGGCCAAACAATGTTGTTGCCCGAGGACCAGCGTATCCCGGCGATGGCCCAATGGGCGAAAGTGGAGACCTTAAATTGTCTTAATTTCATCGAGGACAGCCTTGGTGATAAAGATTACCTTTTGGGGGAGTTTTCTCTGGCGGATATCTCCGTCGCCTATTTGCTTTTCTTAATAAAAGTCACGCGCAATGGTGGGATTTTAGGTGAAAAAACAAACGCTTATTTTAAGCGTGTCACGGCACGCGATGCCTGGGTCAGGGCCAGCGCCCTTCATCCATAAGAACATTTCTTTGGACGGCCTGAAATAAAAGGATGTGTTTTGCATCATTGCAGACATTGGGCATTACGGATATTGGAATGTCATTGTTAATGGTGAATTTGTTCTGGAGTTGGGATGGCTCAAAACGGTGGAGCTTTTGGAAAACGGCCCGCGGCCAAAGGCAGCGCACCGCCGAAGCCAACGCGTCCGACGGATAAGCGTCAGGGCGAACGTACGGCTAGTTTTAAAAGCGGACAGGTTTTTATCGGCGCCAACAAGGCGCTTGATTGCGCTGTTCGCAATCTCAGCAAGGAAGGCTGCATGATCTCTTTGTTCGGCGCGGAAAACTTGCCCGACGATGTTGAGATCAGCGTCACCCTCGGGCAACCTCGGCGCAAGGCCCGGGTGACCTGGCGGGACCAACAAGATGCAGGCCTGGAATTTTTACCGAGTGAATAAGGGCGGTGCGTAGCCCCGTAAACTCTGTAAGCTGATCAAATATTCAGATGCGTGAAGGTCATTGGCAAGAGGGCTGACAACACAATTTCGTGATCGACGAAACGAGTGCGCGCGGGGGTAGAGCCTCTGGCTTGGTGTTAAAAGATCGGGCATAAGCAGTGTCCGGTAGACTTATAACCAGGCCTGTTAGCGTTGACCCAGAAAAAAACTCTCAAAACAAACCCAAAGAAAGCCAAGTTCCTGCAAGGCAATCTGATGGGGCATGTGGTTGTCATGTCGCTTTCGGCGAGCCTTGGCCTCGTCTCCATATTCCTGGTTGATTTTGCGGACCTCTTCTTCATCTCGCTCTTGGGCGAGACTGCGCTTGCGGCGGCGGTGGGTTTTGCCGGCGCGCTTTTGTTTTTCAATCAGTCGATCACCATTGGCATCATGATCGCCATGAGCGCCCTAGCAGCCCAACGCATCGGCAGGGGCGAGGAAGATGAAGCGCGGCGCATCGCCACCAGTGTGGTGACGGTTGGAATGATTGTCGGCTGCGTGATGGCGGCGTTGTTTTGGATTTTTGCGCCGCAATTATTGGAACTCTTAGGGGCGGCCGGAGAGACCAAAACCCATGCGGTTCGATATTTGCGCATTGTCGTGCCGTCGATGCCGGTGATGGTGCTGGCCATGGTGGGCTCAGGGCTCTTGCGCGCTCATGGCGATGCGCGCCGGGCAATGAACGCAACCCTGGCGGCGGGCGCCGTCAATGCGGTCCTCGATCCGATCTTTATTTTTGCCCTCGGCCTTGGCCTTGATGGGGCGGCCTTGGCCTCGGTTGCCGCGCGTTTTGCGATGATGGCAACGGCGCTCTATCCTATTTTCAAGCATTATGGGGGGTTCGCGCCCTTTGACAGCGCCCATTTCCGACGCGACCTCGCGCCAATATTTGCCATCACAGGCCCAGCGATTTTGACCAATATCGCCACCCCGGTGGGGATCATGTTTGTGATGCGGATGATCGCGCCTTTTGGCGTGGCGACGGTGGCGGGTTTTGCTGTGATCAGCCGCCTGATACCGCTGGCCTTTTGCGTAATTTTTGCCCTGTCGGGCGCGGTGGGGCCGATCATCGGCCAGAATTTTGGTGCGCGAAATTATGCCCGTGTGCGTGAGACCTTAAAAAATGCTTTGATTTTTACCGGCGTCTATTCGGTGTTGATTTGGATCGTGCTGGTTCTGCTCAACAGCTTTATCTCTGATCAGTTTGGTATTCGCGACGAAGGACGTACACTGATTTTCTGGTTTACCGCAGTCGTAACGCCGCTCTATTTTTTCAACGGGGTTTTGTTTGTGGCCAATGCTGCGTTTAACAATTTAAACCGCCCTTTATGGTCGACGGGATTAAATTGGGGGAAAAACACAATTGGTACAATCCCGTTTGTGATGTTGGGGGCCGCCTGGTTTGGAGGCCCTGGTGTTGTGATTGGTCAAGCAATAGGTGGTGTCCTTTTTGGCGTTTTAGGCGTATGGCTTGCCTTTCGGCTGGTGGATGCTTTTGAAAATGGTGGTGCAGACCCGGAAAAGGGCTGGAAAATCAAACTGATGCGTCCCCGCGCTACACCGCCGTTTTCGTCGCCAAGAGGATGACCCCCGATGACCGCCATCAACTGGCCCGAGCATTTTAAACCAGAGAACTGCGCCGTACACGTTGTAAATATGCTGAAGATGGATGCGGCGCCCCATGCGGTTTGGGAGTGTTTGATCCATGCGAGCGCCTGGCCCGAATGGTATCCGAATGCGGCCAATGTCGTTGTCCATGACGCGCCGGATGGGAGGCTTTTCCCGGGCGCTAAATTTCGCTGGAAAACATTTGGCGTAACCATTGATACAGAAGTTCAGGAATTTGTACCCAATTCCCGAATAGCCTGGAGCGCGAAAGCCTTTGGGTTAGAGGTTTATCATGCCTGGTTGATCACGCCGCAAGGCGAAGGCTGTGTGGTGCTGACGGAAGAAACTCAAAACGGCTTCCTCGCGCGCCTTGGGCATACATTGCGGCCCGGTCAAATGCATAAATTTCACCAGATTTGGCTGGAAAACCTGCGGGATCG
>JAADIH010000037.1 GCA_013151435.1 Alphaproteobacteria bacterium
CGCGCGAAGTCTTGCGTCAGCAATAGCGCGAACATCCGGGGAAGCTCCATCGTCTGATGAAAGGTCAATCAGTGCAGAGACAAAACGGGTTTGCACCCTACGGGCGATTGCATTTTGTCGTAAGGTATTCGCATTGGTGAAGACTTTTTGCTCTACTGCACGCAATAGATCATCAAACCCAAGAGCGCTGGCATTGCGGGACTTGTAATTAACAAGGCGCGCCGCCCGAGATGGGTGCAGCAGTGCAGTAAAAGTTATATCGGCGGACGTCTCTGCCGCCGCCAATAAATCAAAGACCGGGCCTGTGTTACCATCAAAAGCTTCACCGCCACCTGCCATCGCGCCAAATCCGCCCGCCGCAGGGGTTAGACGATTGATGAGCTCGTCGGAAAGATCAAGCGCAGCAGGATCTATTGTTTCCAGAAGCACCGCCAACGCTCTTCGTTGATCAGCATCCGCGACAGGGCGACCTGTCGTAAACCCATCACCCTTCTGACCGTAGTTAAAATCAAAACCACCCACCAGCTTGGAGGCGGCGTTCACCTGATAGCGATGATAGAGATAGATCGGAACGATGACATTGCGCAGTTGCGCCATCGGCTGGCCCGCCTTGATGGAACGGGCGCCGAAATTATCCAGCGCAATCCGCCGCACCCGGAGTGTTTCTTCAAGTGTTCCGGCGGCGTCCGCGCCATTGTCCCAAACGCTGGCGTAAGGGTGCGCAGTCCCTACCGACCGCGCCTCGCGGTCACCGACAAAGCGTAGTCCGCTTCCATAACCATTCTGTATTAAGCTCTCTAGTGCTGCAGTTTCATCTACATCATCTGCAAACTCGGCATAGAGCCACGAGGTGGTGACCTTATCCCACTCGCCAATGCCAACGGCATAGGCATTGGAAAAATTAAGAGCACCATCGCTGCCAACACGGATGTCTGGCGCCGGATAATCCATTACAGACGCCCGGTCATTGGATGACGCGGCGAAGTTATGGGCAAAGCCAAGCGTGTGCCCTACTTCGTGGGCTGCAAGCTGGCGAATACGCGCCAGTGCAATCTCGACTGGATCATCCGCCACACCCGTGCCGGACTTATCGGCGCCCGCAAGGCCCTCAAAAATCATCCGGTCTTGCCTTACGCGCTGACTGCCGAGAATAACATTGGCTTTCAACATTTCGCCAGTACGCGGATCTGAAACGCCGCCTCCATAAGACCAGCCACGAGTTTGGCGGTGGACCCACATGATCGTGTTGTAGCGAATATCGCGGGGATGCACGTCTTCGGGTAATACCTCAACGCGAAATGAATCCGGAAAGCCCGCCGTATCAAATGCATCCGCCCACCAGCTCGCGCCTTCAATCAAGGCATTTCTGATTTCTTCCGGGGCGCCAGAATCCACATAATAGATGATCGGTTTTTTCGCCGGGCTTTTCTCTGCTGTGGGGTCTTGCTTTTCCAGACGAAAACGCCTTGCGAAAGATTGAAGTACCTGCCCATCAAGCGGTGCAGAAAAATCATAGAACGGAATATTAATTGTGCCTGAGCGCGGATCGAACATTCGCGATTTAAAGCCCGCCTCAGGCAGACGAACGAGAGAATGATGTTGCACCAGCGTGAAGGCGCGCGGATCAGCGGCAGTCGCCATGACCTCAGCTTTTGGTTCATCGCTCGTGAATGTTAAAAATGCGTCGAACTCGACATTATCTGGAAACGCCAAAACACCATCAAAATCCGGCATAGAGCGGTCAGCGGCGATGGCGAAAGCCCCGCCCTTAGGGTGGCTCTTTAATGTGCCACGCACATCAAGCGCGTCACGGGTGAGGAAGCTTGATATATCCACAAGCAATTCACCATCCGGGCTTTCCGAAATGATGTCGCCAGACCAGATGAACGAGCGTGCGAATGACTCGCGTACAGCCCGTTTTTCAAGTGCGCTGTCGGCGCTCGCGCGATAACTCCAGTTTTCTTTTTCGGCGATGAGTTTTTTACCGCTGCGGCGAAAAGCAATCAGAGACCCAGAATCGAACAAGCCCCGATCAAGGCCAATCGGGTTTGACCCCAGTCCCGAGGTAAGCCCAACCGCATGGATCGCGTTCATGGATAAGCCATCTTCATCAGGCGCAGGGAAGGCCGCGAGGAGCTTTCCGGCTTTCACATCTACATAGAGACTGATGAAGCCGTCATGGCGGGTGAGCTCCGCAGTTGCCTCCTGCCAGCCTTCGCTGCTTGCACCGTTAGAAGATGGCGCTGTGTCACCCCCAGAACAGGCTGCCGTTAAACCCGATAACAAAACTGCCAGAAACAGAACTCTCATGCTTTCACCTGCTTTTTCATCCAGAACCTTCCTATAGCCGGTATTTCGCCACAAGATCAAAGACCTTGAACAAGAAGCTGCTGTCTGGCCTTGTGGCGCGAAGAGGCGACCGGTAAATTCCCCGCCAGTTCAATGGAGACGAGTTGTTGTGAAATTTGCAGGCACCAAAGACTACATCGCTACCGATGATTTAAAAGTGGCCGTAAATGCGGCGGTCACCTTAGAGCGCCCGCTCCTTGTTAAGGGTGAGCCCGGCACTGGGAAAACAGTGCTGGCCATAGAGGTCGCCAAGGCATTGGGAGCGCCGCTCATCGAATGGCACATCAAATCCACCACTAAAGCCCATCAGGGTCTATATGAGTATGATGCGGTGGCGCGCCTGCGAGATGGACAGCTCGGCGAGGAGCGCGCCCGGGACGTTAGCAATTACATCAAGCGTGGAAAATTATGGGATGCGTTCGTTGCTGATGAACGTCCCGTCTTGCTGATCGATGAAATCGACAAAGCTGACATCGAATTTCCGAATGATTTGCTTCAAGAACTCGATCGCATGGAATTTTTTGTTTACGAGACCAACGAGACCATAAAAGCCAAGCAACGTCCGATCATCATCATTACATCCAATAATGAAAAGGAATTGCCTGACGCATTTTTGCGGCGCTGTTTTTTCCATTACATTAAATTTCCTGATCCCCGGACCATGGAATCGATTGTTGACGTACACTTCCCCGGCATTAAAAAGCGCCTCATCGCTGACGCCTTAAAAACTTTCTACGATATTCGCGAAGTGCCAGGCCTCAAGAAAAAGCCTTCCACATCTGAATTGCTGGACTGGCTGAAGCTTCTTTTGTCTGAAGATATTCCAGAGGCTGTGTTGCGTGAACGCGATCCGCGAAAAGCGATCCCGCCTTTGCATGGCGCGCTGTTAAAGAACGAGCAGGATGTGCATTTATTCGAGCGCCTCGCCTTTCTCACTCGCCGCGAAGAGATTCAATAATCTGTTGCATAGGGTTACACATAAAATAAAAGCGAATGGGCTCATCCATTCGGTGCGCGATAGCGGAGACGAGAACGCGCCGGTAGTCCTCCTGCTGCATGGTTTTCCAGATAGCAGTGATCTATGGGAGCCGGTAACGCCGCTATTGGTGGAGGCGGGATTTCGCGTGATTGCCCCGGACCTGCGCGGCTTTGGCGAGACTGATATTGCACCCGAGCATTCTGCATATGATATTCATACGGATATACTTCCCGACATATTGGGGGTACTTGATAGGCTAAGTATTCATAAGGCCCATGTGGTAGGCCATGATTTTGGCGCCCCCGTCGCATGGGGGTTGAGCGCTAATCACTCGGAAGTTTTTCAAACCCTTACGGCTATTTCTGTCGGCCATAGCCGCGCCTTTTTAAAGAGCGGCGTACAGCAATATATGATGAGTTGGTATATGCTGCTTCATCAGATGAAAGGCTTCTGTGAAGCACTTTATCGATTTAACAACTGGGCGTTGTTTCGCAGTCACTGGTCAAAACTTGGCAATACTGAAAAGGCGATTGAAATGCTCTCTCGCCCTGGTCGACTTACCGCGGGCTTAGACTGGTATCGCGTCAATATCTCTCTCGCAAGGATGCTTCGTCCACCGCCTCAGGGCGCCATGGGAGAAGAGATTGTCACCATCCCAACATTAGGCATGTGGAGCGATGGTGAGAAATACCTCTCCGAGCGCCAGATGATCCTGTCGCAAAGCTATGTACGCGCGCCCTGGCGATATCATCGCATTAATGGTGTTTCCCATTGGATTCCCTATGAAGCACCGGATGAACTAGCGGCAGAAATGATCGCCCACTGGCGGGAATTTGATCACTGAGCCGCTTTGCAGTCTGGCAAAAAAACCGTAAGCTAGGGCTCTGTCATGCGTAAAAGGGGTTTGGGGTCATGGAAGGCATTTGGGGCGCGTTGCCCATCATCTTGATTTTGCTGTTTATTATCACGCGCAGCATGGCGAACCGCCAGCGGCATGTGGAACTCACCAACGCTTTTTCCAAAATTCAGAGAAAACGCAAAAGCCGTATCATTGCGATTGTGCATCGCCAGGAGGCCATGGGCCTCCTCGGCATTCCTATGCTTCGATATATTGACCTGAACGACGCCGAAGAGGTGCTGGAAGCGATCCGCAGGACGCCGCGCAATAAGCCCCTGGAGTTCATTCTCCACACGCCTGGCGGTCTTGTGCTGCCGGCATTGCAGATTGCCCGGGCCATCAAGGCGCATCCCGGCAAGAAAACAGTGTTTGTGCCCCATTATGCGATGTCTGGCGGCACTTTGATTGCACTGGCGGCAGATGAAATTGTTCTGAGCCAACATGCCGTCCTCGGCCCTATTGATCCACAAATTGGCGGGCTGCCAGCCGCATCACTTGTGCGGGTCGCGCAAGAAAAACCTATTCAGAACACTGATGACTATACGCTCATCCTGGCCGATGTGGGCGCTATGGCGATGAACCAGCTTCAGAAAGCAGCGCGGGAGTTACTGACGGGAACGGTCTCGGAAAACGCCGCCATTGCCCTTGCGGAACAATTGTCATCAGGGCGCTGGACCCATGATTATCCGATTGTGTTTGAGGAAGCGCGCGAGCTTGGTCTTAATGTCTCGAACGATATGCCAAAAGAAATCATGCAAATGATGGCGCTTTTCCCGGATACCGTCCGCCGCACCCCAAGCGTTCGCTATGTTGAGGATGAAGCCAAATCAGTGGTTGGCGAGAACCCGCATAAGGTCACCATGACGGGCGCCCAGCCGCAAATGGGCAGGAGCTTCAGCTATGGTCCGTGGAATCCCAAAGAGCTGAAAAGCCAAAGAGAGCCGGAAGCTAAGCGCAAACCGTTCTGGCGGCGAAATTCAGACTGATATCAATAAAATCTAGATCGCTCCTTATTTTATAAGCCGTTTTAACTATATAGCTTGAGCGTTCATTGACACCACAAAATTTTGTGTTGCACAGTATTCCTCCGTAAACCAATGGAGGATGATATGGGACGCCTACACTTTTTATTGATATCGATAGCGTGTTATTTAGTGCTTCTTCAGTCAGGCGCATTCGCACAAAGTTTAGATAACCTTGGCGATCGCCGCCCATTTTGCACAGTAAGACCAAAAGAAGACAGACCTGCATTTGAAAATGAATTCAATCGCGCCGTTCAAACAGCCATTGAAAATGAGCGGAGTAATCCAGGACCCCTTGGTTTTCCACAGAGCGCTGAATTCCTTGGATTTCGAAATGTTGAGGAGGATACAGTGTTCAAACCGGAGTTCAGTATAGGAAACGGTTTGGCGACCTTTGATATATCTGGAAATGGTGAGGTAGACAGACGCCTTGGCTTTAATGTTCAACTTGAGCTTTGCGAGTTGACCTTTTTCTCAGAATTCCAAGAATTGGAGAATCGCGTTGCAACTCTTGAGGTATCGCCTTCAGCGCTGCAAAACGCAATTTTTCAGTCAAATGAAGACCAACGAGACCGCATGAATCGCTCATCGGCATTGGCTAGCGCTCTCGAAACACCGCGCCCGGAATTTGGAAAATCATTTCGAGTTGGTACATCCCTTGGAATTATCGGTGGGGGAACTGCCGCAGGGTTCAATTTTTCGGCGCGCCGTAATGACCTAGACTTTGGAGCAGCAGTAGCATTCACAAAGGGGCAAGTTGGCGCAAAAGCAAGTGTCGGAATTAGTTGGTGATATTTAACAACTCAGTCTTAGTTAGTACAAAAATTCCGACTCCTCCGGCACACGAGAGAACGCAATCTTGGCGCCCAGATAATTAAGATCAACGCTTGCTTGGCTGGCAAGAGTTACATGTTTTCGGGCGGGGACACCTTTCCCCGTCGCGCCAAGCTGGCGGAATTTCGCCTTTGGGTCGGCATTGATTAGATCGATCGTTCGCCAAAGCCGCCCACGCCGATCGTCCACCGCTCGCCGGTCTTCATCGGCAAATAAATCCTGCTGGCGTATGGCGATATCTTCTGGCCGGTATAACCGGTGAAGACAAATGGCGACGTTGCCAATGCGTATCTTCTCAGCCTCACGACCGCGATGAGAAAGATATTCATCCCAGAGGACATCGAGTTCCTGCAATATTTGAAATGAATCCTGTGTCTGGGAGAAGTGCTTGCTGCGCTCCCACTTCCCTTCGGGGCGAAGACGCAATGACAGACTAAGAGAACCCGTATGCATGCCATAATGTCGAAGTCGGCTCGCGGCCTTCAACAATAAAGCCCGGGCCACCAGGCGCGCCTTATCTGGTCGTTCATAATCTCGGGAGAGGACACGGCTGTGGCCGATGGTCGATTTTGTTGTCGGCGCCTCAACGATGTCATAGCCATGAAGACCATACCAAAACCGCTCTCCGGCAACGGAACCCCAGATGGCCCGGGCGTGTTTGGGCTCTAAATTCCAAAGGGACGTGAAATCCGTGATATCCGACTGCGCCAGGCGCGCTGCTACCCCTGTCCCAATACCTGGAATGTCCGTAAGCGGTATATCTCTCAGTTTCCCTGGCAGATCGGATAGCTTCAACACTGTCAGGCCATCGGGTTTCACGCGTTCAGCTGCGAGCTTCGCCAGAAGGCGACTGGGGGCCAATCCAATCGACGCCCTCAGCGCCGGGCCGACATTCTCGGCTATGCCCCGTTTAATCTGTCGAGCGATCAGGGTGGCCGCCGCCGACGAGCGCTCCGATTTCGACAGGTGAAACGCCGCCTCATCGATCGAATAGACTTTTGCGATGGGCAAATGCCGTTCAATTTCCGTCATTAATATTTTATGAATTTCAACATAGCGATCATGGCGCGCCGGCAAGACAGCAATGCCGGGACATATAACCCGCGCATCACGGACCTTGGTTCCGCGTTTAATGCCAAGCGCTTTGGCCTCATAGCTCACCGCAATGGCGCCGGTATGTTCGGAGCTAAGCGGCGTGACGATCACCGGCCTCCCCCTTAATTCCGGGCGATCATGTTGCTCAACACTGGCAAAATAGGCATTGAAATCCAGGAACAAATAGCCGAGCCCTTCTATAGGCCGGTATGTATTGATATTTTCGCCGTTATGCGCCATGAGAACATACATAGAACACGCAAACTTACGCGTCTATAGTTCATGGGCCAAACATGCCCAAGAGAACTTGCGTAAGGGGCTTGGCGCTGTCGATATCAGCGCCTGGTGATCGTCTTGATATTGAAAGCGCAAAATATTTGCGTCTGAGACAAAGGAGAATTTGTATGAAGGTAATGCTCCTCGCCTATGAAGCGCCGGAGGATTTTGCGCTTCGCGATGACAAAGAAAAACTCGAGCCCTATATGGGCGCCTGGTATGCATTTAGCCAAGCTATGACCAAGGCTGGCGTAAAAGGCGATAGCGCGGCGCTTGACGCACCCTCAACTGCAACCGTCGTATCGGTTCGTGATGGCGTGCGTGAGGTCCAGGATGGTCCCTACCCCGACACCAAGGAACAGCTTGGCG
>JAADIH010000025.1 GCA_013151435.1 Alphaproteobacteria bacterium
GGCATGTCCACCAGCGCGGTGCGGCAGGCATCTTCCCCTTTGGCTTTTCGGATGCCCCAACTATCACCAAGCTTTGCCGCCCATTCGCCCTGCAGTTTTTTCGGTAAATAGTCGATGGCGCATCGCGCCCGTGCGGTATCGAGCGTGATTGCCTGAACCAGAGAGGGTGCTGCATCAAAGACAGCTGCGCGTGCATAAGGGTTCGAACGATAGCGGTCCGGCCGCTCTAAGCCCGCCGGTGCAGCATTAAGGTCATGGAGGCCCACATCAAAACCATTGGTCTCCCCGATAACATCGCCGATATTAACGCGGATTCGGGTTTCAGTGGCGATATGATCGGGGCCGCCAAACTCTGTAAAAGCACTAAGTCCTCCGGCGCGTTTCAGTATGTCGTTGCTGATGGTGTCAATGCGGTCGTAGTAAAACGAAATGTTCTGACAGGATCTAAAATGCACCGCCCAGGATTGCGAGAGGACACGCCCTTCAGGGTCGCGCTCAATTTTACGCTCGAGAGCGACGATATCGGCTCTGGCGGGTGAGAGAGCGGTTGTTGTCCGGCGCTGAAATGCGGTCTCGCCTCTCCTTGTGTTGATACGGAGGTACGGCGCGGGCAGAGTTTCCCCGGGCGCCGTGACGCCGCCTAATGGGGAGATGCTCAACACGTCTTTGATGGGTGCGAAGGGCCCTGACAAAGCCGGTTCGCCAATGGCGCATGTCCGCGCAGAGAAGGGTGTTTTTTCCGTCGCTGCTGCGATGGTGACGGCTTTCTCAACCGCATGGCGCCCTGCATTCGGGTTGTTGATGATGAATAGGAGAAACGCCGCAGTGCATAGCGCTGCGGCCAGACGCGTATAATAGCCGGAACCAGACATGACTTCCCCAATACTCCCCAAAGCCAGAATCCTCGCTCAAACAGCTTGAGTCAAGGCAGGGGCTGGTAGGCTCTGGTTTTTGGGGAATTTGGGGCTCGGTGGCCCGTAACCTCTATAAAAAGGGCGATATAGGCGTGCGACTTCAGTTGTGGTTAATTGGGCTTCAGGAAGACGACATGGTCAAATGGCAGGGCGGCGACAAAGCTCAAAGATACTTCGTGACGGTCCCCTCATCCTGAGGCGCGCGTAAAACGCGCCTCGAAGGGCGGCCCTCCTCAGTATGAAGATAAGCTATTGATTTTCTTCATACTGAGGGTGAGAGAAGCGCGCGTCACGAAGGATGGCGGCGCCGAATTTAGACTGCGTTCCCAATTTGACGTAAAGTGAACGCAGTCTAGTCGTCCATCAAACCTTGATCGGGAGAGACTGCCTTCGTTCCCGGATTTACTTTTTCTTCTGACATTCAATAATTAGATTGAAGCCCCTTCTGTCAGGGTCGTAGGTCTTGTCGTAGGCGTTATAATAGACGACGTCTTCGAAACCGTGTTTCTCAAGCAGGGCTTTGAGTGTGTCCCCGCCTTTGTTGTGGAACTTCAATGAGAATTCGAGGAACTCCGTGTCGACCAACTTGCCGTCTTTGATCAGTTCATAACGCACGAGGGAGTGCACAATGTCCGAGTTTTGGTCCTGATCGTTCTGAACCACACTCTGCAACACAATCTCTCCGTCCGGAGACTTCACCCACTTGCCATTCCAATGGTGATCAAGCTGGTGAGCGTCATGGTATTCAGAAACTTCGAAGACAAAAGTTCCGCCGGGCAGGAGATGCTGATTGATATTGGCCAGGCTCCGAGAAATTTCGTCATCATCAATGATGAGAGAGAATGATCCTGACGTGATGAAAACCAGAGCGTAACGCTCGGGTAATTTCATCTCTGCCAGACTGCTCTCGTAGATGTTGACGTCGTAGTCACGCTCCTCACAGACGCGGCGATATTTGGCCAGCATGTCCGCAGACACATCCACGCCATCGATCTTAAATCCCTTTTCCATCAGCGGTAAGGCAAAACGCCCCGTGCCTATCATGGGTTGTAAGATGGGCCCTTTGGCCTTCTCCACATAGTTCAGGAAAAAAGCCAGGTCCATGTCGGGCACGACAGGTTTATCGAGGTCGTACATCATGGTGCAGATCTTGCCGTAGTGTTTCATGAATATCCTTGTGTGATGTTGGCCACCGGAACCTGCGCGTAGCAGCTTCATAGAACAATTATTCATACTCAACCCCGCCAGAACGCCGGCGAGAATAATACGAGTATCGTGAACAGCTCCAACCTCCCTAGCAACATCCCGCCAGCGAGGAGAAGTTTTGCGGCATCCGGTAGCGGTGCGTAGTTTCCTGACGGTCCAATGATGTCTCCAAGGCCTGGCCCGACATTGGCGATCGCAGAGCCCGCGGCAGATAACGCCGTCAATGTATCAAGTCCGAGCCCTGACAGGAGGACTGCGATTGTTGCGAATGCCGCGAAATATACAAAGAAAAAACTTAAGACTGAAACAAATACATCATCGGTCAATGGCCGCTGATTATAGCGTGCAACGAAGACCCCATTAGGGTGGGCGAGACGGCGTGCATAGAGAACGAGTGCAGCAAGTGCTACCTGAAATCTGAAAATCTTCATACCGCAAGAAGTTGATCCGGCGCAGCCGCCGATAAACATGATGCAGAAAAAAACACCCTGTGCGAATGGTCCCCATGCATGGTAATCCGTCGTAGCGAATCCGGTGCCAGTGATGATTGAGACGACGTTGAAGATGGCCAATCGGAAGGCTGTAAAAAGATCCGTTTCAAATAAAGTCAGAACATGCAACATCATAACAATCGTCAACAGCGCAATAACCGTCAGAAAAAACCGTATCTGACTATCGGTGAATAACCGCCGCCAGGCGCCGCGCAAAAGGGCTGCCAGAAATATCCCAAAAGGCAGGCTACCGATGATCATGAACACAGTGACGACCATGTCGATTGGGGCGCGTCCTACGGTGAGAAACGCGCCAAGGGATGCGTCTTTGGTTGAAAACCCACCGGTGGCGACTGTTGTCATGGCATGATTGACCGCATCCCAGGCGGGCATACCGAACGCCCACAAAAGCAAAAAGCAGACCATGGTAAAAAATATGTAGATGACGGAAAGGGAGAGAGAATATTGCGCAGCGTTTGCGATGAATTTCTCGGAGGTATCCCAGGCTTCGGTTTTGAAGATCTGCATGCCGCCAACCCGCAGCGCCGGCAGAACCGCGAATGCCATGATAATGATACCGACACCGCCGATCCATTGCAGCATAGACCGCCACAAAAGCACCCCTGGTGGCGCATCATCGAGACCAATGATGACAGTCGACCCCGTTGTCGTGAGGCCTGACATGGCTTCAAAAAAAGCGTCGACGAAAGAAAGGTTTAACTCTCCTATCGCAAGCGGAATCGCCGCGAACAAAACCAGCGTGAACCAGCTAGTCGCTGTTAGCAGAAATCCCTGACGAATGCTGATCCGGTCTATAGGCCCCCAGCTCGCCGCCGCGGCCCCGCCGCCTGCAAAGACGCAGATCATAGACCCAATGGCGAAAGCAGTCCAATCGGTACGGTGCACTTCGTCCGCCGCCAGCAGGTCTGCGAGCATGGGGATCAACATGGTGAGCCCTAGCGCGGCGACAAGTGCGCCGGTCACCAGTACGACTGGGCGGAAAACAAGCATCCGATCTATGCGTCGCTACGAGACATTATTCGCCCCGTATGCGGCTCCTTTTTCGTCAGTGGATTTGGCGCAATTCGTGAGGGCTGTCGAGAGAGAAGGCTGGAATATCGACGTTGAACGCTTCGCCCTCGGGGGTCTCCATGCTGTAACTACCCACCATGAGGCCGGAGGGAGTCGCCAGCGGCGCGCCAGAAGTATATTCATAGCCTTCGCCAGGGCGAATAACTGGCTGTTCGCCAACAACGCCGTCACCAGCGATTTCATCAGTAAAGCCCTGGGCGTCGGTAATTTGCCAATAGCGTGATCGCAGTTGGACGCTCTCGTCGGATTCATTATCGATACGGACAGTATAGGCCCACACATAGCGGGGCTCGTCCGGGTCAGATTGATCCTCTAAATAATGTGGGCTGACGCTGACGCGAATGCCACGCGTCACGCGTTCATAGATTGCAATCTTGCGGTGGTTGTGTGCCCGCCGGTTTCGGTGTCGACCGGGTGTACTCATGGCGCTGCTCCTACAGATCAGGCGTTACCAAGCCGATCAACGCCAAATAATAGTCTGCGTTGTTGCAAAGCGCCAGATATTCGTTGATTTTCAACAATGCGGGGAAAAACTACCATAGAGTTCGCTCTCAGCGGTCTTGTGGTTCAGCGCTGTGGCGGGCAAACGAGCGGGCATGAGTGATATCAAATCAAAAGACGGCGTTTTCTCCGCAGAGATGATTGCGGGGTTGATTGAAACGGGAGTGGTCGCTGGGGCATCCTTGACGCGGCTGCAACCGGCGAGCCTCGATTTGACCCTGGGGCGTCGCGCATGGCGGGTGCGGGCATCGTTTTTGCCCTCACGGGTGCGCACAGTGGATGAGCGGCTTGGCGACGGGCTCGCCATGCAGGAAATCAATCTGGAAGAGGGCGTCGTCTTTGAACGCGGTTGTGTTTATCTCGTTGAATTGAACGAGCATTTGAGATTGCCGCGGGATATAACCGGGGCGGCGAACCCGAAAAGTTCCACCGGTCGGATTGATGTGTTTGTCCGCCTTGTGACCGATTATGGCACAGCGTTTGATGAGATACCGGCCGGCTATGAAGGGCCGTTATACGCAGAAATCAGCCCACGTACTTTTTCAATTTTTGCGCGCACAGGATCGAGCCTTAATCAGCTTCGCTTAAAAAGCGGCGCCTTCAGGCTTGATGATAATACGTTACGCGCCCTGCATAAAAAATCACCACTGGTTGAAGGGGTGGGTGATATTGATGGCGGTCTGGGGTTAAGTGTCTCGCTCTGCGGGAGTGAACCAATAATTGGCTGGCGCGCGCGTCGCCATTCCGCACTCATTGATGTCGATAAGGTTGGCGCGCTTGATGCTGATGAGTATTTTGAACCGCTTGCCCCGCAAAAGTCCGGCTTCATCATTCTGGATCCAGATGAGTTTTACATTCTTGCTTCAAAAGAGGCGCTGGTTATTCCGCCAGATTATGCAGCAGAAATGACGCCGATTAATCCTGGTCTTGGGGAATTTCGAGTGCATTATGCTGGCTTTTTTGATCCCGGGTTTGGCTGGACGGGGCAGGGCTCACTGGCCCATGGCGTCAATGGCAGCCGCGCCGTGCTGGAAGTGCGCAGCCACGATGCCCCCTTTGTGTTGGAAGATGGGCAGCTCGTGGCGCGCCTTGTTTATGAGTACATGGCGGCGCGACCGGATAAACTCTATGGCTCCGATTTAAAGTCCAACTATCAGGGGCAGGGTTTGAAACTCTCGAAGCACTTCGGCTGAGATCAATTAATTTACAGCCAATTTAATATTCTCTGTACTTAATGTCGGCCTAAAAGTTAACACCCAACCTTTTTCTCAACGGATGGACGGCGGGAAATATGACTGTGAGGTCCGGGCAAAGATTAATTCGATTCGATCAATTTATAACAACAGCATAATATACTAACAATACTGATTATTGGCATCCGTACACTGCTATCTATTTATTTATCCCCGGCTTTACCCTGTCTGTTTACCATAACTATTAATTGAAGAATTGAGATAGGCGGGAGAAGACCGATGGAACTGAGCAATTCGATATCTACACTGTTTAAATTACCAGCCTCTGGGCAGGCCCTCCAACTAAGGGGATTTCAAGCGTTTGGCCAATCGAATGAACGACCTGGTTTTCAGCGGGCCTCATTCCATGGGGCGCGATCCCGCGCTGAGCGTATAGACCAGCTGGCCCAACGGATCGAAAAAATGTCAGGGCTATTAACCCGTTTAGTGCAATCGACGCCAGCCCTAAAGGATGCACCTACAGTGGCCGTCGAAAGTCCTCGTGAAAGCACGACGAGTTTCTCTTATTCGCTGACTCGGGATGAATCTGGACACGTCACAGAAAGCTTTTCATTCAAGGTTCAATATAAACCGGCGGGTGAGAGCAGTTTCATCGAAACCGGCGCGGCGCCTATTCCCCTGCAACCTGAAACCGCTCCTGTTAAAAGTGCGTTAGTGAGTACACAGTCAGTTGCTGGGCAAGAAATCGATTCTGTTAAGGTGGTTTCGGATGATGTTAAGATAGCTGCAGAGCCCCTCACATTTGAAGAGCATGTTGCTAAACTTATTGAATATTACCGGATTGCCACAGCAGATGACGCCCCGGATAGTGACGAGTTGGAAGTCGAGGAGGGCGCTCCAGTAGGAGTTGGCGGTCATGGGCATGGTCATGACAATGCACCAGAGACTGGCGGTGATATCATCAATATAGATGCTGACTATGTAAGCCGCATCTATTCAGGCGGTGGCGATGATGCCTTTGCAATAAACGCCGCCACTGTTCGCCGTGTCAGTTCTGGAGAGGGCGATGATACAATTTCCATCAATGCTGACAATGTGGCGCGCATTCGTAGCGGCGCCGGTGATGACACAGTCAATATTGATGCTGATAAAGTCCGGCGCATTCATACTGGCGCTGGCGATGATGTCCTTAACATTAATGCTGACAAAGTCTCACGCATCAACACGGGTGAGGGCGATGACACGCTGAATATCACTGCTGACACAATTACGCGCATCAATACGGGTGAAGGCGATGATGTTCTTAACCTGACGGCCGACACGATCAAGCGGGTTAATGCTGGCGCCGGTGATGACACGATTACAATAGATGCAAATGATGCGGCAATAGCTTTTGGTAAAGGCGGTGGTGAGGATGTAATCAATATCACTTCGGTTGGCGCATTGGCGATCCAGATCGACAGCGCGTTGGCGACCTCAAGTGATGATTACGAGATTGTTACAGATGGGAATAGTGTGAAGCTGGTATTTTCCTCTGGAGAAAGCCTGACGATCAATAATGTTGATAATGCCGATATGATTTCCGTTCGTATTGGTGGTGAGAATATTGACCTTCATTTCAGCGAAGCACCAGTAGAGTTGGATATGAGCGCCTAGAGTAAAATGCAATAAATATGAATCGCACATTTTGCTCTATTTCTTTATTGGCGCGCCGCCCCGCGCGCAACGCGCGCAGTCTATAAACTGACCGCCTTCGCGGTCGGACGCAAAAACCGTTGCACACTTTTTGCTCGACGCTCTAGGCCATTGGTGGTGTAAATACCCCACACTTTAAACGAGAATCGCCCTCCTGGAAATTCAACTCCAGGAGGGTATTCTTATCTAAAACCTATATTTGGTGCATAGTTATCCCCACCCTCCGGAATGGCCGTATAATGTATTCAGCGTTGATTTGCGGCCAGATCAAAAGGCGATCATTACCGTTCCTAAACGGAGCATCGCAAAAACCGAAACGGTCCTTTTGGCGTTCATACGCGGGCGAAGCGATTCGGCTTGCGTGGGCTCTTTGACATTTTGGTTTTGGAGGGGCGTGGTTTTCATCGATAGAAAAACTGTGCCCGTTCGACCTTGTTCGGCCGAAGTGCCGAGCGAAAAGTGGATGCTGGTGCGCGCGTGCGGTCCACATTATTGGCTTATGCGCTATTGTTTTACAAAAATAAGCGAAAAATTATTCGCAGGCATGTCAATAATACGCTCAAGGGTCAATGAATGCTTTTCTGCAAGCGGCAGAAGGTCATTTTCCAGATCGCGGATGCCCCATTGAGGGTTGCGGCTTTTCAAGCTCAGATCAAAAGCCTCATTGGATGGGGCGGTCTGAACGCCTTTCCGAGAAAAGGGACCATAGAGGAACAATTTT
>JAADIH010000024.1 GCA_013151435.1 Alphaproteobacteria bacterium
TAGCTTTGAAATGCGGCATCACCTGTTTCCCCATTCCATGCCCAGTCAACGCCGGCATCAAATGAGATTTGTTCCAATCCCAATGCAGAGATCACCTCTTTTACCTGCTTCACCTGCGCAACTTCATTCGACCCGGCAGGCACATCTGCGCTCACGATATCCATCAACGCTGCAATATTGAAGCGTGACCCAGTTTCTGAATATTCAAAATTTGAGGGTATCAGCCAGTAAAAATCCAAAGCAGCGACATCAATGCGCCCGCTCTCATAAAGTATTTTTCCGTTTAGGGATTGTTTATCGCCAATGATGGTCGACGAACCAAAATCAAGCAGTTCAGTTTCCGTAATTGGCGGCAGTTCCCAGCGTGCCAACCATGAAAGTGCACCGCTGATGTTCATATTGCGCATTTCTATGGATTGGATTTCGCGCTCACTCGCCATGCCGCCATTGACGGCTGCCAATATCGCCGCCGGATTTTTCAGGGCTTTTTCCATTTGCGTGCGGACATGAGGTTGTAATATTTTATTTTGCGGATCGCCACCCTCTTTGCCCGCAAGCATTTGTGAGACCTCAGTCAGCAAACCATTTCCTGCGCCGGAAGAATGCGAGCGCAAGCCAGAACCATTATAATAGTCCACTTTTCCAGCATCATAGCCGCGCGCAAAGGCCTCATCGACCGCGACCATCGCGACATTGCCTTGATTGTCATTCATCTGAAAAGAGAAATTGGAATAGGCCGCACCGTCATAGGCGTAGGAATTAGCGACTGCTGCGAGCGTTCGAATGAACATGATTCCATCAGAAGCGCCTTCTTTCGGCGCCAAAGCAAATGAGCGTGCCGCAACACCATCCATCACCAGCTTGTCAACCGTCAGGCCAACACTCTGCGTACCGTTATCCCACTGCATGCCTTCAGAGGAGACATTTTCAAATGCTATACGATCGAAGAAGCGCGTCATCTGCGTCAGATCAGCAGCCCCGCTAAATACATTTGCCATCGCTCCGACATCCGCATCCCAGATCGTTGCCCGCTTTGCACGGATGCGATAACCAGGCACCGCAGCCAGTTCAAAAACCAGGTCGCCTACGACCATAGCGCCGATGGTGCTGTCAAAAGAGGCGTTGGCGTATGATACCGAAAGCCAATCTGGTAGTGCTGCAAAAAAAGCTTCAACGTCAAAAGCCCGCCCAGAAGGCAGCGCATAAGGCGCCGATAAAAGATCTTCTGCGGTTAATGGCGGCGGAGCCGTCACACAAGATTGAAGCACCAGCGCTCCAGCGCCCGCCAAAAATAACTTGCGGATAAACATAGATTCTCCCCTTCCCCAAAATATTAGCCCTAAACCGGCAAAACGCCTCAAGCCATTCCCAAGCATTACACCACATCACCATAGTGCCGGGCTCGATGAATCTCAAATTGTTCAGATACGACGAAGAAAGGCTATATTGATCAATTGGTTGCGCCAGCGCTCTACGCAATTGGTTTCATACATTCAGTGCCGGGCCCGTTTCACGTATATCGTGAAACCAGACCTGTTTCATTGAAAAGCTTTAGTTTTCCAGTGTGATGACAACCACGCTGCCTGGCGCGACATCAACTTTAGTCTCATCAAAATTTGGCCGCCGCCATTTTGGTACAATACCGTTAGAAAATGCGATGGGCTCTGTTGGAATACCCAGCGCCCCACGATTAAGGCGACCATCACCATTCATATCGAGATAAGCCGCAAAGGCATATTCACCGGGTTTAAGTCCGCGAAAACGAACAATCGCAAGGCCCGTTTCATTGAGCGCGCCTTGATGCTTGACCGCTGCCATTTCCAGAAAATCATCTTCGTTGGCATAGACTGCAAGGCGAACTTGCTGCCCGGCTTCAGCCTCAAAATTGGTTTGGATCGCCGCAACAACATTCAAGGGGTCAGAATATTCCGTATAAGCTTCTGGCTCAGGCGCACTATCCGCATACGCAACACCTAGCCCTGCCGCCAAAACTCCGATACCCAACAAAATCCGCACGACAATCTTCTTTTTCAGTTTAAGCTACTATTTCAGCAAACCAACGCTACCAAGCGTCTTCCTGAAGTATAGATTGCCCTGGATTATTTGTGATTCAACTAAAAATGTCCTCAGCTCACGCACTCGCGATAAACTGTTACCGTGTTGCCACGCCAGATGTGATGAATCCCGCGAATTTCGGGGCGCCCCTGGCGTAATGGCGGTCAATCTTTTCGATCTGGAAACCCGCCCTGCTGATCAATAAATCCGGTTCACGGTTAAGGTTGCAGCCACCGCCCAATTTCCCCCAGATGCCGTTCAGGCGGTTTTGCCATTTTACAACGCCAGGATCCGGGGCCAAACCGTGTTCGAGAAAAACCAGCTTACCGCCCGGCTTTAACACCTTACGCATGCCTTCGAGCGCCGCTTCAACGCCAGGGATCGTACAAAGCGTAAAGGTCACGAGCACTGTATCTACTGACGCATCAGCTAGCGGAATTTCCTCACCCGGCAAGTCCAACCACTCCATAGGAATGGCAAGGTCTACTATATTCTTTTGCGCACGCTTGCGCATCGCCGCCGATGGCTCAAGGGCATATAGATGCGTAATCTTGCTTGTATCGTAGAACGACACATTGTGCCCAGACCCGAAACCTATCTCAAGCACACAACCTTCTGCCAGCGGAACAATTTGCTCTCGTTCGCGACTGATGGATTTAGCACCGCATGCACATGAAACCAATGTCGGC
Organism: Alphaproteobacteria bacterium; assembly: GCA_013151435.1. Lineage (GTDB taxonomy): Bacteria > Pseudomonadota > Alphaproteobacteria > Caulobacterales > Parvularculaceae > Hyphococcus. The sequence goes on from JAADIH010000024.1 coordinate 2,745, forward strand.
TCAATATGATCTGAATAAAAACCCACAATATTCACCCTCAGTGTTAGGCGACGACATTACTATTTCCGCCCTTAGTCATTCTTGGGTTCGCGATCTGAATCGAGGCCCAATATCACTCGGTCCTGGGGTTTGTGGCCATCAGCAAACATTTTGATATTGATAATAACGCGTGCGCCCATTTCCATTCGGCTTTCCACAGTTGCTGACGCCATATGCGGCACCAGAACAACATTGGGCGCGCATAGCAGCTTTTCATTTGGTGCGCCACGCTCAAAGACATCAAGCCCAGCGCCAGCAATCCGGCCTTCTTCAATCAGCTCGGCAAGCGCCGCCTCGTCCACAATCTCACCGCGCGAAACATTCACTACATAAGCATGGGGCTGCAACAGCCCCAATCGGCGGCGCGACAATAGATGAAATGTCGCTGGCGTATACGGACAATTGATCGATACGATATCCACGTGAGCCAGCATCTGGTCAAGGTTATCCCAATAGGTCGCAGCTAGCTCTTCCTCAACATGGGGGTTGATGGGTTTGCGATTGTGATAATGAACGCTGAGCCCAAACGCCTCAGCACGCCGGGCAATCGCCTCGCCAACCCGACCAAGACCTACTATACCAAGCTTTTTACCCCGCACCCGGTGGCCCAACATCCAGGTTGGCGACCATCCTTGGAACTCGCCCCTCTCAAGAGCCCGCACCCCCTCCACCAGACGCCTGGGCACCGCCAAGATTAGCGCCATGGCCATATCAGCGGCATCTTCGGTGAGCACAGATGGCGTATTGGTAACTGTTACCCCTCGCGCATTGGCTGCAGCAACATCGATGTGATCGGTGCCAGCGCCAAAATTCGCCACCAACTTCAACCGATCACCGATAGCGGCAAAGAACTCGGCGTCCAGTTGATCACCAAGCGTAGCCGCAAGAACATCCGTATCCTTTGCGCGGGCAATCAAAGCTTCACGCGATAATGGCTGATCGCTCGCCTCCAAAACTGTATCAAAAAGATCCGACAGGCGCTTTTCCACAGCATCGGGCAATTTGCGGGTCACCGCGACGCGTATTCTTTTTTCGGTCATGGATTAGCGCCTATTTCTAAATTGCCTGTTCTCATATTGGCTGGCGAATTCTTCACTTAGTTAACCTGGGATTAACAGCTTCCCGCTTTGATAAGTTTTTGTTCATCTTTGCAGCAAATGTTGAGTTAGCACCCATGAGCCCCACAATTGCGAGTGTTGTCGCAGCCTTCTTTCTGATTCCCGGCCATATGACTGCGAGCGCATCGCCTGCACAAGCCACCGAGGACACAGCCAGCGCCAAAGTCAAAGAGACGCCAAAATTGCGCCTTGATACGCCATCTGGTTATCCCGTGCCGCGCTTTGTATCCCTAAAGGCCAAAAAGACCTATTGTCGCTCGGGCCCAAGTTTTGCCCACCCAGTGCGCATCACCTTCATGCGCCAGGGGTTGCCGGTGATGGTCGTGGCGGAAACCAATGATCATTGGCGCAAAATTCGTGACCAGGAGGGTGATGAGTGCTGGACGCACCACTCGAAATTATCAGGCGTCAACATGGCCCTGGTTACCCAAGATGGGCTAACATTGCGGGCCAGGCCCGATCAGAACGCCCCAATACGCGCCCGCCTTGGAATAGGCGTTATTACCCGTATTGAGAAAACGCGCGGCCAATGGGTGCGTATTTCGACGCAAGGCATGGGTGGGTGGGCATTGCAATCAGGGCTCTGGGGCGCGACGGATATTGCGCCACGGAATTGACCGCGCTATCTCAACCCTGAAGAAGTGACCAGCGAAAGCGACTATTCAAAGAAATGTCAGAACAACAAAACAGCTACACCCGTGAAGAGCTACTGGAATGCGGCAAGCATGGCCTGCGCGGGCCGGGCACAGCCCAGCTTCCCATCCCCCCGATGCTGATGTTTGACCGGGTCACCGTGATCAATGACGATGGCGGAGAATATGGCAAAGGCCGTATTGTAGCGGAGCTCGATATCAACCCAGATCTCTGGTTCTTTGACTGCCATTTCCCCAATGATCCAGTGATGCCGGGGTGTCTTGGACTAGATGCAATGTGGCAATTAATTGGGTTTTTCCTCACCTGGTCAGGAAATCCCGGCCATGGGCGCGCTTTAGGCGCAAAAGACGTGAGATTCTTCGGCACAGTGATTCCATCCGCTAAGCTTGTTACATATGAAATCAACATCCGCCGTATGATGCGCCGCCCGCTAATACTGGGTATTGGCGACGGCTTGATGAAGGTTGATGGCAAACCCATATATGAGGCTAAACATTTACGCGTTGGGTTGTTTTCGGCAGAACAATTGACGGCAGGTTTGTCGCTCTGATAACTTTGTTGGTGCGGTAAGCTAACAAAAACGAAAGGGTGAGTATGCGTCGTGTTGTAATTACCGGGATGGGCATTGTCTCATCGATCGGCGACAATATCGCAGAAGTCACAACATCGTTGCGTGAGAGCAAGTCTGGCATCACGCACTCTGAACAGTTCGCTGAAAAAGGCTTTAAGTGTCAGGTTTGGGCGCGCCCAAAACTCAATGTAGAAGAGGTCCTTGATCGGCGCACCCGACGCTTCATGGGCGAGGGCGCAGCCTGGAATTATATCGCAATGCAAGAAGCGATAGCAGATGCAGGCCTTGATGAAAACGATATCAGCGATCCAATGACTGGCATCATCATGGGCTCCGGCGGTCCTTCCACAATTGCGATTGTGGAAGCGGCCGATAAAACGCGTGAGACCGGCGGCACCCGGAAAATCGGCCCCACCGTCGTTCCCAAAGCAATGTCATCGACGAACTCCGCAACGCTTGCCGTTCCCTTCAAAATTCTTGGGCTAAACTATTCGATCTCGTCGGCCTGCGCCACGTCGGTCCATTGCATCGGCGCAGCGGCTGAGCAGATCATGTGGGGCAAGCAGGATGTCATTTTTGCCGGCGGCGGAGAGGAATGCGACTGGACGCTCTCCAATTTGTTCGACGCCATGGGCGCGATGACAACCAACTTTAACGATACGCCCGAGAGCGCGAGCCGCGCCTATGACAAAGACCGTGACGGGTTTGTCATTGCGGGCGGCGCCGGCGTCGTCGTCCTTGAAGAGTATGAACGGGCGAGAAAACGCGGCGCTAATATTCTCGGTGAAATCATCGGATATTGCGCCACTTCTGACGGCTATGACATGGTGCAACTTTCCGGCGAAGGCGCTGTGCGCTGTATGCGCGGCGCGCTGGAAACCGTTCGCCAGCCAATTGACTATGTTAACCCACACGGCACATCGACGCCCGTGGGGGACCAAAAAGAAACTCAGGCGATCCGTGAAGTCTTCGGTGCTGAGATCCCGCCTTTTTCTTCAACGAAATCTCTGACCGGGCACTCTCTTGGCGCCGTCGGCGCCCAAGAAACAATCTACGGCTTGATTATGATGCGTGAGCGTTTCATCACCGCGTCTGCCCATATCGAGACGATCGACCCAGAATTTGCCGATCTGCCGATAGTGCGTGAGCGCATTGATAACGCCAAGATCGACAGTTTTCTCACAAACAGCTTTGGTTTTGGCGGCACCAATGGCTGCCTTGCCGTAGCGCGGGTCTAGGGTCATCGTGCCCGATATCTTTTTTGCGGGCATTGCAGCAGTGGTGATTGCGAGCATTGGCCTGTGGTGGTTTCGGTTGGTGCTGCCTTCCCTGTCAAAACACCCCAAGGTTACTCGATATGGGATTTACGCAGCGCTCTGGTTCGCTTATTTCATTCTAACGCTGATTGTCATCGGTCGGCAGATATAACTCTAAAAGGATCATATGATGAGTGGTGAAGCTCCATTCCCAAAAGGCGAATTAATGAAGGGTAAGCGCGGGCTCATCATGGGCGTCGCCAATAAACGCTCGATCGCGTGGTTCATCGCTCAGCAACTCCATGCACAAGGCGCCGAGCTCGCCTTTACCTATGTCAATGAGTCCATGGAACGGCGTGTTAGACCCCTGGCCGAAAGCCTGGGTGCAGAAATTATTGTTGAATGCGACGTCACTGACGATGCATCCATGGACAACACATTCCAACTGGTCAAAGACAAATGGGGCGAACTAGATTTTCTGGTCCACGCTATTGCCTTCACCGATAAGTCTGCGCTTGAAGGCTCATTCATTGAGAACACCACGCGACAAATTTTCAAAGACACGATGGATGTATCCGCATTTTCATTTGTCGACGCCGCAAACCGCGCCGCACAGATGATGAAACCAGGCGGCGCGATGATTACCCTCACTTATCTCGGCAGTGAGCGGACCATCCCCAACTACAATGTCATGGGTGTTGCAAAAGCCGCCCTTGAAGCATCCACACGCTACATCGCCCGTGACCTCGGGCCAAAAGGCATCCGGGTCAATGCAATCTCGGCGGGACCTATTAAAACCCTTGCTGCGGCGGGAATTTCTTCCGGCTCTCATATGTTCTCATTTAATCGAGCCGCAAGCCCATTGCGCGATGACACTGATCCGAAAGGCGTTGCTGGCGCCGCATTATATCTCCTCTCAGATCTTGGCTTGTCGTGTACCGGCGAGACGCACCATGTAGATGCCGGTTTTCATATCGTCGGTATGCCCGATGCCTCAGCATTGGTGGAGTGACCGCACATCCATCGCTACCGCAGATGATAATAAAGGCTGCCGTCAGGAGAAACGATCCTGACTGATGCTAGCTGGCTGCCCCTTGGCCTCGGACTTTTTTCTGCCGTCACCGTGGCCCTGGCAAATTTTTTCGTCAAACGCGGCGGCGATGTGTTGCCAACACGCATGGTGATGTCCATCGCCATGGCCATAACGGTGTTGCCCTTGGCGTTCTTTGCACCCCTGCCACCAGCCAATTTATGGCCCAACATCATTGGCGCCGTCATGGTGCACTGGATTTATCAGTTCGCCATGATCCGGGCATTGCATCGCGGCGACCTCTCTTTTGTGTTCCCGGTGATGCGCGGCCTCGCCCCGCTGGCAACCGCTACTTTGGCGGTGTTTGTGCTTGGCGAGCAGCTATCCCCCCACTTGCGATTGTCGGCCTGATCGTGGCCTGCGCAGCAATCCTGGTATTCGCCAGCCCCACCGGCACGACCCACACACAACGCAAATTAGACCGCGCGGCCATGTTTTGGTCCGTAGCGACCGCTATCGGGATCGGCGCTTATTCCGTAGTCGATGCCCATGTGGCACGCGCCATGCCTACGACCCTGACATTTGTGGTCTGGCTTTTCCTTCTCGATTGGATAGGCATCACAGTGGTTACCTGCTGGGCCCGGCGTGGAAATTTAATCAGCGCGCTTCGCCCGCAATTGAAAACCGGCATCCTTGGCGGGATTGTGGGCACACTTTCCTATGGCGCTGCTATCTACGCTTTCACCCTGTCTGACGCGGCTATGGTGTCAGCATTACGCGAAACATCCGTTTTGTTTGCGGCATTGCTGGGATGTCTTTTTCTCAACGAGAGCTTTGGCAAAAGACGTGTCGTTGCCGCGGCCATTTTAGCGGCGGCCCTGGTGATGATGCAGATCTCTTAGAGCGCTATTGTGCTTCCGCGACCAAAGTGATCCAGGCTGCATCTTCGCTGACAGATATGCGGCTGAGATTGCTTAAGCCCTCAAAAGCGTAGTCAGCGACCTCGCTCCAAGCGGCGCCCTCAGTTCTCATATCCAGAAAAGAGAGCACGGAGCCAGCGCCCGCAAACATGGTGCGCGCTTCGCCGTCATCTGAAAAGACAATGAAATAATCCTGTGACCCAGCCGGGAGGCCTGTGACATGCGCAGTGCTGTTATCGGCGAGATCGAGATACAACACATTAAACACCTCACCTTCGCCACCTTGGGTAAAGTAAAGCCCGTTACCATCGGGCGTTGCCTGTAGGCTGCGGCCAATGTTTTCTGCAATTTCTTCAACATCACCACTGGCGATATTCACGAGCTGCAGCGTAGCAGGATCGCCGCGCAAAAAGACGCCAAGTTTCGTCGCATCATTCAGCCAAGTGTAATATCCAAGCGGCGCGAAGGACACCACTGCCTCGCCAACACCACCGCTAACAGGTGCATGATGAACCCGGGTCATATCGCCCGCTTCATTTTCCTGAATATAGGATATGCCAAAATCTTTAGG
>JAADIH010000299.1 GCA_013151435.1 Alphaproteobacteria bacterium
CCACCGGAGAGACGCAGCCCATAGCCACATCTTCGACCTCGCCGCCATCAAGACCGTTTCTGTCGCGCACCGCTTCGAGGACTTGGGTCGCCAACGCCACCGGCGTGATCTCGTGCAGGGCTCCGTCGGATTTGCCCTTTCCGCGAGGTGTCCTGACGGCGTCATAAATATAGGCTTCAGTCATAAGAGGGTCCTTTCGGCTTGAAACAGCTGGCCTGTTGAGGGCCGGCATTTCACGTCATTGTTGCGATATTAGGTAGGCTTCGCGCGGGGCCAGCGCAATGGTGCAATGCAGCGCCAAAGCCAGTGATTGCACATGCCTGCAATAGCACCCTATGCACCACCTTTTGGAGCGTAATTATTGAAATGACAGGATGGCCGCAAAGGGCTAAGCGGATCACCGCATATCTGGCTATAAAAGGCCCAAAAAAGCCAAAAAAGGAATGAAATGCAGCCGACCCCTTCACTTGCAGCCATGCGCGAAACTATCCGGCATAATACTCTCATTGCCGAGCAAGACCTGGCCCCCCTCCTCATCAATGGGACAGCGCTCAGCAAGGACACCCGCGATACCGCGCAAGCCCGTGCAAAAGAGTTTGTGGAGATCGCACGGGCGAATGCTCAACGCTCTGGGCTGATCGATAAATTCCTCCAGGAATACGGCCTCTCCACGGTGGAGGGGGTGACGCTGATGCGCCTTGCAGAGGCACTCTTGCGCACGCCGGACGCGGCGACCGCAAACGCCTTGATTGAGGATAAAATCGAGGTGGGGGACTGGGCCTCACACAAAGGAAAAAGCCCCTTCCCGCTGGTCAATATCTCCACCCGGGCGTTGATGCTAACCGCCGCCTGGCTCGACGATATGGAAGCGAGCGATCCGCTGCACCGTATGGCCGCCGCCACCAAGGATGTACTGGACAAATTCGGCGAGCCGATCATCCGCGCCTCGGTGGCGCAAGCCATGCGCATCATGGGTGAGCATTTCGTTCTTGGCCAAACTATTGACGAGGCTATGCGCCGGGCCCGCCGTTACGCCAAAAAGGGCTATGTGTTCTCATTCGATATGCTCGGCGAGGCGGCGCACACTCAAGCCGATGCAAAAAAATATTATACCGAATACGAAAATGCCATCGCCTCGATCGCCGAATATTCGATTCATGGAAGCGCTGCAGAAAACCCGGGCATCTCGGTCAAATTATCGGCGCTGCATCCGCGTTATGAATATGGCAAAAAACAACGGGTGCTGGACGAACTGGGGCCGAGCGTCAGAACCCTGGCGCTGGCGGCCAAGACAGCGAATATGAGCTTTAACATCGATGCTGAAGAATGCGACCGGCTCGATATCTCCCTCGACATCATCGAAATGCTGATGCGTGATCCAGAGCTTAGTGGTTGGGAAGGCTTTGGCGTTGTAATCCAGTCCTATCAGCGCCGCGCGACCTTTGTTCTTGATTGGCTGGCGGCCCTCGCCCGTCAAACCAACCATCGCGTCATGGTCCGCCTCGTGAAGGGCGCCTATTGGGATTCTGAAATCAAGCGGGCGCAAGTGATGGGGTTAGAGAGCTATCCGGTCTTTACCCGAAAGGTTATGACCGACATAAGCTATATCGCTTGCACGCGAAAACTCTTCGATAATATCGATGTTTTCTTCCCGCAATTTGCAACCCATAATGCGCTTACCGCCACCATGGTCCAGGCCATGGCGGGGAACGTCACAGACTATGAATTTCAGCGCCTTCATGGCATGGGCGAAGCGCTCCATGATAGTTTGCTGGACAAGGGCGCCCGTTCGCGGATTTATGCGCCCGTTGGCGGGCATAAAGAATTGCTACCCTATCTGGTTCGGCGCTTGTTGGAAAATGGCGCCAACTCATCTTTCGTCAATCAGCTCATTGATCCGGACTTATCCGTAGACGATGTAGTTGTGGATCCCTTCGAGGAAGCCGCTGGGCTGGATGTGGTTGCAAATTCTAATATCCCCGCACCGCGTGATCATCTTTGCAATGGCCGGGTCTCTGCAAAAGGCTGGGACGAAACGCACCCACCAACGGCGCGAGATATGTCGCCTGCAAAGCGTGAGGCTCTTGCGCCAGTCGCCGCTCGGCCAATTATTGACGGCAAGCTGATCTCTGGCGTGATCGCTCCCGTGACAAACCCCGCCAAGGTGAATGATGCGATTGGATCCATAGAAATTGCTTCGCAACAAGACGTCGATGGGGCTTGTGCTGCCGCCAGTGCCTTCGCGCCAGAATGGGCAGCAACGCCAGCGACAACACGCGCCAGTGCATTACGCCGTGCAGCAGACCTCCTTGAAACACGCAGCGATCATTTCATGACGCTTGCGGTTTTTGAGGCCGGCAAGACCTGGCCTGACGCCATCGCGGAAATTCGCGAGGCAATTGATTTCTTGAGATATTATGCCGAGCAGAGCGAAAACCCATCGGGGGCGCCGCTCGGTGTTGTCGCCTGCATCTCACCATGGAACTTTCCACTGGCGATTTTCTTAGGACAGGTCAGTGCGGCGCTGGCGGCAGGGAATTGCGTCATCGCCAAGCCCGCTGAGCAAACACCGCTCATTGCTTTTGAGGCGGTGAAACTCCTCCATGAAGCGGGTATCCCTGGCGGCGCGTTACATTTTCTCCCGGGTGATGGCCCCTCGGTGGGGGCGCCGCTGGTCGCGCACCCCGCAATTCAAGGCGTCATTTTCACCGGCTCCACGCAAGTTGCACAACTCATCAAACGTAGCCTGGTGGAGAGCGGGAAACACGATGCCACGCTGATCGCAGAAACCGGCGGCATCAATGCGATGATTGTCGATTCAACGGCGCTGCTGGAGCAAGCCGTAACCGATACTTTAAATTCCGCCTTTCAAAGCGCTGGCCAACGATGTTCCGCATGCCGTGTGGTGTGCGTCCAAGACGACATTGCCGACCGGTTTAATGAAATGCTTTCGGGCGCCATCGCAGAATTGACGCTTGGCGATCCGGCATCGCTCTCAACCGATGTCGGCCCTGTCATTGATGAGGAAGCGCGCAGCAATATTGAAAACCATATTGCACGGCTCGAAACCCAAGCCACGTTGATCGCACGTCCGACATTGATAGAAGATTGCAGCGAGGGAACTTTTGTGCGTCCCGCCGCTTTTGAAGTGAATTCACTCAGCGATCTAAAGCAGGAAATTTTTGGTCCAGTCCTTCACGTCATCCGCTTCAAGGCGAGTGCGCTTGAAGAGCTCGTGGATGACATCAACGGGCTTGGTTTTGGCCTCACTATGGGTATTCACACGCGCATTGATGAAACCATGCATGCAATTTCCCGCCGGGCACGCATTGGCAATATTTATGTGAACCGCAACCAGATCGGCGCCGTTGTCGGCGTTCAACCCTTTGGGGGGGAAGGCTTTTCCGGTACTGGCCCAAAGGCTGGTGGTCCGCATTATTTATCCGCGCTCAGTCAGCGCTGCAGGCCAGACAATGACGCCGAGATCAATTTATCTGACGGGCCGATGAATAGTGACCTCGACGCCAAGCTTACCCACGCGCTTAGCAACTTTAACGCCTGGTCCAGCAACAAGAATAAAGTTGCGCTGTTTGAGGAAGCCGCAAAATCTTTGAGCGGTGGTTCCTTAGGCTGCATCAATCAAGCATCAAAGATTTATCTCGAAAATTTTCATACCACATTGGAGATGCCGGGACCGACCGGAGAATCAAATACACTAAGGTTACGCGGACGCGGTATTGTGCTTTGCCTCGGCGGCGGGAATGAGTTCACGCAAATCGCCAAGGCGCTTGCCGCAGGCAATTGCGTTATCGCAGACAACCAGAATGCTTCTGCTCTGGAAGAAAGCTTCGCGAATATAATATGTGAAGTGGATTTCAGCGCAGGCGTTCCAAAGGCGCTCCTCCTCGATAACCGTATCCGTGCGGTGGTCTTTGACGGCAACGCCGACGCGCGCGCAAAGATTGAAGCGGTCCTCGCACAACGCAACGGCCCCATCATTCCGCTTCTTTCAAGCCTTGATGAACCATGGAGATTTGCTGCCGAGCGCACATTAACCGTAAACACGACCGCCGCTGGCGGCGACGTACGGCTTTTGTCCCTGGGCGATTAAGGCTAGAATAGTTATCAGGCGGACTTGACTGGTCTCGGCGCACTAGTCGCGGCTCAGGGGCCGTTCGCCGCAACAGGGCTTGCAACGTTGTAAGAAATGGCTTTCACCTATGACGAATGACGAACAGAAAATCATGACAACCGTTGACCTCAACACGGTAGACAGTGGCCCGTTTATAGACGCGCCCGGCCGCACCCGTCGGTTGATGAACTGGGTGTTCGTCGATAAAGGCCGGATGTTCTGGCTCCTGCAGATTGTCGGCTGGGTCGGTTTCTTTTTCTTGCATTTCTTAAGCGTATCGACATTCGTCGCTGGGCGCTCTGCGGATTCTTTACTTTATTCAGTGGCATCATCCCTGATTGGTTTTTTAACCACAAGCATTCTGGCGCGGCCGATCTACCGCTTTGCCCGCAAACAGGGACCCGCTCTGTTGTTGTTTATCGCCATTGCTTCGACGATCCTCATGGCGTTTGCGATGTCGGCTATGAAAGCGCAGACCTTTGGAATTTTGTTTGGCAATGCCTGGATGGATACGCGCGGCGCCGCCTTCAACACCACGAATTACCTCTTTCTCATCATTCCCGATGTGCCGGTAAACCTGTTCCTTCTCGGCTCCTGGGGCGGGTTTTATTTTGGCATCAATTATTATCTAAACTTACGCAAAGAGATGGAACGGGCAGTTCTTTCAGCGCGGCTTGCAGATCAAGCACAGCTGAAAATGTTGCGCTATCAACTTAATCCACATTTTCTGTTCAATACGCTGAATGCGATTTCGACTTTGGTGCTGGAAAAAGACAGCAAGCATGCCAATGCAATGCTGACACAACTCTCGGCGTTTTTGCGCTATTCTCTCGACAGCGATCCCTTGCAAAAGACATCGCTGGCAGAAGAAGTGCGCGCCTTAAAACTCTATCTGGAAATTGAAAAAACCCGGTTTGCTGATCGCATACAAGTAGATTTCGAAATCGATGAAGATTTGCTGGATGCGCGTGTCCCCTCCCTCATTCTTCAACCCGCCATTGAGAACGCCATCAAATACGCAATCGCACAGATGGAAAGCGGCGGCGTTATTACAATCAGCGGCAAACGCGAGGGTGCGATGATGCGTTTGAGGGTCTGTGATAACGGTCCCAACGCCCCGAAAGACCCGTCGGCATTGTTACGCAATGCGACGACCGGCGTTGGCCTTGTGAATATGCGCGACCGGCTACTCCATCTTTATCAAGACAGAAGTGAATTTGAACTGAGCCGCCTGGACCCGAAAGGTCTTTGCGTCTCTATCAAGATACCATTTGAAACACGCGGGTGACGACCATGAGTGACGAAAAGATACGGGTAATTATTGTAGATGATGAACCTTTGGCGCTGCGCGGGTTAAAGCTCCGCCTTGCCGAGTTCCCGGAAGTCGAAATTGTCGGCGAATGCGCTAATGGCCGCGAGGCCGTTAAAGACATAAAGGCGAAAACACCTGATCTGGTTTTCCTCGACATACAAATGCCTGGGATTGACGGGTTTGGGGTTGTCCGTGCGCTGATCGGCGGTCCAGCGCCATTAATCGTGTTTGTCACCGCCTATGATAAATACGCCATTGATGCATTCGAGGCGAACGCCCTCGATTATCTGGTGAAACCCGTCGAAGAAGAACGCCTACGCGACGCCATTCACCGAACTCGGGAAGCGCTAAAATCACAGGCAGCATCGAACCGTGAAACCCAACTTGTTGAACTCTTGGCGTCCCTTTCCGACGATGATCGCGATCGCATCAAAGAGTTAATCAATGATCCCTCCTGGGCTGAGAAACAGCGCTACGCTGAGCGGCTTTCCTTCAAAGACGGCTCAAAAGTCGTGGTTCTGATGGCCGATGAAATCGAATGGATCGATGCGGCGGGTGATTACATGTGCATCCATGCTGGCGGTAAAACCCACATCATTCGTGAGACGATGAAAGCCTTGCAACAGCGTCTTGATCCTTCGCGCTATCAACGCATTCACCGCTCGGCCATCGTCAATGTCCAGAAGGTCAAAGAACTCCATCCGCATTCTAACGGCGAGTATTTTTTGATCCTCCAGAGCGGCCAGGAGTTGAAACTCTCACGGTCTTACAAAGACGTGGTGGCGCGGTTTTTGTGATCTCATTAATAATGTCCTTTCGCCCTTCGTGACGCCCATTTCCTTCATGCTGAGGAGAACCGCCCTTCGAGGCGCGTTTCACGCGCGCCTCAGGATGAGGGGTTCGTCTCGAAGTAAAAGGAAATGGCCTCCTCAGGGTGAAGGACATATTTGTCCAAATATGTATCGCCCGGCGCTCTAATTGACGGCGAGCGCAGGCCCTGCCAAACCATCCTTCTACATTTCTGAAGGTGGGCCCGATCATGCGAGATGAATTTTACGCCCGAATTGATGCGACCCTAGCAGAGCTTCGCGAACAGGGGCTTGAAAAGCATGAGCGTCAAATTACGTCGGCGCAAGGCCCGGTAATTACCGTTGACCACAATGGCAAGTCGGTGCGCGCTCTCAATTTCTGCGCCAATAATTATCTTGGCCTTGCCGATCATCCAGAGATTGTCGCCGCCGCCAAGGCGACCATGGACAGCCACGGCTTTGGCATGGCGTCCGTGCGCTTCATCTGCGGCACAACTGATCTGCACCGCCAGGTGGAAAAAGCCATCGCGGATTTTCTTGGCTATGAAGACTCAATTCTGTTTGCCGCTTGCTTTGATGCCAATGGCGGCGTTTTCGAGCCTTTGCTCCAGGCTGATGACGCGATCATTTCTGACGCGCTTAATCACGCATCGATCATTGACGGCGTGCGGCTGTGCAAGGCCAAACGCTATCGCTTTGCAAATTCAGATATGGGTGATCTTGAGGCACAGTTGCAACAGGCAGACATAGATCGGACACGCACAAAGCTCATCGTCACCGATGGCGTCTTTTCCATGGACGGATATATCGCTAAGCTCGACGAGATATGCCGCCTTGCCGATAAGTATAACGCCCTGGTCATGGTTGATGATTGTCACGCGACGGGATTCATGGGCCCCCATGGTGAGGGCACGCCCGCCCATTGCGGTGTCGCAAAATGCGTCGATATTCTAACCGGCACACTGGGCAAAGCGCTGGGCGGCGGTATGGGCGGATATATTTGCGCCTCAAAAAATGTCGTCCACCTGTTGCGTAATCGCGCGCGACCTTATCTTTTTTCCAACGCCCTGACGCCTGCCCTCTTGGGGGCTACGCTCAAAACCCTTGAACTGGTGCGCGGCGGCGGCGATCTCAGGAAACAACTTTTCCGTAATGCGGAACGTTTCCGCGCACAGATGGCTGGGGCGGGTTTCCAGCTCCTCCCGGGAGAGCATCCAATCATCCCAGTCATGATCAATGATGCGCGCAAAACCGCTGAGATGGCCGATGCCCTGATGGATGAAGGGGTCTATGTGACCGCGTTCTCTTTCCCAGTTGTACCAAAGGGAAAGGCGCGTATCCGCACACAAATGTGCGCGGGCCATAGCGACGAGCAGGTTGACCGCGCGGTGGCGGCTTTTGTGAAGGTTGGTAAGGCGTTGGGTGTTATAAATTAGGGAACTGGCCATGAAAGCCTTGATGAAATCAAAGCCTGAAGAAGGCATCTGGCTCGCCGA
>JAADIH010000171.1 GCA_013151435.1 Alphaproteobacteria bacterium
CAGGCGTTGAGCACACCTTCGCGCGGATTTGATTTGCCTGCACGGGCCTTCACGCCGCCGCCAAAAGTCGATTCAACAATTGTGTTATTTGGCCAGCCGACAAAGCCCTTCGACCATATTCATGAGCTTGAAAAAATAACCCAAGCTGCATTTTCTCAGCGCCGAAAAATGCTGCGCTCATCCTTAAAGCCGGTTTTCAAAGAAAGACTAAAACACGTATTGGAAAGCGCCGGTGTCAAAGAAACTCAGCGGGCCGAAGAAGTAACGGTGGAGCAGTATAAAAACCTCGCCGCCAATCAAGCCGTCAGCACCTCATAATCCCCGCGCTCCAACCCTTCAGTAAGTTTGAATTTCTGGATCTTACCAGATCCCGTCAGCGGCCATTCATCCACAAAGATCCAATAGGCCGGGGTTTTTTGCGGCGATATGCGCTCACGAATGAAGGCTTTGAGTGTAACAGCCTCTGGGCGCACGGATCCATTCGTCCGCATAAAACAAGCAACTTGCTCGCCCCATTTTTTATCCGGAACACCGATCACGGCGACTTCAATGATATCGTGATGTTCGAGCATGGCATTTTCAATTTCCGCCGGGAATAAATTCTCACCGCCACGGATGATCATTTCTTTGACACGACCGGTAACTTTCAAATATCCGCGCTCATCCATCGCCCAAGATCACCCGTATGCAACCAGCCATCCCCATCAATGGCCGCCGCAGTCGCCTCGGGGTTATCATTATACTCTGTCATCACCAGATAACCGCGCGTGCAAATCTCACCTTGCTCATTGAGCGCAACAACCGCATTGGTTTTCGGGTCACGAATAGAGACTTCCACATACGGCAAGGGCTGGCCAATCGTCTCGGATAAATCTTCAATGGTATCGGTGTGCCATGTCTGGGTGATGACCGGTGAGGATTCCGTCTGCCCATAAACAATTTGAATCATCGAGTCGAATACGGACTTAGCATGTCGTACAAGTTCCGGCGCCACCATCGCGCCCCCGGACATCATGCGGATTGTCGACGATACATCACGCCCGCTTTTTTCAGCTTCACCGATCAACGCCACGATCATTGTTGGAACACCCAATATAAATTGCGTCTTTTCGCGTTCGATTCGATGACACGAATGATCATGGCAGGATCAAACATCGGCGCCAGCAACATCGTTGCACCAACGCTGAGCCCCCCCAAGGTGAGAACTGCACATCCCGTGGTGTGAAAAAGCGGCATATTGTGGATAAAGCTGTGCCCGACGCCAACGCCCGCCCTGGTCATAACATTCAGGCTATTTTGCACGAGACCATGGTGGTGCAATAAAGCCCCCTTAGGAAAACCTGTCGTCCCCGATGTATATTGAATTTGCGCTGCGTCTTCGGGAGAAACATCCGGGAGAACGCCTCGGTCAGCCCCGTCAAACATTGCGTCATGATCGTTAAGCAATATGCGCTGCTTGATCGCCGGGATCTCGTCGCAAACCGCGTCAGCAATCTCCTTCATAGGATTACCGCGAAATTCCTCGATATAATAAATCGCTTCAGCGCGCGATTGCTCCAATACATATTTCAACTCGCGCTTTTGATAGGCTGGATTTACTGTGACCAGAATAATACCCGCAAAAGCACCGCCCAATTCCAGCAATATCCATTCCGGAAGGTTATTTGCATAGACTGCAACTCGGGTGCCTGGAGCGTGGCGGCTTGCAAGCGCACGACCAAGCTTCTCAGAATCATTCAGCAATTCCCGATAAGACCAGACCCGCCCAATCTCGCCATCATCAGTTAGCTCTTTGAGTGCAGGTTGATCACCCAGAGCATCAGCTTGCGCCCGCAGCATATCGCCAATTGTTACGGCCTTAATTGGCTCTGGGCTTTGCGCTGGAAAATAGCTTTCCGTTAGCTTTACTTGATACATTCTTCCTGATCCCTTGTGATTATGTTTGCGGCGCCAGAATTATTTGCGTCTGGGTAACGATAGCGGCAAGTTTTCCATCATCGCGAAATATTTCCGTCTTCCAGAGTTGTAATTGCCTACCAATATTGACCGGCGTTGTCACCGCTTTTGCAGTCTGCCCCATAGGTATCGCACGCAAAAAATTCGTCTTACTCTCTACCGTAGTCGTTATGGCGCCCTCTGGCATGTTTAAAAACGCGCCGATTCCGCCCATATTATCGGCAAGCGCCATAATCGCACCCCCATGCATATTATCAGGGATGGTGCAATGATCCTTAGTGACTTTCAGCTCCCCCTCAATACGGGTCTTGGTGACATTGGTCATGACGACGCCCATCAGTTTCGCGAAAGGCGCATTGTTTTTATTCAACATCGCGGCGAGATTACCGTCTGTCATTCTTTGCCCGCATTAATCAACACAGCCACCAGCAATGCTGTTTCATCCCCGTGATTGACCCAGGCATGGTTGGTTGCTTTTTGGATCACGACATCCCCCGGCTTTAATGACTTCGCCTCTCCATCATCCAGCAACATATCTACCGCGCCCTTGATCAGAATAATAACGTCCAGAGAATCCGTTTTATGCATCGCGGGGTGGCGGCCCGTATCCACGCGGCAGTGGGCGGCGCCGACCGCTGCGAACCCCATGGCCGCTGCAGCTTCTTTTTCTTCCCCTGAGCGCCCATCATCTTCGGGGGGCACAGAGAACCAGCGTATTTTGACGGCGCCCGCATCAGGCTCAAGCTTCAAATCCTCAGCCGCCAATAGATCAGTTGCATCCAGCAATTTTCCAGGCGTGAGAGATGCTGACCATATTTCGGCAAGGCCAGTCTCTTCTATGGCCAACAGTTTTGCCGCCTCCCCATCAATCAGAACTTGTGAGCGCCCCTCGTCGCTGTCATTCGTTATGATGCGTCTTAATGATTTCCAGTCCATCGGCTCTGCCCTTACCGCGCTTCGTTAAATCCGCCCAGAGTGCTCACAAGCGACGCGGCGTCATAGACATCCCCATCATCGGGGGTCTCCCCCTCGCCCATAAGAACTTCGATGCTCACGGTATAAAATATCTGCGCGCCAACATTACCAACATTACCGCCTACACCGACACCAACGCCCCCGCGCCGACCATAAGACCCGGTGCCAAAACCAGCGCCCACTGCAATGCCGCCGCGATCATCACGTCTGATGTCACGCGAAACCAACCGAAACCAATCGTAATTATTTTGCAAAGCCAATTCGCCAGCGCGCCGCAACGCATAGTCTTCTACCAATTCCATGGGCATGCCGCCGGACCCGCGATATACAATCCGATACCGCCCGGTCTCAATTCGCGTATCCGTATAGCCGAATTTTCCATCCATAGGACCATAGCTCGCCGGTCCCGTCGCCGCGCAGGCGCCGAGCAAGAACGCCGCCGCCATTAAAATCATTGCCTGTTTCATTGTTGGTCCTCCTTATGCGTTACTGACAGTATCATCACCCCGGTCCGGCGCAAAACCCTTTGAACACTTTCATTCCCTGAAGTCGCCAGAGCACCGCCATATTCATTGCCTAAGCCTCCTGACGAAATACGGGAGGACGCAAGTGCCAGAAACCAATCTACAGGATCAACCAAACATCTATGATCTCGTCGTCGTAGGGGCGAGCTTTGCCGGGTTGATTGCAGCGCGCACAGCCGCCCATCGCGGGTTAAAAGTCGCGGTCATAGACGCGAAAACTGAACCGGGCGCACGGGTGCGCACCACCGGCATTCTGGTCAAAGAAGCCATTGATGAATGCGATATACCGTCTTCCCTTACACGAAAAATACCCGGTGTCCGGCTTTACGCCCCAAACAAAAAACACGTGGATTTGTTTGCACCGGGATATTACTTCCTCGCCACAGACACGCCTGCAATTATGCGCTGGTTGGCGCGCGAGGCCTCCCGTGCTGGCGCTGATCTTTTTTTCGGAACACGGTTTGAAGATGCAACGCTGACGGATGACCTGGTGCACCTCCATGGGATGGATATCGCTGCACGATATATTCTCGGCGCCGATGGCGCGAAATCCCGTGTGGCGAAAGTGTTTGGATTGGGCCGCAACACTGAATTCCTCATCGGGTTAGAAACCGAATACGAAGAAACCCCGACGGTCGATCCGGATTTCTTGCACTGCTTCATCGATAGCGCACTGGCCCCCGGCTATCTTGGCTGGGTGGTTCCAGGCGTTAGCATGACACAGGCCGGGGTCGCCGTATCAAACTCCATGCTTGGCGCACCACGAAAACCCGACCTGTCTACATTTTTGAAACGCACTGATCCGCATTTTGCCTTGTGGAATTGCGAGCCCTTACGCAAGCGCTCCGGCCCTATTCCTTGCGGGGGATTGGTGTCACCGCTATCGACGCACCGAGTGCTGCTCACTGGTGATGCGGCGGGGCTGGTCTCTCCGCTCACCGGCGGCGGCATCCGCCTCGCCTTCCAATATGGCCGCAAAGCCGGAGCCGCCATCGCCAATTATTTACAAGACGGCGGGGCAGATCCCGGCGCAGTGATGGCACGCGAATATCCGAGCTTTGGGATGAAAACCTGGATGCGACGCCTATGGTCCGCCGCACCGCCAAACGCAGTGCTCAATGCAACGCTCTTTACACCGCCGATGCTGGCGCTGGCGAAATGGATATATTTTCAAAAACGGGGAGTGAAGACTGGCCCTCGCAAAAATCGTCAACCGAAGCTGAACCACTCATTGGTTTGATTGTCGGTTTTTTGCTGCGGGTTCAACTGGTGGTCGCAACACATTAGTTTTTTGAAGAACTGGAGTGGATCATATGAAGCAGCGCCGTCGGATATATTATTCAGTTGAACAACGCTCTGAGATTTGGGATCACTGGAAACGTGGAGAGACCATGAATTCGATCGGACGATTGTTCGACCGGGGACATTCGTCGATCTTTTCTGTTCTGGCGCCGACAGGCGGCATCCGTCCACCGGTACGCAAACGCTCAAGATTGGCGCTAAGCTTATCAGAGCGAGAGGAAATCTCACGCGGCCTCAATTGCGGCCTGTCGCTGCGCACGATTGCGGGGCGTTTGCAGCGATCCCCCTCAACGATCAGCCGCGAGGTTCAACGTAATGGCGGGCGCGACCGCTATAGAGCATCGCATTCTGACCAAGCCGCATGGGACCGGGGCCATCGTCCCAAGCTCTGCAAGCTTGCTGGCAACGGGTTCCTGCGCCGGGTGGTCTCTGGCAAGCTGCGACAGGATTGGTCTCCGCAACAGATCGCAGGATGGCTGAAGAGAACATATCCGAAGAGCGAGCATCATCACGTGTCCCACGAGACGATTTATCGAAGCTTGTTCATTCAGGCGCGGGGCGTTCTGAAGAAGGAGCTGCTGGATCACTTGCGCGCCAAACGCGCGATACGCCGGTCGCGGCAAGCGAGCCTGAAGAGAAGCGGAATTGGTCAGATCAAGGACGCTGTTTCGATCCATGAGCGACCGGCTTGCGTGGAGGACCGCGCGGTTCCAGGGCACTGGGAAGGTGATCTGATCGGTGGGTCGAAAAACAGCTATATTGCAACACTGGTAGAACGACACTCGCGCTATGTCATGCTGGTCAAAGTGAAAAACAAAGATACTCAGGGCGTCGTGTCAGCATTGATCAAGCAATCACAAAAATTGCCGTGGGAACTCTACAAATCGCTAACATGGGATCGGGGCAAAGAACTTGCGGATCATAAACGATTTACGATGGCGACAGATATTGATGTGTACTTCTGTGATCCGCAGAGCCCATGGCAGCGTGGATCAAATGAAAATACCAATCGGCTGCTAAGACAGTATCTCCCACGAGGCACTGACCTGGCATTGCACAGCCAGGCGAAGTTGAATGCAATCGCAAGGCAGCTTAATGAGCGACCACGTAAGACACTGGAATATCAAACACCTGCCGAACGGTTCGGCGAATGTGTTGCAACGACCCTTTGAACCCGCAGCCATAAACAGTCATTCACTCCATGAATGTGAATGCCTGAAAACCAACGCTAAACTGCCGTAGTCAGCGACTTAAAACGCCCAGAATAGTCAATTGTCCAAAGTCTCCCAATGACGCGTGTTGATGCCCGCAAAAAGCAGCCATAGTGCCACCACCCATTCGAACAGGGCCCCCGGCAAAAAGAATAGCATGATGCTATTTCTAAGGTCAGGAAAAAGAAGAACGGATGCGGCGACGCATCCAATAATAGCATAGGTCAGCACGCCCCATGCTGAGAGCCACCGTGGGATAAAGCGCGAACGGAAAAACAGGCTGAAGAAGAGCACGCCGCCAACTGCCATTGGGATGAGAAGGAAGAAAATGGCTGAGCCGTGTACATGACCAAAGAGGCCCATGAGGGCGCCGCGTTCAGTATCTGAAAATGCTGTCAGCAGGTCCCGGTTTGTGATGGCGGCGAAGGCGGCGTATTTAAGGATGATGAAGGTCGCGCCCATAGCGGCTTCTATGAGCCGACAAAACGCGCCCATGATCGCGACACCAGGACTGACCGTACTCAGGACAACGTACATCGCGGCCGCTGAGATGCCAACAAATGTGTACATCAGTGCTTCGGCGACAAAGCCTATCCTGAACATAAATTCGAGTTCAGCCGCTGGTGCGTCTCCGCCGGAAAAAGCGCTCAAAACCGGGACTGGACCGAAGGTTATGAACAACCCAGTGGCGCTATACATTACGTAGGAAAACCCTGCGATCCGGGCCATCAGAATTAAAGTCTGTCGCGATTGATCGAGTTGAGACATAGCGTGGCGCACCTTCATATTTTCATCAAGAGATCGCGCTGAACTTGAGCGCGAATGATGGTAAAAATGAAGGAATGTGCCAGGCGTGTCGACCGAATGGGGCTATTCGGACACTGTGGGAGCTATCTTTATGGCGCTTTTCAAAATGGGCAGTGTTTCCTCGCGCGCCATGGCTCGATAGGCGCTGGGCGTCGAACCACCATGTTTCTTAAACGCTGCGTTGAACGTCGAGCGCGAATTGAACCCAACCTCGAATCCGACGGCGAGAACGGTTTCGTCGGTTTCGGCCAGCAAACGTTTGGCCTCATCGACCCTGCACCTGTTCACAAAGTCAAAGAAATTGACCTCTAGATGCTGAGAGAGCGTTTCAGAGATGTGGTTTTTGGTCACGCCGGTGACATCGGAGAGTTTGCGCAAGGAAAGATCGCTCTGGGCGTACAAACGATCGGTGTTCAATGCAGAGATGAGCTTGGCGGCGATTCGCGCCATGTGCGCATCGGTGAGAATAGGTGCCCTAGGCGACGGTGCCGCAATGGCTTGATCGAAGCTCAAAGCGGGTTGGCGAAGCCCAAGAAACGCAAAGGCCGCAATGGAGAACATCTCGAAGAATGCCAAAGCACTGGAAAAGAGTGGCCAAGAGACACCGCTCACCCATAGCGCCTGTTTAATGCCCAAAAACAGCCAGACGCCGGAAAACAACAAGAGCATGTTCCTGAGCCAATCCAACGATCGCCGCTCAATATTCGCAAACTGACCCATCATGTCTATACGGTGTCTGGCTTGGAGCCTAAGAGCGCTGATGAGATAGAACGTGGTGAATGCGAGGAAGAGTAAAACCCCCGCAGTGCATGTGAATAAAGCGATCTGGAAATGGACAGGATCTCGGGTCGCCGGATCGACGAGCGCGAGTTTTTCTTCTGCACTAAGGCGCGAAAACGGGAGACTGACGAGGATAACAAGTGCGGGTCCCAGGAGAGCAAACCAGTCCCTACCGCCAAAGTCGATTCGTGTCGGTGAGACCAGGGCGCGGGTGAAGAACAAGACAGCCGGTCCGAGCACCATTCTGACAGACAGTTCGGCGCCCACAAGATGGGGCGCGATGTTGTAGGCTCCGGAGATGATGAGCAATTCGCCGAGAACGTGGGCGAGCAAGGCGAGCAGCAAGGCTGCGAAGGAGATGGTTTGGTCCTTTCGCCCCTCCCTTTGGCCGAACGACATTGCCAAAGAAAAGGCAATAATAGCCGCCGCGGCTGAGTAAAAGATCGTCATGAGAGTTGCTAACATCGGGTCAGTTATCTGACGATTTTTCCAACGAGGCAATCACCTTGCGACCAGCCGATGTTCCATCTAGGCGGCATGCTCGAACGCAGTATCGGATATTCGCTCCAAATAAGGCGCCAAAAGCTAAAGTCCGAAGCGAACACAAAGCGGTCGTACGCAACATCATTTGCTACGGCAAAGATTGGCGATTAGCGGCCATACCACGCACTATCCAAACAATCCCGTCAGCACATCCGGGCGCATCAATACCGTCAGCACAACCCCCGCCAGTGCCCCGCCAAGATGGCCCTCATGGGCGATGCGATTGCCCTCGCGCCCCATCATGCCCGCCGAGATCGCTACAAACAACACAGCGAACACGATCGCTGGTATGCCGATGGGCAAGAACATGATGTAAATCGGTGATAACGGGTAGAACATACAATAAGACAAAATCACGCCGGAGACGCCATCGGATGCTCCAAGCGATGAATAACCCGGCCGGTTGCGGTTCACATAAAAAGAAACGATCCCGCTGGTGAGCACCGCACCGAAATACACCACCAGAAATCCATCCGTACCCAGTGTTTGCTCAACCACCGGCCCAAAGAAGAATAACGTCATCATGTTGAACATGAGATGAAATAAATTCCCATGCAGAAATGACGATGTAAAAACCCGGTAATGCTGTTTGTCGCGCTTGAGGGCGCCGACATTGAACAGAAAGCTCTGGACAAAGCG
>JAADIH010000050.1 GCA_013151435.1 Alphaproteobacteria bacterium
GCTTTTCCTGCGGATTGAGAGAGCCTTGCGCCGAGTAAAGCATAGTTTAGCTGGCGCCCAGGGGCTGCATAGCCCACCATTCTCATAAGTGAACATGGTGACTCATAAACTACTGATAATAATATATAATATAACTATTAGCTGCTTATTTGAGAACATAGAAGACCTTGATAAGCATATGATCTTATCAGTGCTTCATCCAATTTGGCATGAAAACCGGAGGCAGCGCGCAAGGTTATGTACAGACTTAATTTCACCTTTCAGCATGGGGCCGCCTTGGGTCTTGATGTCGATCTACAAGCGGTGATGTAGGCGAGGGCGGCTTCTAGGCAAACAGCGCCACACAGTCACACACATGCCCCCGTTCCCCTATCTTGAAGGGGGCCCCCTGGCTTCACCGAATGTTGTGTGCAGAGGAGTCTGTGTCATGCTCTGGGCTTCGCTTTTTGATGCTGACCGTGGCACGGTGGAGTGAAGCACGTTTTGCCGTTAATGGTGAGGTCGTCGGAGAAGTCTGGGTATTTCCGTCAGAGCGAACCAAAACTGGACGTGAACACCGCATTCCGCTGATGGACGAGGCGATCAGTATTATAAAATAAGCAGAGTTGGAAAAGGAGCAAAACTACTCTTCCCTTCCCACACAGGAAAGACGATGTCTGACGCAACAATATCACGGTTTATGGGAAGAAAAGGGTTTGAGGTGCGTTCGTACTGGTTTCGCGTGACGTTCAGAATCTGGGTCGAAGAAAAGACTAACGAGGAATACGATGTGAAAGAAGCGGCGCTCGGCCATGTCGTCGATTCGAAAATCGCTCGCGCCTATCTACGGTCTGACAGATTAGAAAAACACCGAAAGCTGATGCAGCCATAGGATGGTTTTTTGTTGAACGAAAGTTAAAACTCTCCAGTCTTACTGGGCACTAGCTTGTCCCAAGTCTTTTGATAACGGACAGGAGCTATAGACTTCTTGAAAAATACGTAGCAAAAAACCTGCCGCGGTGCCAATCATACATATAACAATAAGGCAGCGCTCACATGAGACCTTCAAGGAATTACCATCAACAACTGGTGGCCAAATAATCTAAATTACTGCTGATTTCATACCGCTAACAATATTTTGTCTACAGATAATAGTAGTACATCCTCACTGAGTATTTTTGTTATTCAGTGTCCAAAAGTTACAAAGAAAGCTTCAGTCGGTCACAGCTCTAGCCTCAAGCAGATCGCATATGTTAATTTTACCGCTCTGTAAAAGCATGATCCAATGAGCGTGCAACAGGTTTCAGCATATACTGCATTAAGGTACGTGACTGTGTGATAATTTCGGCGCGAACCTCCATGCCTGGAGCAAGTTGACGGATAAGTTTTCCCTTACCAACATCTTGGCGATCCAGTGCAACATAAGCCGTGTAATATGTGTCGCCCGTACGCTGGTCGGCAAATGACCCAGCTGATATATGCGAAATGTGGCCGTCCAACTTGCCATAGCGATTTGGATCAAACGTCGTCACGCTGATTTCAGTTTTTTGGCCAACCGTAATATGTCCAATATCTTTAGGCTGAATGCGAATTTCGGCAAAAAGAACTTCACCAATGGGTGTAATTTCTGCGACGAGACCGCCCGGTGGAATGACGTCTCCGGCGCCATTGACGGTGATGTCCTTTACAACCCCAGCAACTGGCGCCCTAATGATCAGCCGCTCAGCACGATCTTTCAATGACATCATAGGTTCTTTCAGCTCAACGAGTTCTGCGACGGCTCCAGCACGCTCTTCTGCTATGAGATTAAGGTACTCTGCATCCCGGCTCGCAAGTACAGAAGTTGCACCCGTTAGCGCCCGCCGAGCTTGCTCTAAATGTGTTTTTGCTTCTGCAACTGATGCCCGTGCCGTTGTCGCGGAAACTTTTGCTTCAAGATATGATTGACGTGACGTAAAGCCTTTCTCAATGAGCTTATCCTGCATGGTGAGCCGTTCTTCAGCATATTGGAGTAACTCAATTTGGGTCTTGTGTGCGGCTTGCGCCTTTTCGACTTCGGATGTGGCCGATGCTTCTTGGGCATTAAGGGCATTTATTGCAGCTTGATGCTGCGTTGTTGAGGCCTCAAATATCGCCATTTGTTCTTTGGCAAGCGTCGAATGGTGCTCTTGGTAACTACTGAAATCTGGCTCGCGATTTTCGGTTTGTGCATCCAACCGTTCTACCCGCAGAACCAAATTTGCCCTTCTGACTATGTAGCGGTCATAGTTGCCTCCTTCGCTTTCAGATCGAATTTCGGCTAGGGGCTCATACGCGTCAACAAAATCTCCTGGCGCAACGAAAACATCTTTGACAATACCACCCTCAAGATGGGCAATCTGACGTGTAGAGCCATATGGCGCGATTTCACCCATAGCGATGGATAACTCTCGTATCTGAGCAATATTCGCCCAGACTAAAAGTATTAAGATTAGTCCACTGATGATGGATAGAGCCGTGGACGCCAAGTAGGGTGGGGCGCCTTCTTCCAATTCTATTGGTAACGCAAGACCGTGTCTTTCACCGACCGTTTCATGTTTTTGGATTGTGGGTTGCGCATCAATGTTCATTGTTTTACTCGTTATCTCACTGGTTTACAGCCGCAGTTTTTTGTGCGGTAAGAAGGTTTGGAACGATTTTGTTGGGGGATCCTATTTCTCGAACAGCGCCGCGATCCAGCCAAACAACTGTGTCGGCCAGGCGCATATGGCTAGGGCGTTGCGTCGTCATTATGATCGAGCTGTTCTTTTTTCTTTTTTCCAGGATCGATATAAGTGCCATTTCCCCGTCTCTATCCAGTGTGGTGGCTGGTTCATCCAAAATGTAGATGGGCGCCTTCTTTATAAAAGCGCGGCATAGGTTTATGCGACTGAGCAATGCGTCTGGCCATACTGATTTTGATAAGTCAGTATACCTTGTTTCGAGACCACTGGTCAGAACGGTGTCAAAATACCGGTCAACACCAAAGTGCCTTACTATCTCATTTATTTCTTGATTGGTTGCGGCTGGGTGCGCCAGGCGAATATTCTGCGCAATAGTGCCATGAAAGAAATCAAGAGACTGCATGCAAACACCAAGTGAATGGCGCCACTCGCCCTTATCGAGTTGGCGCAAATCGAGCCTATCGATAAAAACTGAACCAGCCTGTTGCTGGTAAAGACCTAAAAGAAGCTTAAGGGCTGTTGATGTCCCTGATCCAGAAGATCCATACAAGCATAAAATCTCACCTGGTTTAACGTCGAATGATACAGATCGCAGTGACGGCTCGCGCTGTCCGGGATATCTGAAGGTGACATTGTCAAAGACGACATGACCATTAAACTTTCTAGGTATAGATGGCCCGGCATGTGGTTCGCGCTCCAGGGGCATACGAACAAGTCTGTCAATCTGCTCCACGCTTTGAATGGTTTGACCAACTGTCAGGCTGCTTAAAAAGAGGTTTCGAATTGGCCCAAGAACGCGCCACACCAGTGCCATTACGGCGATTAAGGCGCCAGCGCTAAAGGCGCCATCAATCACGAATCTGGTGCCGAGCGCCAGAATAGCGACACCCGATAATGCAACAAGGGATTGAGAGAAAGTTTGAATCAGAAAGCTGAATTGACGGGCTTTCATATTCGCCCAGGTCGCTTCCGCAGAAAGCCGACGATGTTTGCGCAGCCATAAGGTTTCTGCCCCCAAATCACGGATTGCACGCTGAGCAGACACGGCTTCAACAGTGAGATTGTTGAGCTTAGATTTTGCATCACCAGTCGCGCGAACAAGTTTGCTGGTTTTGGGTATTGCCCATGCGGCCATGACGGCATAGGCGGTGACAAGCGCTAGCGGGACCCATATTATGTGTCCGCCGATCATCCCAATAACGACTAAAAACAAAATGATGAAAGGCAAATCGAAGACAGCAGCAGCAAGTTGACCTGTGAATGCTTCTTGCAATGAAGTCATTTGCTTCAAACGCGTTAATTGAGATCCGATGGGCGCGCTTTCGGTAAAAGAGAGTTCCAGATAGAGCAAATGGCGGAACGCGGATTCATTGAGCTGTTCATCCAATCGTGCACCCAGATAGGACTGTAGCTTAATTCTGATGTTCCTAAGTAAAAAGTCTGCAGCAACGATGATCGCAATGCCGATGGTAAGACCGATGAGAACATCTAATGACTTTGTGCTGATCGCCTTGTCATACACATTCATAATGTAGAGCGGTGGAGCAAGTGCAAATAAGTTGACTGCAAAACTGATAAGGAAGATTTGGAGCGTTACAGGCTTGAGCGCCTCGAAAACACTTGCAGACCATTTTTTGGGAGCAGCAGGTGAACTTATGGCGTCTATAGTGCTACTTTCCGGGTATATGACTGTCCCGGATATTTCCTCGGCGGAAACTGTGATTCTCTGATCTTTTTGCGGGTCGAATATTACCAATGACCCGTTTTCATCTGAGCTTTCGACCAGCAGAATTTGTCCGACAGACGTTCGGACGAAACACGGTAAATACTCTTTACGCAGATTTTCTGGCGTTGCTATTTCTGTGCTGGTTTTAAAGCCAAGCCGAAACAGAACAGAACGAAACGCTGCAAGCGTTTCCATGGAATCGGCATGCGGCATTGCTTCAAAAATACGCCGTGTGCCTTGAGACCAATCAATAATCTTTAGGAACCTACCAAGAGCGGAAACGCAATCCCTATTTGTGGTTGGCTTGTCATGTGAATCCGCACTGAAGGATGTTTCTATCCGCTTGCGCAGTTTGTGAACAGGGTTGAAGCCATTGAGTAGAGCAGGCGGTAGCCTGTCGATAATTGGCGTTGGCGCATTATGCTGATTTGACTTTGTCATGCGCTCACTGCCTGTGCTGTCAGGGATTGTGATTCCGCTTTTATGAGGGCGCCATTTTCAATGTCATATATATCATCAGCAATACGAAGCAGTGATGGACGATGAGTGGCTATAATTATTGTTACTTTTGTTCGCAAACTTTGAAGCGCCTCGCCAAACTGCCTTTCTCCATTCATATCCAGTAATGTATTTGCTTCATCAAAAATCAGAACGGATGGATCCGTAGCGATTGAGCGTGCAATGCAGATGCGTTGCGCTGTGGCGGCAGGTATATCGCGCCCAGCAGAACTCTTCAGCACAGTATCATACCCCATGGGCAAACGGATAATCTCTTGATCAAGTCCAATTAATCTTGATGCCGAAAGAGCAGACTTTGCGGACAGGTTTCCAAATAACGATATGTTATCAATGATTGTGCCGCGAAAAGTGGTTGGGGTCGGGGGGACATAACGAACAGTAAGCCGTGGGGATATGCTCTGCACCCCATTAATTGCCGCTCCATCCAGTAGGATTTCACCTTCAGTCGGTTTCACGTCTCCAACGAGCGCGCGCAGTAATGATGTTCGCCCACTACCGTCAGCTCCCCGGATGGCAATAATGCGCCCGGCGGGAATTAGTAGGTTGAGGTTTTTAAACAAGGGCTCGGCTGTGCCGCGTTGTATGGTGATGTTTTTTAATTCTATTGTTTGCGGCTTAGAGGGACGTTGGAAATGCTCAAGCGTTTGAGCGCCAATTGATGTATCGGCGCTGGAAGCATCATCGAATATTGATGCAACGCGTTTGCGGCGATGGGCTGCTAACTGAAATTCATTCCAAGCAGAAAGGGATCGCATCACTGGCTGCAGCAATTGGGAGGATAATAGCATACAGCATGCTAATGCCCCCATGGTTAGCCTGCCGCTAAACACAATGAGTGCGCCAGCACCGACAATAGCAATCACAGATAATGATGCATAGATTGCATTGTAGGTTTGGGCGGATCCCGTGAGCTCGATCAAGCGTCGCGTAATTACGCTGGCCGACGATTGCAACCGTTCAAAACGACGCATAATCAACGGCTCCATGGCATGAGCCTTAACAGTTTGCATCGCGCCTAAAATTTCGATGATAAAGTCGTATTTGCGCGCATCTTTTTGTTCTCGCTCTTCAATCGCGCTGTTTAATTCATTTGTCCGTCGAAAGGCTGCGTACCCAAAGATGGCAAATAAAAGCAGCATGATTATGAACACAGAACCGCCGACCATAATGATCACACCGGCAAATATAGGTATAAAGAGCACATCAATAGAGACGAGGCGCGATTGCCCACCGAGATGCCCACCCAGACCGGATATGGCGCCCAAGCGATCTAGATGTTCGCTTGGGGTAACACTGCTGAATTCAGATGGGGTTGAATTCAACATTGCCGACAATGCTCGAACAGATAGTTTGTGCGTGAAGGATGCGGCTGTCCAATTTGCAACATAAGATCGAAGATATTTCAAGAATCCGTCTACCGCAATAACACCGAGCAACCCAATGATAAGTGCGGTGAGAGTATCAAATGCAGAATTTGGCAGCACTCGGTCATATATTTGTAAAATTGTAAGCGGTAATGCCAATGCAAGAATATTGATAACTGCGGAAGCGACATAGACCGAAGCTCCCAAAGGAGGGTCATCAATTCCTTGGCTGTTCGCATCATCAGAAAGACGATTAAACAAAGAGCCATTCCATAGGCGCGCTATTGACTGCAACATAGGACGTTCTGACTTATACTTATCACTCGTAACTCATTTATGGTTAAACCCTTTAAGAATTCTAAGTGGTTGTCCACTTCGTCCCATAATTAATAAGGTATTAACTAATCTGATAAGTTTCTGATTAAACTAATGCGGCTAATATTCGATCTGTTTAGTTACGTGTGAGTATTCAGATGGCCAATGATCGAGATCAAAACCTTGATAAGCAAAGTGATCGCCCAATAAATAACGATAAGCTTACCAGCACTTATGGCGAGATGAGTGGGCATGACGAGGAACGCGATGCGCTTAGAAAAGCACGCGAGTCTGAACACTCAAATTTTGACAATGACGGCGGCGAAGCCGCCAATGCAAACCTTCACTTTGGAGATTCGCAGAGCGGTGGTAACATTTTGGGTTCAGCACCGGATAGCCATGCAGGTGAAACTATTGCCGCTGAGCTTGCCGCCGACGAATCATCTTTATCAAGGCATGATGGCGGCCAGCATGGCGGGGGCCATGACAGTGAGCATGACGCAAGCGGTGCTCAACAATTTTCCACACAACAAGTCAATGTGTCTGACACTGAACTGGTAGCCCCTGGTGACGCAAAAAGAAATGACGATACGCGTGTCAATGAGATTCGCCCTGATGATTTGAGCACGCTAGATGTGCAAGCACATGTATCGCCAACCGGCACGCGTAACCCAACACCAAACAACCCAGATTTGAACGTCGAGCGCACCATT
Organism: Alphaproteobacteria bacterium; assembly: GCA_013151435.1. Lineage (GTDB taxonomy): Bacteria > Pseudomonadota > Alphaproteobacteria > Caulobacterales > Parvularculaceae > Hyphococcus. The sequence goes on from JAADIH010000050.1 coordinate 7,319, forward strand.
GTAGATGAGCCGCGACCTGAAGATCCTGAGTCTGGTGAGGAAGATGATAATACTGAATTCACAACAGTAAATGATGCTCCCGATAAGGACACCACTCCTTCTACAAAAGAAGGTGAAGACACAGATGATACGCCTGTTGAGAAGGTTGTAGACACCAATGAAGCGCCAACGGATATAGCGCTCTCGAATGATAATGTTGCTGAAAATGATGCAGGCGCTGTTGTCGCCACGTTGACGGCGAGCGACCCGGATGCTGGTGACAGCGCGACCTTTACACTTAGCGATGACGCATCAGGGTTATTTGAGGTTGTCGGCAATGAGCTGAAACTGAAAGAGGGCGTCTCGCTCGACCATGAAGGTCGAGATAGTTACGAGATGATGACGCTTCAAGTCGAGGATGCTTCTGGCGCCACCTACGCTGAAACCGTGACGATTAATGTTGCCGACGTTAATGAGGCGCCAGTTGATTTGATTTTAACGCCTGGAGCAGCGCCCACGACGCTTTCACTCAACCAGGATGGCGGCAATAATGATGTTGCTGTTGCCTCAAATATTGATGGCTTCCCAACAGACGCGCTAACAGTTGAGGT
>JAADIH010000088.1 GCA_013151435.1 Alphaproteobacteria bacterium
CTTCACGCGCCTCATCAAGTGACCGTTTAACAGTCTTGCGCCACGCGCCCGGCTTTACCAATCGCGGCGCTTCAGCGGCAGCACGCTCGGTAGATGTATCTTCATAGACCCCGGCTTTATCCGTTTGCGCTGACGCCACCGCTATCGCGGTCGCAACATCAGATAGGGTTGCCTCTTCTGGCTCATCTGTGACGTCGTTTTCGAGTTTTTCATTTCGCTGTGCGCGCAACCGATCAAACACACTTGCCGACGAGGGCAAGTTTTTGTGTTTACTTGCCAAAGATTTCGCCATCTTCTTGTTTACACCGCGACCCGGCTCAGCCGCAGGCGCTTTAACATCTTCTCTGGGTGACTGCGTTGAATTGATGTTATCCTGAATTCCCTGTGAGCCCAGTTTTTCTTCGTGAAGTTCGGCAATGACTTCTTTCACTACGCTGCCAGTAACATCATGGATTTTATCCAGCGCACAAAAGAGCATCAACCGATTACACAGTGTGTTTATGCGGCGCGGGCGGCCATCAGTTTCAGCATAAATTGTCTTGAATGCGCCGTCTGAAAATGCCGGGTCTTCCCGCCAACCCACAATAGACAAACGGTGCAGAATATATTCCTTCGTCTCTTCAAAAGAGAGGTTTTCAAGATGGTAGAAGGCAATAACCCGTTGGTTGAGTTGCTCCATCTTGGCGCTCGTCAGCGTATCGCGAAATTCAGGCTGACCGATGAGGAACACCTGAAACAAGGGCGTCCCGTCATAGTCGATATTCGACAACATTCTTAATTCTTCAAGCGTTTTAAGGGGAAGGTTTTGCGCCTCGTCCATAATCAACAAAACGCGCTTCCCGCGATGCAGCTGATCAAAGAGATAATCTTCAAATGCTTCAAGCTGACCAGTGCGCCCTTCACCTTCCGGTTCTATACGAAACGCAGACAATATATGATCAAGCAGCTCTTCAGGCTCAACGTTGGACGTCAAAAGTTGCGCTGCGACGATATTTGATCTGTCGAGCTGACTTAACAATTGCCCGATCACCATAGATTTTCCGGCGCCAACAGGCCCCGTTATCACAATAAACCCTTCGGCCTGCTTCAATCCATAGTGAAGATAGGCCATCGCCTTATTATGGCTGCGGCTTCCGAAGAAGAATTTGGGATCCGGACTTAACTTAAAAGGTGCGCCCTTAAAATGAAAATACTCTTCATACATATTTCAAAGGTCCAGCGTGAAGCCCAGCGTCACCGTATTTTCATCATACTCCAATAGCGGATTTGGCGCGAAACGCTCAGTATGCGCCACTTCCACATAGGCTGAGATGTTTTTATAGACCCGATAAGCGGCGCCTGCCGACACCGATACCGTGTTAGACAATCCACTACTTACTGCCAAGCTGGCGCATTCCACGGCTGGGTTAAATAAAGGATCACTAGCGTCAAAACCAAAAATTCGCGGCTCAGATAAGCATGACGCCGGATCTATCGACGTATCGGTTCTCCGCCAATTCATACCAGCAAACGCATCCAGGCGACGTGATACACGTCGGCGCAGGTTCAAATTAACGCCATATGTTTCAATCTGGCGAAACCCAAAATCCGTATCCGAATAATTTCCTGAAAGTGACACATTGGTGCGATCAAACGCGCCATTCAACGCCGCAGAGAGAGGCGGAATTTGTTGTGCCGAGGCCTATTGTCTGCGCATTGCCACTGGAAACGCCCGCAAAGCGATTGGCTGCATCAATGACGCTACGCGGTGATATTTCCTGGCCTTCCCGCAACCGGTCAGCAAAATCGAGGGTCTGGCGCTGGTTCGCCCTGAATTGAGAAGAAATCGTCTGCGCCCGCGTCTGAAAGCTTCTGCCTGCGGCGGCGGTAAAAACAAACCGATTTGACAGCTCGTAATAAATATTTGCATCGATGAAATCATCATCATACCGCTTGCCATACTCCACGCGAACCCTAGCGCGCCGATTTGGCCTTGCTGTGAAACCAGCACGCCAGAACAGACCGGATAACGCATCAGCATTGAAGAAGAGGCCTGCCGCTTGATCAGTCTCTACCTCATCGTACCCAACACCACCGCTCAATGAAAATTTCGAGCTTAGGGCAAACTCTGCATCTGTAGAAATCGAACCCTGACGGTATTCAAATGGAATAGGAAAAATATCGGATCCGCTATCTACCGTTTCAATGCCATAGGCTGTCGCGCGAAAACGAAACCTATCGATTGTATTTCCGCTTTCATAGCTCGCCAACACCTCATGAGAACGTGAGTCGTTTAGAAAACTCCCCCTAGTCGGGTTAAAATCAGTATTGGCGTCATCGACAAAAATTTGCGCCCAGCGATAGCGCAACTCGACCGCCGCCTGGTCTGCCATACGATGATAGATGTATGGGCTCGCCGTATAAGAGTGGACATTCGCACGCTGTCCACGCCCAGCGTTTACATTGCCGGAAAATCGCGCATTGTCGCCAATCAGCTGGCGCGATGTCTGTCCGGAAATATCAAGGTAGAGATAGTTATCAACACCCGTAACGGTGCTGGTCAGTCCAATATTCTGATTGATAACAAGATCAGAATCATCTGCAAAAAAGGAAAAATCTAGATCACCGAGAATAATTCCAGTCACCCGCGGCGTGCTGACAATTGCCCCTCCCGTTAGCTGAGTTGAAAAGATGAATTCATCGTCAGCAAGGGCGCCGCGTTCAAGGTTTATGTTGTCGGAATAGGTAAACCGCGTTGATGCGCTTGCCGCATAGCCGAGATAATCTGTACGCAATTTTAACGGCGCATCCGCGTTTGGCACCTGCGCAATTGCTATACTGACGAAGACCCCCCCGCCTACTCCAGCCATCAATGTGTATTTCAAGCCCGCGCGCGTCAGACGGTTTATATTAAGTTTGCGCATGGATCGCGCCCCCCATTTCTTCATTCCTGACCTCACGGCCATAATATTCATAAGACCGATAGTGAGATCCGCCAGACCCTATAATACACCTATTCAGCAAAAGACTGACATTTGGATTGATATCCAACAATTCATCCATTGCTGACGCCACGGCAGATTCAGGGGTCGAATTCGCCCCCACTACAAATACAACCTCATCCACATATTTAGCAAGAATTACGGCCTCGGTTGCAGCCAATACGGGAGGCGCATCAATTATAATCAACCGATCAGATGCAGCACTCGATAATTCAGCCCAAAAATGCTGGGATGCGTCAGAGGCGAAAAGCTCCGGAACGCGGTCAACTGCGGCGCCTTCTCCGATTACGGTCAGCGGCGCCTGATTGGCGCGGCGCATCAGTGATTTGGTTTTGACCGTCATATCCATGAATTTATCGGTTAATCCGGGGCCTTTAGGAAGGCCTAGGAGGGATCGAACTTTTGGCCGTAATATATCCGCATCAACCAGAAGCGTTTCGATCTGGTCTTCCAAGGCAAGACTGAGGGCAAGGTTTGCAGCATTGAAGGATTTCCCCTCTCCCGCACAAGTAGATGTCACTAGAATCAGATTGCGTTGACGACCCGGTGCACAAAATGCCTGACGCTCCCCTGCCGCGCGCAAGAAACCAATCCGCCGCAACAAGCGTCGCTTTACCGCGCGAAGCTCCAGCGCGAGTTGCGTCGAAGAACCACTGGGGTGATAGAGGCCTGCTTTTTCAAGGGCTGAAAAATTGAGATCAAAAGTTTTTACACGCGCAGATTTTTTTGCCTGGCGCTTTTCATCTTTGCTTTTCTTTTCCTTGATCTGCCGAATGGTCGCCAATTCGTGAAGCTCACCACCCGCTTTTTCAATAATTCCCATCACGACTCCCCTTTACTCAAATATTCGTCGCTGGCCCATTCGGTAGCACCGTCTAAATCAACAGGAAGTTTGTAAACTGAAACATACGCATACATGGCGCCGACTAGAAATAGCCCGGCAACTGCGCCCGCAAGATATTTAAAATCCTGATGGCGTTCAGCCACAACGCTCTCAGACCGCACCTCACTGACGGCGCCAAGAACCGGCAAGCCAAACGCTTCCTTCAACTCACTCAGTTGAGAATAACTTTTGTCAAACATGGTCAGCAAGAATGCTGCCCCCGCACCTGCTCCGGCTGCGATTATGAAAACGCCTATTATTAAAAGTAAACGCGACGGATCGGTTGGCGTTAGCGCTTTTTGTGGATATTCAAAGACCTGATATTCAACACCCAGACTACCAATGCCGAGATTTCTGGTGAGATCCATTCTGTCACGGCGTGCTAAAAGCGCCTCATAAGTTTTCTGTGTCTGTTCGTATTCACGGATGATCTGGCGCAACGCAGCTTCGGTTGCGGGCGCATCACCGGCGACAACATCCAAAGAATCAAGGCCTTCTTTCAACCGCAGAGCACGCCCCTCAAGCACACGAACGGAATTGCGTGCAATGCTCAATTCCGATTGCAACCGGGTAAATTCCGGATTGGCCGACATGGCGCCCCCACCATCATTTTCCATCTGCGCAATACGCAAAAGTAATCCTCGCACATCAGGGTGACTTTCTTGATACCGGCTGCGCAAATCCGAAAGCTCTACGCGCAACGTATCGAGCTCACCACCCGAAGTCGTGGGCGGCGTCGATGCAATCAAATTCTCTAGGATCAAAATGCGCCCTTTGGTGCGCTCAAGCTCATCACGCACGAGCACTAATTCGCTTTCTTTTTGCTCGCGTTGTCCACCCGCATTTCGGCTGGCCGTAAGCTCAACCGCATGCTCGCGCCTGAACGCCGCAACCTTGCTTTCATTCGCCGTGAGCTTTTCGTCATATTCTTCAATCTGCAAACTGAGGAGACGGCGCGCAGCTTCATTTTCTGAAAGACTGGCGCCGAGGTCTTGTTCGATCAACATGGTCAGCACAGCATCAACGACAGCACGCGCTATTTCCGGATCGCTGTTCTTATATGAAATAATGAAATACATATCGCGCGGGCTTTCGATTTTGATCTGCCCCGCAACCCACTCAATCATCCCTTCCAATTTGGCGCGCCGTTCTACAGGGGATCGCGCCTCTATTGTCTCTTCGAGGCCAGATCGAAAAATAACTTTCTCAACATTTGGCCGCGTTAAAAGCTGCAGGCGCATAACCTCCACTCGGCGCGAATAGTCCGGCTTTACTGTGAGGCCGCTGAGGACTGGTTCAAGAACCGTTTCCGTCTGCACAAAGACATGAGCCCGCGATTCATATTTATCGGGAACCAGCCACACAGCAAACCAACCCAACAAAGCCGCCATCCATGTGACTGTGATGACGGTCCATCGCCGCCGCCACAGCCCACTTAAGTGCCGGATCACCGGCCGAGGCAACTCTGTGAGTTGAAATACCAACACTACTCTCCTCAAGCCCCGATCGCGTTCTTAAAATACGCTTTCGGGGATCAAAATAACATCGCCTGGCAGCACAGGTGCGTTTGCAGATATGTTGCCTTTGCGAAGCAAATCATCGAGGCGCAAGCGATATGAAATACGCTCTTCGCCCTGCCCGCGAATAAGCACTGCGCGATTGCCCGCTGCGAATTCTGTTAAACCGCCCACAGCAACCATAACGTCCAATACGGTCATGCCGGTCTGATACGGCAATGCCACCGGCTGCGCCGCCTCGCCCAGGACCCGCACTTGCTGATCAAAGGTCGATGAAAAATTGCTGACGATGACCGTGACCTCGGGGCTCTTCACATATTTGCGCAGAGCCGCCTCCAGGTCAGCTGCCAACTGCGTAGGGGTTTTTCCGGACGCGACCATATCTTCGACGAGCGGTGTTGAAATCCGACCATCCGGGCGAACCGAAATATTTGCCGACAGGTCCGGCGAGCGCCAGACAAATATCTCCAACTGGTCCAATGGACCGATGAGGTAATCCGGCGCTGTGGCAAGCGCGGCAGATGCAGTTGACGGCGCTGCCGCCAACTTCTCTCCACCAAGGCCCATTCCAGAACAACCGGCAATCAAAATAGCCGCAACCGCCAGAGCGGCGAGTTGGCAGCGTTGAATAAACTTGGTCATGTCAATTCCTTAGCATGTTTAAAAAGCATCAAAGGTGGCGCAAATACGCCCGATTCCAGTGTTCAGTTTAGTGTCTCCGCAATTTCTTTGCCATGACGAAATGCTATAGTTAACCCAGACAGCCATAGAGACGCCAAAAGCCTAGTATTTTCACTAGTTTTAACCGAAATACACAGATGAATTACAGATGTGTATCAGGTGATTCTCTACAGAAGGGGCGGCGTTTGACCTATAACTTGGCGTTCGCCTGCGCTCCGTCATGGACATGGTTTACTCAGGCCCTGAAAAAACTTCCGCCTAACGGCTGCCAATCCCAAAAAACGCAACTCGAACCGTCATCAGGATAATGACAATGTCGAGCAGCGGCGTGAAGTTGCGAATATAATATAGATCGTAGCGCAGTTTCTCCCGCGCCCCCTCAACCGAGGCTGCATATTCATATTTTACCTGGGCCCAGCCGGTAATTCCCGGTTTCACGGTATGGCGGCAGTGATATTGTGGGATCGCTTTTTCCAGCTCAGTCACAAATTCAGGGCGCTCGGGGCGAGGCCCAACAAAGCTCATCTCGCCACGCAGAACATTAATGGTTTGCGGAATTTCATCGATTCGGGTTTTACGGATCCATCGCCCAACCCGGGTTACCCGGTGGTCATTGGGCGTCGCATATTGCGGACCATCTTTTTCAGCATCCACAGCCATGGAGCGGAACTTAAATACATCAAAATTCCTCCCGCGATAGCCGATTCGTTTTTGCCTATAGAGAACCGGCCCCTTGCTATTAAGCTTTATGGCAATGGCGGTCACAATGAGTATCGGCATGAATAATACTAATAATGCGACGCTTGCCACGCAATCGATCAACCATTTCACACCCGCCCATTTGTCAGCGCCATGATCCGCAATATCCACAAGCGGCTCCACGGATCGTTCAAGGTCGAGTTTACCGTCGCCGACACGCCTCGCCCCCCACCAGCCTTCAGCTGACCTTCGCTCTACCGTGCCCTTATATTCTGACTCAATCGCGGTTTTCAGCATTAAGAGACCAGACGATCCCATGATTATGATCGCGCCGAGAAGCACCACAAACTGATACGCTGTCATTCCCAAATCCCCACATACTCGGCCAATCTGGCCCAGCTGATCTGGCGGAGCTGGCTGGAGAAAAGACAGAACCGCAGGATAGCTCGGAGACCAGTTTTGGAAACGTGAAGCATTTTACATGCCTCTATTCATTTTTTGCGCTGATCCATACGATCATCGGTCAACGCATAGCCAATGTCCTAAAACGACTACGTTGGCCGTTAAGGGTATCCCGATTTGGAACACATAGCGGATGATCGGGTCTTTGCCTTCAGGGACAGGATTTTGTTCCTTAACCGACGCAGAGTATGTAAATAATAGTGAGCGCCGGGCGAAAAAGTGGGAACCGATTTTTCGCACTAACCGGAGCATAGTAACCTGCCTGATTGACTGCCTACCTGACTGACGAACACACCCATACGGATATTCGTTTGCTAATGAGATTTCTTGTCTTCACGACGCTTTATCCGAATCTGGAAATGCCCACTCATGGTATTTTCGTTGAAAACCGCCTGCGCGCATTTTTGAAAGATCATGACTCTGAAGTAAAAGTCATCGCTCCGGTTCCCTGGTTTCCATTCTCTCATAAAGTCTTTGGCCAATATGCCCGTTACGCACGGGTTCCCGAGAAAGAAATTCGGCACGGCATAGAGATATTGCATCCTCGTTATCTTATCCCGCCGAAGATCGCCATGAACTATGCGCCAACTGCCCTTGCGCGAGTTTTAAGGAAAGCCATTCGGAAACTTACATTCGACGGCTGGGGGTTTGATTTTTTAGACGCTCATTATTTTTACCCAGACGGCGTAGCTGCCGCAAAGGTGGCAACAGAACTTGGTAAACCTGTTGTCATTACGGCGCGGGGAACGGATATAAATTTTATCCCGGCTTTTGAAATCCCTCGGCAAAAAATAATTGATGCAACGATCAAAGCAGATGCGGTCATCACCGTTGCGGACGCGCTGAAAACTGAGCTCATTCGCCTTGGCGCGCCTGCGCAAAAAATTAAAGCCTTGCGCAATGGCGTAGACCTTGAACTTTTTCACCCTACTGACCGGGATCACATAAGGCGCGAGATGGCGCTTGAGGGACCTGTAATTGCAAGCGTTGGGCATTTGATTGACCGCAAAGGTCATGAGCTCATTATTGAGGCTCTAAAAGATATTCCCGGCGCTACATTGTTGATCGTTGGTGAGGGCGAAAAGCGAAAAACACTGGAGGCGCTGGCGCCCGCTATTGGCGTTGCGGACCGCGTTCGGTTTCTTGGCGCTGTCCCCCACGAGAAGATGCGCGAAATTTATGAAGCTGCCGATGTTCTGGTCCTGGCTTCTTCCCGTGAGGGCTGGCCCAATGTGTTGCTCGAAGCCATGGCCTGCGGCACGCCTTGCGTCGCTGCAAACATCTGGGGCACGAGCGAAATCATTCGCGATCCTTCGGCGGGCATCCTTGTTGACCATCGCGCCCCGAAAGCCTTTGCTGCCGCCATCAATAATCTCCTTACAAACCTGCCTGACCGCACAAAAACACGGGCTTACGCTGAAAAGCATTCGTGGAACGAAACCGTTGAGGGGATGGCAGAGATTTTTTCCGATCTTTCCAGTAAGGCCAAAGCGGCGCACAGTATTACAACATCCCCCATCAAACTTCCCAACGCGGGTGAGCCGCCAAAATTGATTGTGACAGTCGATACGGAAGAGCGTTTCGATTGGAATGACTTCAACTCAAACGACTACGCATGTTGCGACCCAAAAGACATTGATCAGTTTCAACAGCTATGCTCGAGCGCCAATATCGAACCGCTCTATTTTCTCACCTACCCGCTTATGAAAGATCACAGAACTTCTGAGTATTTTCGTAAATTGCATGACGCTGGCGCCGCTTCTTGCGGGCTTCATCTCCACCCTTGGGTGACACCGCCGACAGCAAATTTCACAGGCGAAGTTTATTCCTTTCAAAAAAACTTGCCTTGCGATCTCCACCGCGAAAAGCTGAAGGCGCTGGCGGAGCTTTATGAGACCGTTTTCAACGCTCGTGCGCTCTCTCACCGCGCCGGGCGATACGGCATTGCCCCAGAAAATTATCATTTACTCTCCGAGATTGGCGTTCATTTCGATTTTAGCCCAAGCACCAGCTTTGATTTTTCACGCATCGGCGGCCCTGACTTTACCGGCGCCTCCAACATGCCGTTCATTGCGTCTCATGGTGACTGGAAAATCCATGTGACGCCGGTGAGTGGGGCGCATGCTATCCGCAACACGCAAATTTTCCTGAACCGCAAGCGTGCGCCTATTGGTTTTGCCTTGCCATGGCATGATGCCTTTCAAAATTTCACTCTGCCCATGCGTCTCTCACCTGAAGGTGCGAAGCTTAGTGATTTGAAAGCGCTGACCCGTCGCCTGATCAAAGACAAAACGCCAGTCATGACATTTACCCTTCATTCAACAAGTTTAACGCCTGGCGCCAATAGCTATTCACGGGACGCCGCAGATGTTGAGCGTATTCTCGATCTGTCGCAGCAATATTTCGACTGGTTTCGCAAATCTATGCGCGGCGAGATCATATCGCTCGGGGGGCTTGGCTCTCTTTACGCCCAAAGCGGCCCGGAAAAACAACCTTAACGCGTCCTTAATCATCTGACCGGTATTTTTTACTTCTCTTAAGCAATGAGGAGCGGCCCCCGTGATCAGTCCAGAAATTTTGCGCATACTCTTTGGCCTTATTGCCGTCATTGGCTTGATTGGTCTGGCTGCCCTTGGCGCACAAAAGCTTGGCCTTGCCTCTGCTTCGGGCGGCTTTGTTCGTAAACGTCGCCTTGCGCTTGTTGAAAGCCTCGCGCTTGATGCGCGCCGCCGGGTCGCGATCATCAAATGTGATGGCGTAGAGCATCTGATCATTCTTGGCGCGACGAGCGAGACAGTCATCGAGCGTAACCTTGATGGTGTGACTGTGTTGGAAGAGGACGAGATCACACCAACGAACCCATTTGCTGAAATACATGCCTCCATCGCCGCAAAACTCCGCCCTGCTGCAAAAGGCATCGCGAATGAGGCTGCTAAAGACGCTGCGTGAGGCAGTTGCCCTAAGCCGTCGCGTGGATGAGCGGCGTATAATGAGATCAATCGCATTTCTTCCGTATCGCTCCTTTCAAAACTATCTCTATTCGAAAGGCAGTATACGGCCATTTTGAAAGGCGGGGATAACTATGCACCAAATATAGGTTTTATGGAAGAATACCCTCCTGGGGTAGAAAATCACGGGAGCGATTCAACCGCTGGGTCAGCAACAATTGCCCCCTCCGTCAGCTTGCTGACACCTCCCCCATAAATGGGGGAGGAACAGATTCCATTTGTAATAAACGAATGCATTTTCTTCCCCCGTAAACGGGGGAAGTGGCCGCGAAGCGGTCGAAGGGGGCTGATTCAAATATCACAGCGAACGCATCAAATATGCAGCGCGTGCCCAAGCGTTCTAAGCGCAGCCTCTTGGAACGCTTCGCCTTGTGTTGGGTGAGCATGGATCGTTCCGGCGATATCCTCAAGCCTCACACCCATTTCAAGCGCCAGAGCGAACGCCGCCGCAAGCTCCGCAACGCCGCCGCCAACAGCCTGAATGCCAAGCACCAGATGATTATCTTTGCGTGCAACGATCCGTATAAAGCCGTCTTCGGATTCCATAGTCATGGCGCGGCCATTAGCGGCGAAGGGAAACATCTGCGAGATGATTTCATGGCCAGCGCTTTTTGCTTCTTCGGGCGAGAGGCCAACGGAGACGACTTCCGGGTCGGTAAAGCATACCGCCGGGATCGCAATTTTATCCCACCCATGAGCGGGTCTCGCCCGCGATGATCTCCGCGGCCATCTCCCCTTGCGCCATGGCGCGGTGCGCCAACATGGGCTCACCCGTGACATCGCCAATTGCAAAAATTCTGCTCATGGATGTGCGGCATTGATCATCTATCTTGATGAAACGTCCCTCCAAATCGAGCGCAAGGTTTTCCCGTCCCCAGCCTTCGGTGAGGGGCGCGCGGCCCACCGTCACCAGAATTTTATCGGCGGGAAGGGTTTTGGTCTCGCCTGCAGCGGTTTTAATCTCTAACCCTTTTCCCGTCGCGCCTTTTGCTTCCGCGCCGAGCAAGACTTCCATACCGAGGGCTTTCATTTTCTTGGCGATGGGTCGGGTAATGTCTTTATCATAGAGTGGCAGGATGCGATCCAGCGCCTCAACCACCGTCACCTTCGACCCGAGCTTGGCGAGCTTGGCAAATGCGATCCCCATCTCAAGCCCGATATAACCGGCGCCAACGACACAGAGATTTTTCGGCAACTTAGTTAAATTCAACGCCTCGGTTGAAGAAATAACGTCCCCTCCGAACGGCATGAATGGCAATTCTACGGGCGCAGAACCCGTCGCAATGATGATATTTTCTGCGCGAATTGTTTCGACGCCATCTCCAGTTTTGACGTCTACCGTCTTGCCGTCAACGAAGGACGCCCAGCCCTTGATGCTGCGGACTTTGTTCTTCTTCAGCAATCCGCCAACGCCCGTAGTGAGACGTTTGACGATGCCATCTTTCCAGGCAACGGTCTTTGCCAAATCAATCTCTGGCTTTTGGACGCTAATCCCAATGGCGCTGTCGTCCGCAAAATGCATTGCCTTTTCAAAATCTGACGCCACATGAATCAGCGCCTTTGACGGAATACACCCGACGTTAAGGCACGTGCCGCCATGGGCGAAGGCTTCAACGATAACCGTATCTACGCCCAACTGACCAGCGCGAATAGCGGCGATATAGCC
>JAADIH010000070.1 GCA_013151435.1 Alphaproteobacteria bacterium
CGAGCACGCTAGAGTTAGCCCAAAATGGGAGAGCTTGTGGGCAATGACCGATATATTCCTTAGTTACTCGCGAAATGATCGCGAACGAGTACGTCACATCGCGCAAGCGTTGGAAGCGGAGGGCTTTGATGTCTGGTGGGACCCAGAAATCTTGCCGGGCGAGTCGTTTTCCAAGGTGATCGACTCCAAGCTGAAAGATTCGGCCTGTATTATCGCTGTGTGGTCGGATTCATCGATCAATTCCAATTGGGTACAAGAAGAAGCCGATGACGGGATGCAGCGCAATACGCTTATCCCCGTGATGATTGACCAGATCGATCTGCCCCGCGGTTTCAAGCGCCTACAGACTGCTGACCTCATGGACTGGCAGGGAGATGTAAACAACGCTAATTGGCAGATGATCTTGGCGCAGATACGTAAGCTGGTTTCAAATCGCGCGGCGGCTGAGGCCGCTGAGCGGCAAGCGGCAGCGCAGGCGCGCGCCAATACGCAGGCAAAAGTAACACCGCGCGTGGGACCTGCGCCTGTCGCTAAATCAAGGACTGAACCACCTGTGAAAAAGGGCGGTGGGTTTCCACTGCTATTGGTTGTTGGTTTGCTGGCGTTAGTTGGCGCTGGGGTCACCGGTTATTTGTTGATGACGCGCAATGGCGGCGGCGAAAACGCTGCTAGTGTCGTCGCCAGCAATAACAACGCTCCCGTTGAAACACCGCCCGTGGTGGCGCGGGAAAGTTCTGAAGCCGAAGATGATCAGATGGCAGCAGTAATAGCGCCCGATGATATCGCATCGGCCCAAACACCAGTTGGGCCGGAACAAGATACGCTGGATGCGGCTGGAGCAGATGACGATGCTAGCAGCGAATTAACAGCATCGGAAGCTGTCGATGAAGAAGCGCCGACTGAGGTTGTGGAGGCAACCCCAGCACGTGCTTTTACACCGGGCGAGGCGTTTAGGGATTGTGAGACCTGTCCCGAGGTTATGCCGTTCGCGGCGGGTGCTGAGTTTGCGATGGGGGCCCCCGAAGGCGAGGTGAGCCACGAAGACGCCGAGACACCGCAGATCAAAATTGCAATAGCAAAGTCGTTCGCGATTGGTGTTCATGAAGTGACCTATGATGAGTGGGCTGCGTGTATCGCCGATGGCGGTTGCGGTGGCTATGAACCATCTGATTTGGGATGGGGTAAAAAGCAGCGTCCAGTGGTCAATGTTTCTGTCGAAGACGCGCGGGGCTATCTCGCATGGTTGTCGGAAAAGACTGGTGCAAATTACCGTTTACCCAGCGAAGCTGAATGGGAATATGCGGCGCGTGCAGGTAGTGACAGCGCATTTCACACCGGCGATCAAATAACAACCGGCCAGGCTAACTATAATGGTCAGTATCCCTACAACCGAGCACCGAAAGGTCTGTACCGGTCAAAAACAACAGCGGTGGGTTCCTTTGCGGCGAATGCCTTCGGAATACATGACATGCACGGCAATGTCAGAGAGTGGACACAAGATTGCTGGCGTTCAAGCCATTCCGGTGCGCCCGAAGACGGCAGCGCGGTTGGCGGAGCATGCTCGTCACAAGTCATCAAGGGCGGTGCCTGGAATGTCGGCGCCTGGCGTCTGCGGTCAGCGTATCGCGACGGCGGCGAGAAGACTTTGCGCAAGTATGATACTGGGTTCAGGGTCGTGCTGGATTTGTGATCATCGGGAGTGTCTCAGTTTGAAAAGGAAGAACCGCATGGCTTTTTTTCGCCAAGATTGCTCAATTTCTTCGCATTGACGGCTGGAAGACCACTCACAAGAAGGTTGAGAGGTTGTGGTGAGAAGAAGGACTGCAACTTCCCAAGCGCCATAAAAAGAAGACGCGGCTGTATCACAAAGACAGTTCCATCATCCGGCTACGACCTAAGTACCCAAACCATATATGGAGCATTGACTTCGTACATGACAAACTTAGCAACGGCACACCCTACAAAATGCTGACAGTGCTGGACGAGTATACTCCTGACGAGCATCACGGTCTCTGAAACTCTAGCTAAAATTGGTGCATAACAATAATGGAGCGGGACAGTGCAGTAACGTTTCCCAAACCGATCGCAAAAAAATCATCATCTTTCCATATTGATGTTGGCAACAATATTCTTGAGCGCAACTGGCGGGTAATGCGTGAGGTAATCGGATCCCTAAAGCCCTTTTTCTCAGCTGTTTAGGCAACAAAGATTACTGTCCGACTCGGCTTTGGGGCATTTCGCCCATTGTTATGTCGTACGGATTCGCAAGAGCGTCAGAATGTTACATTGTATCACTGGTGGTGTGCCGAATATTGCTTAGGCTCTATGCGCCTTAGATGCTGATAATTCCTCTGCTTTCACCAATCTCCGAAGTTATTTTCCGCAGGCGTATCTTTTTAAGGTACAGTGCTCCCCTAAGGGGCCTGGATTGAGTATAGCGCGAAGTACCTTCAGGGGCGACGTTGAAAGGAACACGGACATGTCTAATTTGTTGATCAAGAATTCTAAAATGCTGCTGATTGGCGGGGGTGTAATCATCGCTGCGGCAGGTGTATATTACTTCACTAAGGATGCGGCGATACCCGGAAAAGACGTAGCTGGAACAATTGCTGCAGCAGAACGTTATCGCGGTGAGGAAATCACTGAAGACGATGTATTGCTGGGCGATGAGACGATTTCTGATTTTATGCAGACGGACGTCTTTGAGGTGCTGCTTACGGATGAATCATTTCGCGCCCTAGCGGCTGATCCAGGTTTCGCAGCGCTGGCGCAACATCCACAGGCGTTTGCCGCAATTGCTGCTGCGCCCGAGGCGTTTGCAGCATTGGCCTCTAATCCCAAAGCGCTGGAAGCGATGGCGTCCGCACCAGAAGCATTCGCCGCTCTTGCTGCTGATGCTGAAGCATTCAGGTCTATGGCTGCAAATGCAGAGGCTTTGTCAGCGCAAGGAATGAATTCCGAAGCGTTAAACGCGCTTGCCGCCAATGCAAATGCATTTCGGGCCCTAGCCCAACAACCGCAAGCCTTTGCGGCAATGGCTTCGCACCCTCAGGCTTTTGAGGCGCTCGCTGGTCATCCTCAGGCCTTTGCAGCTATGGCGGCAAATGCGGAAGCGTTCGCGGCATTTGCTGGTGATGCAGAAGCATTCCGCGCTGCGGCAGCGGATGCATCGGCTATGGAGGCAATGGCCGCTGACGCGGCAGCGTTTAAAGCTCTCGCCGCTGACGCAAGCGCCATGCGCGCGCTCGCTTCCAACGCAGAAGCCTTTCGGGCGATGGCGTCAAATGCTGAAGCGTTTAGGTCTATGGCGGCGAATGCGGAAGCGCTAAAAGCGATGGCGTCAAATGCAGAGGCTTTCAGAGCACTCTCTGCAAATGCAGAAGCATTCAAGGCGCTTGCTTCCAATCCGCAAGCGCTGGCCGCACTCGCCAACAATGCTGAGGCAATGAATGCTTTTGCAGGAGACGCCCAAGCCCTTGAAGCCCTTGCGGCAAACGCTGAGGCTTTCAGAGCGCTTGCCGGGAATGCGGAAGCCTTCAGGGCCCTCGCCTCTAGTCCTCAGGCGCTGTCTGCGCTTGCAAACAATGCAGAAGCGATGCGAGCCCTTGCAAGTGACGCTCAAGCGCTCAACGCGGTCGCGGCCAATGCGGAGGCGCTCAGAGGACTTGCTGCATCTAATGCATTCCAGGCGTTTGCTCAGAATCCGCAAGCGCTGCAAGCGCTCGCGAGTGACGCACGTGCCTTGAGCGCGGCATCACGTGAGTAAAACCCGTAGGGTTTAACTGATAAAAATGCAGCGGTTGCTATTATTGGCTGCTGCATTTTTGTCTTTGATAGGGGGCGCAAGATGAGGGCGGTGCTTGCAGGACTCATTCTGTCTTTGGTGTTGGCGGGCGCGGTGTCGGCTGAAAACTTCAAGATGCGCGTACAAGAATCAGACGATTTGCGCCTTTTATATATCGATCCCACGCAAACCCATTTGACGCCCCATATTACGCGAACATTCTACAATGCGCTAGATTTTCAAAAGCGTATGTTCAACTGGGAGCCGTGGGAAAAGACAACTGTCCTGATGATGGACCTGTCTGATTATGGTAACGGCGCGGCCTTTTCTTCTCCGTCAAATGGCATCCATCTTGAAATTGCGCCGGTGAGCCGAACGTTTGAGGCGTTTGTTGCCAGCGAGCGCATCTACTCCCTCATCAATCACGAACTCGTTCATGTGGCTGCACTTGATGTTTGGAATGAGCGCGATGCTTTTTGGAGGCGTGTGTTCTTCGGAAAACCGATGCCAGATAGCGATCATCCGGAAACTATTCTCTACAATTTTCTTGCCACACCGCGCGTTAACGCACCCCGTTGGTATCACGAAGGAAGCGCCGTCTTTCTGGAAACGTGGATGGCAGCAGGGATGGGGCGTGCGCAGGGCGGCTATGATGAAATGGTGTTTCGGTCGATGGTTCGCGACAACGCGCATTTCTACGGTCCGCTCGGATTGGTTTCCGAGGGTACTGAAATTGATTTTCGCGGCATGGCCAACGCCTATTTATATGGAACACGTTTTTTCAGCTATCTCACGCTTACCTATTCCCCCAAACAGGTCGTCGAATGGTTATCTAGGGGTGAAGACAGCAAAGCTTATTATTCAAACCAGTTCAAACATGTTTTTGGTAGAAAACTGACCGATGTCTGGAATGATTGGATTGAATTCGAACATGATTTCCAGAAAGCAAACCTTGCTGCAGTAAACGCTTTTCCGGTTACCGCGACGGAACGACTATCACCTCGCGCATTGGGGTCGGTATCACGCGCATTCTACAATGAAAAACGGGACAGTTTAATAGCGGCCTTTCGATATCCTGGCGTCGTTGCCCTTGTTGGAGAGCTTGATATTACTTCTGGAAAAATCAGACATCTCGCCGATGTCAAAGGCTCCATGTCGCACCGTGTCTCGTCAGTTGCATATGATCCGGATGCAGATACGGCGTGGTATACAACCGATAACTTTGCATTTCGTGATATAATGCAAATTGATGTTCGAAGTGGGAAAAAACAGGTCTTGCTGCGCGACGCGCGTATTGGCGACCTAGTTTTCAATCCGAAGGATAAGTCGCTCTGGGGCGTTCGGCATCTCAATGGCGCCTCAGCGCTTGTGCGCATTCCAGCTCCATATGATGAATGGGATCTCGTTTTTAATTCTCCATTTGGTCGCGATCTATTTGATACTGCGATTTCAAACGACGGCACGATGCTCGCCATGACGGTCGGCGGTGTTGGTGGCAGGCAGACGCTAAAAGTATTTCAGATTGACGATTTGCTCGCTGGCAATGTTCAAGAAATCGCGAGTTATCAACCGGGCGCCGCCCAGCCTGAAGGAGCCGTGTTTTCTCAAGACGGGAGCTACGTCTTTTTCAGTTCTTATTATTCGGGCGTATCGAATATTTTCCGCCTTGAACTTGAAACGGGTGATGTTGAGGCCGTCAGCAACGCTGAGACTGGATTTGTTCGGCCTATACCGATGGAAGACGGCTCGCTCATTGTATTCGAGTTCACGGGTGAAGGGTTTACACCCGTACGTATCGATCCGAGCCCGATTGAGGATGTTGGGGCGATTACATTTCTTGGATCTGAAGTTATCAATAAACACCCTGAGATGAGAGAGTGGTCGGTTGGCTCTCCGACAAAAGTTAGCCTTGAAGACGTGGCGGCGTTAGAGAGTGATTACCGGCCACGCAAGCGCCTCAGATTAGGCTCACTCCATCCAGTTGTTGAAGGTTATAAGGACTCCGTTGCTTTCGGGCTTCATGCTAACTTTGAAGACCCCGCCTATTTCAACCAAGTCAATGTCACGCTTTCCTATTCTCCTGATGGCGGGATCGCCGGCGGTGAAAAATTCCATGCGGATGTTGAGTATAAAGGGCTGAATTGGCGTGGTCGTTATTGGCATAATGACGCCGACTTCTACGATCTTTTTGGGCCGACAAAACGGGCGCGCAAAGGCGACGCCTTCATCGTCGGCTATGAACGCGCACTTATCTATGACGATCCGCGCGTGCTGCGTGTTAGTGCTGAAGTTGGCTATTACATGGGGCTTGATACGCTGCCTGCCAATCAAAATGTCCAGGTTTTATTCAACGACATTTTCGCAACTGAACTGGAGATTACCTACACAAATACGCAAAAATCCCAAGGGAGCGTTGACCACGAAAAGGGCTGGCGTTGGAACGTTGCCGCAAATGTTGATCGGGCAGGAGGCGACACTCTTGTACGCTTTCATGGCGGCATTGATGTTGGTTTTGCGCTGCCCATCCCCAACTCATCGGTTTGGATATACAATGCCGGCGGAATTGCAGAGGGTAATGACCTCAACCCTCTCGCCAGTTTTTATTTTGGTGGTTTTAAAAATAACTATGTGGATGATCGCGAAATAAAACGCTACCGTGAATATCATACCTTGCCTGGTTTCGAAATCGATGAAATTTCCGCTCGCCAATTTATAAAATCAGTCGTCGAATGGAACATGCCCCCAGTTCGTTTCGAAAGCGCTGGAAGCCCAAGCCTATATCTCGCAAATGCGCGCCCCGCGATTTTCGCTGGCATGCTCCTTACCAATCCTGGGGACTTAATGGAGAGAACTGTTTTTAGCATAGGGGGACAGGTGGATTTTAATTTCACACTCGCGCACCGTCTACCGATGACTTTGTCAATTGGATATGCTTCGGGTTTTGAAGGTGGCGCTGATCGCAACGACGAACTTCTCATTTCGCTAAAAGTAATGTAATAATATTCGCAGCGAAAGCTGAAAAATACCAATTTGCTGTTGTGCAGAAAAGGTAAATGGTGACAGGCTATCTTCTCAAAATGATTTTTGGTTGTTTGCCGGTGCTCGTGTTTTTAGGCGCCCTGGTTCATTTTGATTCATTCAAACTCGTGCGTATTCCGATCATACTGTACACAGTTGCGGCCGGAGGAGGCGCCGCTGTTGCCGGGTATTTCATCAACACTCAATTGATGGATAGTCTTAATATTTCATATTCAGATTTCATGCATTTCGGCGCCCCGTTTGTAGAAGAGATATTGAAAGCGATAATTATTGTCGTATTAATTCAAACCAACCGTATTGGCTTCGCATTCGATGCGGCAATTTTAGGTTTTGCCGCAGGGACCGGTTTTGCGCTGATCGAGAACTTTTATTATCTCGCCGCTGCTAGCCATCGTGATCTGGCCGTCTGGGTCATCCGCGGTTTTGGTACAGCAATCATGCATGGCGGTACGACTGCGATCTTTGCAATGGTGGGGCATCTGTTGTCACTTAAAGCCGTACGCCCCAACCCCCTTCATTATTTACCCGGCCTTGGTGCTGCAATTGGCCTTCATGCCACATTCAACTACTTTCTGGAGTTTCCGGTGATGTCGACTGTGATTATGATGATCATCCTACCGACGGCGCTGACAATTATTCTTCGTCGCAATCAGAAGTCTATTCACCACTGGCTTGAGGTTGATTTTGCTGCGCATCAAGAACTTCTCAAGCAGATCCGCTCAAATGATTATGAAACCAGTCCTGCTGGACAGTTTTTGAGCAAACTTCATGAACGCTTCGACTCACGCGTTGTCAATAAAATGATCTATTATATCGAGCTCCATACAGAGCTCATTCTCGCGGCAGAAGAAGTGCTCAAAGCGCATGAACGGGCGGAGGCCATATCCGTCAGTGCTGAAATAAAGGAGAAGCTTATTTTGTTGCACGAAATTGAGGAGGAAATCGGTAAAACTAGCCTGCTAGCGCTTCGTCCGCATCTCCAATTCAATCGGCATGAATTCTGGGAGCTATATATGCTGGAAAAAGAAGCAGGTTTCGCGCACCCTCACGCTCACTAAAATTATTTTCTTGCTTCAATCGAACTCCGCGTCGACAATTATTGTCTCTAACGTTTACTCGAATCTATCGTATTCTTGATGCATACGGCCTAAGTGTGAGATAGCATAATCACTCTGAGCCAATTCCTTTGACTTAGCCATTTGTACTACTCCATCGTGTCGCGTTCAAAGGCATTGGGTCATCTACACTCACATGATAATAACGGTCGTTGAAAGAATGCGGGATGAAAGTCAGAAAATCGCAATAGGCCATTCGCTCGGCCCCTAGTTTCTAAGCTTTTGTCGATTAAAGATGTGCTGTCTGCTTTTTTATGCAATCCGGCGTTACGGTTGTGGTCTACCATACTAACCGCCAGCCACACTCTGGCGCTTCATCTAGGCAAGCGCTTCAGGGGGCGGTGATTCGTTATTCGAATGGTCCATGGCTGCAAGCCTTGACATCATTTACCTCCAGTCCCGTTTGAGACTCGAGCCACCCAGCGATACCTGCATATGCAGGACTCACACCAAGACACGGTGTTGATGTGAGCGCTCCACGCCGTTGCCCGTTTAAGGACCGTGACGGCGCTCGGGTGTCGAACAAGGACTCGCATTTATTCCCCTTGGGACTCACTCCGAAATACCCGCAAAAGTACCTGCAAATGTGTAGGTACCTCATGGATACGGGTGAACACCCCTGAACGAGGCATATGCCCAAGCTACTGAAATTATGGTACTTTTATACGTCTATCGATGTCAATGGATGGGCATTTGGTGCCAGAAAAACACTAGGCTTCGAAACGCCCACAATGAAATTTCAGGCATGTACTGAGGTCGCTAGCAGGCAACCTTAATATCGGTCATTCGAGTAGCAGTACATGAGTGGCGAAAAATTAGCCGAAGGGCGACGTTCACAGATTTGGTTTAAATGGCCGGAAGGGCGCAGAAGCATTACAAGGAGAGAAGTTTTGCACCTGTTGTATAAGAGCCGACAACGCTGCTATTCCACACTCGCCTTCAACACCGCCGTAACCGAATGGTGATCTGTATACTGAAAGTCAGTGTCATGGGTCGCGACGCTTTCAATCTCTACATTCGGCGAAACGACGAAACCATCAATTACAGTCGTAAAATTCTCGCCGCGCTTATATGGACGTTCGTTGGTTCGAACGCTCGGAGTCGTATCGTCTACGGCAATACGCCATTCGTCGCCAAGCGCAACCATTGGAAACGGGTGTATCCAAAAGAGGTCCTTATCCTCGGTGGTCGTTGCGCGCGCCGGGCGTGTAAATTCTAGATTCCAGTCGCCGCCGATAACGACGAACTGTCCTTTGGAGAATTCCTCTTCAGCAAAATCGAAGACGGCGCGCAATTGTTGCTTGCGCACATTTGCGCTATCGTCAAAAGCTGACAAATGAAGGTTGATGATCGTCCACTCGCCGCCTGGAAACGCAATTCGCACGACGTGCAGATGATAGAGACGTTTGGCAACGCCCATTAGGTATCCAGCTTCAAGTGGTAGGGCGACTACCTCTCGCGTCGCGCCAGCGAATTTGACCGACGAAAAAAGTCCATGTGTCGGGGCGTATGGGTAAGGCAAGTGGCGAACGGTGAAGTCAGCTGAAAAAGCATTATCAGCTCCATCCAGAGCGGAGTTAACGTTAGTGAGCGTGTCGCCGCCGCGAGTGAGAAAACTTGGGCCCGCGACCTCCTGCATGATAAATACACCAGCTGTCAAAGCCTTCAGCTCACGGTTGATTCCGGCAATGTTCTTGTCAACAACCGAACGGCTCGGCGGCAAGAGATGTTCGCCACCATCAGCGATGAAATCAGATTCCGCGCCGAGACCTCCGTAACCAATATTCCAGGTCGTGATGGTGAGTACATCGCTATTCAGTGTGCCAGCGGCGTCCACGCTCTGCATTTCAATGGACACCGCGCGATTGCAGCGGTTGACGATAACGACCAGAGTTCCGTAAAATACAAGGGCGAGGCCGACAAGTGCCGGTGCAAAACGCTTGAGTTTATTTGTATTTTCGTCGTTCATGAAAATACC
>JAADIH010000259.1 GCA_013151435.1 Alphaproteobacteria bacterium
GACAAGCGCGCCAGAAATATATCTACGTTAGGAAGATTGGCCGTATCTGCTGCCAAATCTGGCGCGGCGCCCGCCTCCTCGGAAGTTGTAGATGTATTTTCTTGCGCACAAGCGGCAAGCCCAAGCATGCTCACACAGCCAATCATTTTAGCTACCGACATGATCGTTATCCCCCTTCAATAAATGACCGGACGTCTTGCGCCAGCGCCTCTAGCGAAGGCTCGTGGATATACATCATGTGACCGGCCTCATAATAGGTGAGGGTCAATCGTGATCGATCAAATCCTGGTTGGGCGAATGTCATCTCGGTGCCAAAAAACGGCGTTGCAAGATCATAATACCCATTAGCCGCGAGAACCCGCAGGTCTTTGTTCTGGCGCATGGCGCGCTCGACCATAGGCGCAACATTCACATAAGAATTTCTGCCGCCAGCATTGCCCGCATCCCAGTTCCATTCACGAACGCCGCCAAGCGTTGTATAGGGTTCGGTGATATCAATCCCGAGGTCACGGCTGAAATAATCGAGAATACCTGCCGTATAGGCGGCGTCTATGCCATACGCAGACGGATCATATTCTGGATTTTCTCCAACGCCATCCACTTCAACGCCGGTATACCGCGCATCAAGGCGGCCAATCGCCAAGCCTTCATCACGCAACAACTCACGCATGAAACGGCGTAATGGTATGCGTAAATGAGAACGCGTCACATAAGTCTGCGACAGCCCAATAAAAGACGCGAGCTTGGCGGCAACCGCATCGCGCTCCGCCGACGCCATCAACTGTCCCTTCAAAAGGGCAGGCATATATTCGTCGGTGGCAAAGGCCCGCGCATCATTTAAAAAGCGCTCAATATCTCCACCCCATGCATCGCGGTCGACCTTGCCGTGATACCAGGCACTAGCGGCAAAGCTTGGCATCAAGCCGATATAGCCCACATCATTGCCCGCATCGGTCGCATCAAATCCAAAATTCAACACTGTTGAAATCAATACGATGCCGTTAATGGCAATATCGGTCCAGCCGCTTTCAAGCGCCTCTAATAGTGCGCCCGAACGGGTCGTGCCATAGCTTTCTCCGATTAGATATTTCGGAGAGTTCCAGCGCTTATGTTCCACCAGCCAGCGGCGAATAAATTCGCGCACCGAGGCGGCATCCTCTTTTACGCCCCAATAATCATCCGTTTTGGCGTCGCCCAAAACCCGAGACCAGCCGGTGCCAACAGGGTCTATAAAGACCATATCTGCGACAGCGATCAGTGATTCCGGATTTTCGATTAAATCAAAAGGCGCCGCGCCATCATCTTCTGGTCCAGACGGTAGTCGCACGCGCTTTGGTCCAAAGACGCCCATATGCAACCACAGTGAAGCAGATCCAGGTCCGCCATTAAAGATGAAGGCGACTGGCCGCGTGCGTGGATCAGGAAAACCATCTGCAATATAGGACGTGGAGAATATCGACGCTGCAGGTTCACCCTTTTCATTTTTTAGAAACGTCTCAGCAGCAATAACTTTGTAGCTTATGGATTTTCCATTCGCCGTTATACGCGCCTTCTTTTCAAAGACACGCGGTGCATCTTTGTCGGCAGTTTCACTCGTATTGTCTGCGGGATTATCTTGCGCCTCGGCGCAGCCAATGATGAAAAAAATTGCAAGGGCGGCAAGAATACGAGCGGCCATGTTTGCTCCAATTTGTTGATTTTATTGCGCTTTTTGTAACCAAAATCATTTCTTGGCGTCAATCCAGCGATTAATTTTCTGCTCCAGCACCGGCAACGGCATAACCCCCGTCAGCAGCACCTCATCGTGGAACTCAGCTATATCGAACTTGTCGCCAAGTTCAGTTTCAGCCTTAGTCCGCAAACTATTGATCTTCAGCATACCAAGTTTGTAGGAGCACGCCTGCCCCGGCCACACCGAATAACGCTCAATCTCGCGCGTGACGGACGCGCGCGTATCACCGGTAACGCCAACCATATAATCTATCGCCGCCTCACGGGTCCATCGCTTTGAATGCAGCCCCGAATCGACTACAAGCCGCGCCGCACGAAACAACTCCGATTGTAAACGCGCTAAATTCCCTAATGGGTCATCATCATACATTCCCATTTCAGCCGCAACTTGTTCTGCATATAGCGCCCAGCCTTCAGAGAATTCTGAGTAGCCAATCATATTACGGATTAATGGCAATCCTGCGGCGCGCTCAAGTGAGCGTTGAAAGTGATGCCCTGGCACCGCCTCATGATACGTTAGTGTTTTCAGTGTGTGCTTTGGCCAGTCCGCCGTATTTTTTAAATTGATCCAGTAAATTCCTGGCCGTGAGCCATCCAGCGACGGTGAATTATAGTATCCGCCGGGTGCGGAATCCTGCTCATAAATCGGAATACGGCGCACTTCGACCGGCTGGCTTGGGATCGCGCCGAACCAATCTGATGCCTTGGCCATAATTTCATCCACTTGAATATTGAGATCGCCCAGCAATGTCTCACGGCCCTCATCCGTGTTTGGATAGCGCATATCTTGACGCTGTCCAATGGCGTCAAAGCGGTCCGCGACAGAGCCTTCCCTCACCCCGTCAGCCACAAGGATTGCATCCATTTCAGCCGTAATACGCGCAACCTCTGAAAGACCAAGCTCGTGGATTTCATCGCCAGTCATACCACCGGCGCCATAGCCGTTTAATGCGTGTTGATAAAATGCCTCGCCCTCAGGGCCCAATCGCCATACACCGGCATCACGACCGGCTTGAGGAATCAAATTCTCAAGACTTGCCCCAAGCCGTGCATAGGCCGAATAGACCACTGTCTCCACGGTTGTTTCTACCTCGCGCGCGAGCGCTGCGCGGTCTTCGTTTGAAAGCTCTTCAATGCCCTCAAGTTTAGTGGTGAATGTCGTTGCCAGTGGGTTTTCGCTTGGTGGTGAAGAGGTAAAACTACTGATCGAACGGCGCGCGCCTTCTAGGGCAAAATAGGGCGGTACAACGCCGACCGCAGCATCACCACCAATCGACTCAATGAGCTCATCAAAAACCCGCCCAAATTCAGACAGCCGCGAGAGATAGTCTCGCGCATCCTGTTTTGTGCGCATGGGATGTTGATTTTGCAGTAAGCGCGGCAGGAAGAGATGCACACCTGAAAGCTGGGTTACAATATAGGGGCTGCCCGATCCCCAAACTGTTGCGCCGCCAAACTCAAACTGATTGCGCTGAGCTCCCGTCTCATAAGTAGCCCGCAACACATCATAGGTTATTGCCGCCTCAGGATCGAGGTCGCGACGATCGATACTGCGAATATCCTGCAAGAAGCCTTCATTCAGCTGACGCGCCTGTTGGTTGGCTTCAAACCCGTAGCCGCCTAGTCGCGCACTATACCCTTCACCCGCAACATCTTCGCTAACACCCAGAGAGGTCGCCCATTCCGGCGCCGTTTTAAGAACTGCCGCTGCATGGGTATCAGCCATTTTTAGCAGCGCCTGCGACGCAGATAGTTCAGGTGCAGTTTCTTGTTCTTGACCCGTCTCTGGCGCAGCAGCAGTGGGTGAACTCCGCTCACTACAGGCGGAAATGGCCAATATTGAGGCCGCCGCTACCCCGGTAAACATCTTTAAATTCAATTGGCGCATAGCAATCTCCCCTGAGTTCGTGTTTCCCAATTGGTACGCTTTTCCCGCATAAATGACCGGTAACCGTTCTAAAACCACTCTAGACAGGCCTAATCAAAATACCCAGCACCAATGGGTGCCGGAAAGTACTATAAAAAAACGGGGCCGCTTTGCAACGGCCCCGCTCAACATCATTTATCTATTCTCAAACAACTGATTAGCTGTCAGATTATTCTGATGAGATTTCCTTGCCTGTCTCCTGATCGATAATTTTCATCGACAGGCGAACCTTGCCGCGATCGTCAAAACCAAGAAGCTTCACAAAGACCTCGTCGCCTTCTTTGACGACATCAGTGGTTTTTTCAGCTCGACCACTGGAAAGCTGCGAGATATGAACCAGACCGTCTCTTGGGCCGAAGAAGTTCACAAAGGCGCCGAAATCCATGGTTTTGACAACTGTACCCTTGTAAATCTCGCCAACTTCTGGCTCAGCGACAATAGAATGAATCCATTTATACGCCGCGGCGATTTTTTCTTTGTCGCTGGAAGCAATCTTAATGAGCCCTTCATCATCGACATTGATCTTGGCGCCGGTCTCTTCAACAATCTGGCGGATCACTTTACCGCCCGCGCCAATGACATCGCGGATTTTGTCTTTGTTGATCTGCATGGTCTCGATGCGCGGTGCATATTCACCAAGGTCATCACGCGAGTGATCAAGGGCTTTACCCATCTCACCAAGAATATGCATGCGTCCTTCATTGGCCTGGGCCAATGCTATTTTCATAATCTCTTCGGTGATGCCGGCGATTTTGATATCCATCTGCAACGATGTGATCCCTTGATCCGTACCTGCTACCTTAAAGTCCATGTCACCGAGGTGATCTTCATCACCCAGAATATCGGAGAGAACTGCAAAGCGCTCCCCTTCCAGGATCAGCCCCATAGCGATACCCGCGACCGAGCGCTTGATCGGTACGCCCGCATCCATGAGCGCCAGCGAAGCCCCACACACAGTCGCCATGGAGGATGAGCCATTGGACTCAGTAATTTCAGAGACCAGACGAATGACGTAGGGAAACTCCTCTTGCGTAGGAATAACCGCCTTCATGGCGCGCCAGGCGAGCTTCCCATGGCCGATTTCACGACGTCCGGTAAAGCCCATGCGGCCAACTTCACCAACCGAATATGGCGGGAAATTATAATGCAAGAGGAACTGCTCTTTATAGGTGCCGGAAAGCGCGTCGATGAACTGTTCATCCTCGCCCGTACCCAATGTTGCAACAACCAGAGCCTGGGTTTCACCCCGAGTAAAGACTGATGAGCCATGGGTGCGCGGTAAGACGCCAGCTTCTGCAACAATCGGACGGACTGTTTTGGTATCGCGCCCGTCGATGCGCTCACCTGTATCGAGAATACCGCCGCGGACGATGTCCGCTTCGATCGATTTGAAAAGTCCGGCGACAACAGCTTTGTCGAGGGCGTTTTCATCACCTTCCGCACACAGCGCTTCAATGACTTTGTTTTTCGCAGCGCCAATTTTTTCCTGACGAACCTGTTTGACGCGCTCTTTATAAGCAGCCTGCACATCGTCTTCGACCAAGGCGCGAACTTTGTCGACATGTTCGGAGTGATCTGGCGCGACGAAATCCCATGGCTCTTTGGCGCAGTTTTCAGCAAAATCAATAATGAAGTTGATCGCTTCTTTTGCTGCAGCATGGCCAAAGTTAACCGCACCGAGCATGACGTCTTCAGGAAGCTCTTTGGCTTCAGATTCAACCATCATCACCGCATCAGCCGTGCCGGCCATGACCAGGTCAAGCTTGGTCTCAGGCATCTCATCAATCTGCGGGTTCAAGACATATTCGCCGTTGATATAGCCAACACGCGCTGCAGCGATAGGCCCTAAGAACGGCATACCGGAAATTGTCAGCGCAGCAGAGACCGCAATCATCGCGACAACGTCAGGATCATTTTCCATATCGTGGGAGAGAACCTGCGCCACAACCAGAACTTCATTTTTGAAACCTTTGGCAAAAAGTGGACGGATCGGACGGTCAATCAGACGCGAGGTCAGGGTTTCTTTTTCCGTTGGACGGGCTTCACGCTTGAAGTAACCGCCGGGAATGCGACCCGCTGCGTAATAACGCTCTTGATAATGAACTGTCAGGGGGAAGAAATCGAATTTCGGATTAGCCTGCTTCGCGCCGACAACGGTCGCGAGCACAGTGGTGTCGCCATAGGTCGCGAGCACCGCGCCATCGGCTTGACGCGCCACACGGCCCGTCTCGAGGGTCAGCGTACGCCCACCCCATTCCATCGATTTTTTAGTGATATTAAACATGTATTTTCTTTCTTACATATGACCGCCAGCGCGTATCGCCAACGGCCCTTTCGGATATGCGCCCTACGCGGATCGTAGATGCGCTGGTTATGAAACCAAGCTACTAGGCCTCTGCTAATTACAACAAAGCCCGCCTTCTTGGCGGGCTGTTCGCATTACCTTTATCTCGGTTGCATTCGGATGGCGCCGTCAATTCGAAAGACTGCGCCGTTGATCATTGTGTTTCTGCAAATCTCCATTGCCAGAGAAGCATATTCTTCAGGTTTACCAAGGCGTTTTGGAAACGGCACCATGGCGCCGAGCGCATCTTGAACCTTTTGGTCCATACCCGCCATCATCGGCGTCCAGAAAATCCCCGGTGCGATAGTGTTGCAGCGAATACCAATATTCATCAGATCGCGCGCCACTGGCAAGGTCAGCCCAACAATACCGCCCTTTGAGGCGCCATAAGCTGCTTGACCAATCTGGCCCTCATAGGCCGCGACCGAGGCGGTATTGATGATAACACCGCGCTCACCGTCTTCACCCGGGTCACCCTTTTCCATTTCCACTGTCACCAGGCGAATGCAATTGAACGTACCCGTCAAATTAATGTCGATAACTTTTTTGAAACTCTCAAGACGGTGAGGGCCGTTCTTGCCAATCGTCTTCTCACCAATCGCAATACCGGCGCAGTTCACCAGAATTGACGGCGTTCCATGAGCCTCAACGCTCTTTTCTAAAGATGCCGTGACGCTCGCCTCATCGGTGACATTGGTCTCACAAAAAATTCCACCGAGCTCTTTTGCAAGCGCCTCACCTTTTTCGGCATTCAAATCCCACAGCGCAACTTTTACGCCAGCGCCATGAAGCGCTTGCGCCGTCGCAGCGCCAAGTCCAGAGGCGCCGCCAGTAATAATTGCGGATGTGCCGGATAGTTTCATTTTTGTTTTCCTCTACAATATAGGTGAAGATCACCAGTAGATGGTGCTTAGTTTCTACACCACTCATTTTCGCGAAAAACGAAAACAAGTTGAACCAATAACTTACCCGTTAGCGGCGGATGCCAAGCTCGGCGATCAGCTTCGTGTAGCGCGCTTCTTCTTTGCGCTTCACATAGTCGAGCAAGCGGCGGCGCAAGGCGACCATCTTCAAAAGACCACGTCGCGAGTGATTGTCTTTTTTGTGACCTTTGAAGTGCTCTGTAAGGTTGACGATACGCTCGGTCAGAATTGCGACCTGCACCTCTGGCGAACCTGTGTCACCCTCAGTTTGAGCAAATTTTTTGATAAGTTCAGCCTTACGGCTAGCCGTAATCGACATATTTCTTCTCCGCGGCGTCCCTTAAAATACCGGCCCCGCCGGGACGCCGTCCAGCAGGGTCGAAGAATTTGGGGCTTATGGGGGGAAAGCAGGGGGATAGCAAGGGCCGAGAAAGGGGCTCTCACCCCTTCGCCACTCGTTGAAATTCGTTCCCCCTTATGCGAATGCTGGTGACCATCGTTTTATCAAATGAGGCCCCCATGCGCTTTTTCCCACTCGCCTTGATCATCCTAATCTCAGCCTGTTCGGCGCAAGAAGCGGCTGAAGACAGCGCGTCTAGCACCCCGGCGGCGACCGAGATGGCGATACCACAGCTAGAGCCGCTCTGGATCGCGGATGGCTTTTCCGCTCCAGAAGGCGTGGCAAAGGCCCCTGGTGGCGGGTTTTTCATCTCCAATGTTTCTGGTGATGCCA
>JAADIH010000178.1 GCA_013151435.1 Alphaproteobacteria bacterium
GGGCGATACGTCTTTACCGCTGGTGTTATCGGCTGGAATGCGGATGAAGTCTTTGAAGCTAAAGATTTCACGGGTCAATTCAGGCAAGTTCTGATCAATACACGCGCTATCCTTCACGAGGCTGGTGCAACACCCGCCGATATCGTGCGTATGACATGCTACGTCACCGACAAAAAAGACTATCTGGGCAGTATCAAAGACATTGGCAATGCGTGGCGCGAGATATTTGGCAAAACCTTCCCATGTATGGCAGTCGTCCAGGTCGTCGCGCTCATTGAGGACGACGCCAAAGTAGAAATTGAAACGACTGCAGTTATTTCCACTACCCCTTAACAAAGAGACAGCGCGCGTAACGCATATTTTTCGGAGTATATGCAATGAAGATCAGCATTATCGGCGGCGGACCTGGCGGATTATATTTCGCCTTGTTAACAAAAAAACGCATGCCTGATTGTGATATCACGGTGTTCGAGCAAAACCGCGCCGATGATACATTTGGGTTTGGCGTCGTATTCTCTGATGAAACCCTCGATGAGTTCCTAAACGCCGATCCAGAATCCTATACGATGGTGAAAGAGAGTTTCGCCTATTGGTCCGATATCGTGATTGAGCACAAAGGCGAGCGCACCGTCATTGGCGGCAATGGTTTTGCTGGCTGCTCGCGCAAAACACTTTTGCAACTCCTGCAAGACCGTTGCAAGCAAGTCGGCGTAAAGATGCATTTCTCACACCCTATTGATGTGGAAACGGTCGAACAGGATTTTGCAGACTCCAATATCATCCTTGTGGCCGATGGCATCGCCAGTCAGATCCGCAAAAAATATGAGAACGAATTTGGCGTTTCCATAGAAGAAAAACGCAACAAGTTTACATGGCTTGGCTCAACGCGCCCGCTTGACGCCTTTACTTTCTTTTTCAAAGAAACCGAGCACGGTCATTATTGTGCTCATACATACCAGTATGAAGAAGGCGCCTCCACCTGGGTCATCGAGACCACTCCTGAATGTTGGGAAGCATCCGGCTTTGGCAACATGAACGAAGAAGAAAGCGCGCACTATTTGGAACGCGTTTTCGAACAAGAACTGCAAGGTCATTCCTTCCAGACTAACCGATCTATCTGGCGCAATTTTCCAAAGGTCGTTTGCGAAAAATGGAGCCATAAAAACATGGTTCTCTTGGGCGACAACAAAGCGACCGCCCATTGGTCTATTGGTTCAGGCACCAAGCTCGCTATGGAATGTGCGATTGCTTTATCCGATGCCGTTGTCGCGCATGAGGGTGATGTAGAAGGCGCATTTGAAGCTTACGAAAAAGAACGTCGCACACCGGTTGAGATCACCCAGCATAATGCAGAAGTATCGCTGCGCTGGTTTGAAAATATGCCTCTTCACTGGAATAAAGAACATTATGAGTTTGCATTTTCCTGCATGTCGCGGGCGAAATCTTTGACATGGGATAATATGAAACTCCGCGATGCAGGGTTCCTTAAAAAGGCCGAAGCTGAATTTTACGACCGCTATAAGAGGCAAACCAGCCGTGATGTTGCTGGTGATAAACCAACCCCGATGTTTACGCCGTTTGATTTACGCGGTCTCACTATCCCGAACCGCGTGGTGATGGCACCCATGGCGCAATACTGCGCGGAGGATGGCGATCTCACCGATTGGCATTTTACGCATTATACCGCCAGGGCGATTGGCGGTGCCGGGCTCATCATTGTTGAGATGACTTGCCCGACACCAGGTGCGCGCATCACCACGGGCTGCACGGGACTATGGAGTGACGCACAAGAAACCCAATGGAAACGCATCATCGATTTCGTCCATGACACAACGCAAAGCAAAATTACGTTGCAGCTTGGCCATGCAGGGCGCAAGGGGTCGACCTGCGCTCCCGATAGCGGTGACGGCATGGATATGCCAATGGAAGCTGGCAACTGGCCGATTTATTCCGCCTCGTCAATTCCTTATAATGGCGCCTCACAAACCCCGGCCGAGTTAACCCGCGCGCAAATGGATGAAGTCCGCGATAGTTTTGTCGCCTCGGCCAAGCGCGCGATGCGCGCCGGGTTTGACATGCTGGAGCTGCACTGCGCCCACGGTTATTTGCTCGCAAGTTTTCTCTCGCCTTTGACCAACATCCGCACGGATGAGTATGGCGGTAGCGTTGAAAACCGCACTCGTTTTCCGCTGGAAGTTTTCAAGGCGATCCGCGCCATATGGCCGGAGAACAAACCGATGTCGGTGCGCCTGTCCTCAAGC
This sequence comes from Alphaproteobacteria bacterium, assembly GCA_013151435.1. GTDB lineage: Bacteria > Pseudomonadota > Alphaproteobacteria > Caulobacterales > Parvularculaceae > Hyphococcus. The sequence continues at coordinate 2,262 of JAADIH010000178.1, forward strand.
GACTGGGCGGAAGGCGGGTTGACCCTCGATGATTTACGCGAAATCGCACTCGCCTTTAAAGGTGCGGGCGTTGACATCATCCACGCCTCATCCGGCCAGACCGTGCCGGATCAAAAACCGGTTTATGGGCGCATGTGGCAAACGCCCTTTGCAGAATTCATTAAACAGAATGTCGATATTCCAACGATCGCGGTTGGCGACATCACCTTGCCCGAACAAATCAACATGATTGTCGCCGCTGACCGTGCGGATCTTTGCGCCATGGCGCGACCATTCCTCAACAATCCATTTTTCACGCGACAAGCAGCGGGGCATTACGGCGTAAAACATGTAGGCGGCGAACAGATGGGTTGGCCGGTGCAACTGCAAACTGGCGAGTACCAGCTCTATCGCGAAGCCGAAAAAACCAATGAGAAAGCCGCAGAACTCGCGATCAAGGCGCGCCCCAACCGGCGGCATTATCAAAAAGCTGGGGATTTGGAATAAAGTCGCAGTTTAACTCTTCGTCCGAGCCGCCAACACAGCGCCCTGACCTATCTGAGACACAAGGCTAGCAGTATCGAAATAAATGCGTTCGTTGACGATCTTGTCTCCCTCAAAGAAGAATAACGCGACGATCGGCACACGAAATGATTTTCCTGTGGGCTCAAACCCATAGAACACACCTGTGTTCGTTCCAAGGAGATCAAATTCCGCAATGACGCAAGTCTCAGCGAAGTGAAGACGTACATTGTCATGACGTTGGTCTGGAAACGCGGTCCGTGTCGCCTTGTAGTAACCCATCACGGCTTGCGCGCCATCGAAAACCTCTGTGGTCGCCATAATCTCGTAATGCGGCTTATCGAAAGTTGCGAGGGTTCGCTCAAATTCTTGTGCCGCTTCGGATTCGAAATGCTCTTTGACGACTTCTTCGCGGCGGCGGCGTAATGCTTCATCCATGGCTCACTCCACCAATGCCAAGACGCGTAACGGACTACCCGAGCCGTCTTTAATTTTTAACGGCGCAGCAATAATCAGCGCACCCTTGGGTGAAAGCTGGTCGAGATTGCGCAAACATTGAAGGCCGAATTTTCCGGCTCCATGAAGGATGGTGTGGGCGGGATATGCGGGGTCAAAGCCTCCCGCCTGTCCGGCGTCGGTGCCAATTGTCTCTACACCAAAGCCCACAATGTCGCGTTTCTCCACCATATAACGCACCGCATCCGCATCGGGCCCCGGCGAATGAGGCCCGTCATCACGCATATTCAGATACTCCGCATAGCTGCGCTTTGACCAGTCGGTGCGAAACAGCACCCAATGGCCAGCGTCGATGTCACCATGGCTATCTTCCCATGCCTTTATATGATCCGTTGTCAGAATAAAGTCTTCGTTCTCTGCGACCTCAGCTGAAAAATCCATGACGCATGCAGGCCGTACAAAATTTTCCGGCGCGATTGTGTCAACCGAGCCATTCGGTATATCCTTACCTGACACCCAGTGGACAGGTGCATCGAAATGCGTGCCCGTATGCTCATTGCAACTAAATTTGCGCCAATACCAGGCGGGGCCCCGCTCATCATAGCGCGAGACTTCCTCAATCTCGAACCCTGCGCATTGCCCAAACTCCGGCGGCAGGATGAGCGTCGGGAAATCCGGCTCCAAGGTATGCGTCAGATCAATCACCTTGACGGCGCCGGCCATAATACCGGCACTTAGTTCTTCAACAGTTGACATCCTGTTTTCCTTCCGGGGCTTTCGGTCTATGAGGCGCGTTTTCTCCGCGTAGCTACGTGCAGCCTTACGCCAGTTTCATTAGCGCACTCTTCAAGGGATTCATATGGCGAGCGCTCAAGATTTGCACGCATGCGCTGAAGCGTTTGCGTTGTCCCGGCGATCTCATCAGCGCTGATCCCCTCTATAGCACGATCAAATACTTTCTGCCCGATGGACCGCACCATGCGCAACGTCTTGACGGCTTTTGGTGTCATGGTGACATTGACAATGCGGCGATCACCTTTAAGCGCGCGCCGGGTGATCAGACCATCCTCTTCCATCCTGATCAACATTCTGGTCAATGTTGGCATTTTAGTTACAGACCGCCGCGCGAGTTCACCAACCGAGCTTGGGCTTCGGTCATGAAGCAGCATCAATATGCGCCATTTCGTTGTGCTGAGGCCGAATGATTTTAGTACTTTTGACATCTCATCCGTATAGGTTGAAGTTGCACGAACAAGGTTATACAGGATGTAGCTATCAAGAACAAAACCCGCATCCGCCGGGCCAGTTTTGGTTGTTTTTCTCCTCGCCATATCCTTTATCGCCTATGCAGCTGATGCTATTTGTTTCAGATTCATAATCACCGCCTTCAATGCAACACCACCCTCGTCTTTTAGCGCCGCATCGCGCAATTCGCGCAACCTCACCGCTGCATTAGGCAGTGCACGAACCGACTCAAACGCACTCATGATATCGTTTAAATTCCGAACCCCGCGCGCATGGGTGTCGCCATAACCTTTAATGAGGCATTGAAGTCCGGCGAGTTCACAGGCAAGTGAATAATCTTCGCTAGCCGCGCCTTTTATGCGTTCGAGCCAGTTGGTAATGCGCTGTTGTTCAATCTCATAGCGATAACTCTTGCGGCGCATAAAACGTAACGACGCCAGCATGTTCAACATCAAAAACCCACGAAGCTTTGTAGTCGAGACACGTCGCCCTTCCCCAAGAAGACGTTCTAAGATTTTACGCGACGCCTTCCCATTCAGAATAGTCTTGGCCAGCCATGCCGGTAAAAGATCACAGACCTCTTCGGCACGAGGGTGCATATATTCCGACACATGGGAAATTTGTCCATCACTGACTTTGATATCTTCCCTCACCCGCTGAAAACGCGTTGCACGGGTTTTGAGGTCCGCAACACGGACTATATCATCATAGGCCATCCACAAAGCAAGGTGCTTGGCCACAGCCTTTAAGAGCGCCCAATCACACCGCCCACCGCCATGGGATTCATCCAATTGTTGAATGCGCTGCAAGCGTTCCAGATAAAGATCGCCATAGGCTACATCTTGAAAGTCGACTACTTTTTTTAATCCCTCAAGCGTCATGAAATGCGCGGACACGGGAAACTTGTCTAAAGCCTCAAGCAATGGTTTTACCGCATCAGCAGATGTCTTTTTAGTAGGCGTTATAGTTGACGGCGCAACAACGGGCTTCATCGACGACGAGGCCGCATCATATCCGGCATTAAAGCCCGCAAGGTTTCGCTCAATGGCGCGGCCAGAAGCACGAATGGCGGCCTCGAATTTATCACGCGCGATCGGCAGGGCGCCCGATCCGGCAAGCGCCCCAAATAAAACTGCGCTGATCACCGCCCCCGCCGATGCAGCCAGCGCATCCATATCGGAAATTATCAGCCGCCCGGCGGATTTCTTAGCGGCAGCAATAACGCTCTCACCGCTTTGGCGGCCATCGCCCATATTGATTTTTTCACCAATGGCGTAAACCCGATGCGACGATGAAATGAGCGTGGTTTGTTTTGTAACAAAACCCCGTGTGATAGCACGCCCGGCTTCCATCAATTCCGCCGCGATCACAATATCTACGTCGCCGGGGGCTGGCATCAAAGCGAGCACCGGCGGCTTTTTCTTCTGCTCTGCCAAAGCGGCGGGGAACAGCTCAACGTAATAGACTGTGGCGCCGGTGCGTTGAGCGACACCAGGCACCGAAGTTGACTGAACAATATAGCTGGACAACTCACCAAGCGTTACCAGCCATTGGCTGAGCACACCACCACCCTGCCCGCCAAGAGCATTGATCGCAATCTTGATTGCTTTTTCCTCAGCCATATCCCTTATGCTCCAAAAGAATATTTGCTGCGGCGACGATCACTGCGGCGCTGGAAGAAACCGATAATAGAATTTCGTATTTTCGCTGCGAATTTATCCATCGCTGTAGGATTGTAGACAATGTCCGCGCGATAAAACGACGGACACAAAATTGCGGCATGAGCGTTTTCACCGCAAACACCACAACCTACGCAATCGTTGTCCACAAATGCTACCGGATGGTCGCGCAAAGGGTCAGGATTATCGCGAATTGTGAGTGACGGACACCCCGATAGCCTTATACACGCATGATCGCCAGTACAGGTGTCTGCATCAACACCGAAGCGTGACCTGACAACGCGCATTCCATCCCGGATTGCCCGCGCCCGCAAAGGTTTTTCGCGACGCTGGCGGTTCAACATGCACTCCGATTGAGCAATGATGACTTTCGGGCCGTTCACGGGCGTCGTCATCGCTTCTTTCAGCACCCGTCGCATATCACCGATGTTGTATGTGTGGACTTCCCTAAGCCATTCGACGCCAACACCACGCACAGCTTTTGCGATTGGGTTATTGGTAGATTTGGTTTTGTTCACCGCCCGCGATGACAAAATGTCCTGTCCTCCGGTCGCAGCCGAGTAACCATTATCGATAATCACCAGAACATTATCGGTTTTGTTAAAGACCGCATTGCCAATACCACTGGTGAGGCCATTATGCCAAAATCCCCCGTCCCCCATGATGCTGATGGTGCGCTGCTTTGCATCGGACTGCAGGGCCGAGGCGCCAGCCCAACCAAGCCCATATCCCATAGTCGTATTGCCAATATCAAATGGTGGAAGAATAGAGAATAAATGACAACCAATATCACAACTCACATGAAATTCGCCAATCTCCTTTTGTAACAGCTTCATGGCGGAAAAGACGGGGCGTTCCGGACAGCCCGTACAAAAACCTGCCGGGCGTTGCGGCACGGTTTCTACAATCGCATTTTTCTCCACCGGAGATAAATTCGATTCTGATAATTGTGATTGTTGCGTAATCACATGTGGTGCGAAACTGCCGAAGAAATTTTGCAATCCATTTCGAATGACTTGCGCTGTATATTCCCCGGCACGCGGGAGCATGGCTTTACCAATGACCTTTGTTTGAATGTCAGCATTGCGTAAAATCATGTTGATGGACTGCTCAATATATTCCGGTTGCCCTTCCTCGACTAGCAACACAGCTTTTTTGTCGAGACAAAAGCCCCTCACCTCCTCATCGATCAGCGGATAGGTGACATTGAGGCAGTAAATTGGAATATCGGTTTCACCAAAGACATTGGCCAACCCCAACAACTCCATTACACGAATGAGCGTATTATAAAGGCCGCCCTGAACGACAATGCCGACATCACCCTTATGTCCTCCGAGAAATTCGTTCAGTTTATATTTCTTGATAAAATCGACAGCTGCTGGCCAGCGTTTTTCAATCTTTTCTATCTCATGTGCGAAGTTCGAGGGCGGCAAGACTACCCGACTGTAGTCACGTAC
>JAADIH010000034.1 GCA_013151435.1 Alphaproteobacteria bacterium
AACCGTCGCAAATGCCATGCTGATGGACCATCGGCAGCGACAGCGGCAAATGTTGTGTTTGTGCCACGGCTTGAACTCGATCCGGCGACAACTGCCGCCAAGGGGCGTATGGAAGCTCTTCTTTATACGGAGTTTCAATTGATTGATCGCACAGCGCTCTGGGAGATTTGGGTGCGCCGCGATGCAACCGTGCCAAGTGGTTTATTTAGTGATGCGGGTGGCGTTCTCTATCATTGATCTCTTATGCCCCAGGCGATGAAATGGGGATTATCAAAGCCACGATCTTTCTTTCCATAGAGCAGGCGCTCTCCGCCCGGATGAACGACCACTGCGCCGCCGGCGGCCTCTAAGACTGCCTGTCCTGCGCCAGTATCCCATTCCATGGTGCGGCCCAGCCGGGGATAGATATCCGCTTTGCTCTCGGCAATGAGGCAGAATTTTAACGATGACCCGGCGGCGGCAAAATCCGCGACGTTGAGTTCTTTCAGGAATTCGTCCGTTTCAGGAGAGCGGTGAGAGCGACTTGCCAGAGCGGTCAGTCCATCTTGTGGGTGCGGTCGGGCCGTAATTGGCTCGCGTGGCCCTGTGGCTCCGTCCTCTTCGACACACTGGGCCCAGGCGCCGTGACCCGCAACGCCGGCATAAAGACGGTTGATGGCGGGCGCATAAACCACGCCCATGACGGGCTGGCCGTCACGAATGAGTGCGATGTTGACGGTGAACTCGCCGGTCCTGTTGATGAATTCCCGCGTTCCATCAAGGGGGTCTACGAGGAAAAATTGATTTCCAAGTTCTGGTATCTTGCCCTCTGAGGCGCTCTCTTCAGCAAGCACCGGAATATCGGGCGCGAGTTTTGCCAACCCGGCGAGGATGATTTCCTCTCCCAGTTGGTCGGCTTGCGTCACCGGGGAGGCGTCTTCCTTGAGCTCGGTTTTAAAATCGGTGGCGTAGATTTCGAGTGCCTTGGCGCCTGCGTCTTTGGCCAGCGCGCAAAGCTCTTCGATGAGGTCAATGTCTTTGGGTGTTCTCGTGTTCATGGGTGCGGGACATGGCCCAGCTTTGGCTTAGAGGCAAGCCCTAGGAATATTGATTTCTGCGTGAGGCCTGACCGCCTAGCGAAAGGCGATGACGGTGAATGCGGCCGTTTGTTTCGATGTCAGACCACTGGAAGGAATAATTTCCTGGATGATCCAGCCTTCGTCTGCGAGCTGATTGAGGCGTTCTTGCAACGCCGCTGCTGCCGCACGGCCATAGGCAGGATCATTGTCGAGCAGCCCTAAGGGCCGCCTTTCGGCGTCCCGCCAGGAGACATAGAACGCAGAAAACTGTTTCGACATGGCACAAGTAACCTTTAAGAGGTGTCTTTCGTCAAGTTTACTTGCTCCAATAGGCAATCCTTGGGCCGTATGTCCTAAATGGTTGCCTCAATAAGTCATTCAAAGACGAAAAGTAGTGAACGTCTGATTGTCGATGCCGGAGAAGGTTCGTTGGATTTTAGGACAGGCTCTAAGGTAGAATTATCACGGATTTCGGCCTGCGGTTACAGATTCTTTTCATTGGTTAGAGTATGATAAAGAATGAAAAGGGGTTTTCGCGACCAAATGGCAGAGACGGAAATTAACAGCCAAAATAAATTTTTGAGCGATGGTGTGCGCCGTCGCGCGCCGATAACGCGTGCGCTCTTTGGTGATATCGTGCAATTTATTGACTTCATGGTGGTGATCGTAACTTCGGTTGTGATTGCCTATGCCTACCATCAAATCGCACTTCAAGTCCCGCTTGATTTCCAGACATATACTGCCGCTGGAATTGTCGGCGCTACTGGCCTGACGGCCTTGCTGCGCCGGGACGGTTATTATGATTATGATCAGGTTCTATCGACAAGCCATTTATTTCGCGCGACCTTCACACGCTGGGCGCTGGTCGTTCTAAGCTTGATGGCATTTGGCTTTGCGTTGAAAATTTCGGAGAATTTCTCGCGGGTGTGGCTCTTTGGCTGGTCTGGCGCTGTTGTTGTCACGGTGACGATTTCACAGTCGATCAGCGCAAAGATTTTACGCGCTATGAGCCGGGATGGCGGCGCCTTTGCGCGACGCATTGCAGTTGTTGGCGCGACGGAGCTCGCGGCGAAATTTGTCGAGCGCGCCGCCGCTGCCGAAAATAGCATTTCAATCGTTGGTATTTATGAAGCAGGCATTAGTTCAAGCGGTGATGATCAGTATTCCGAGATCAAGGGCGACCTAAATGCACTTGCTGCTGCCGCGCGCAATGGTGAGATCGATGATATCGTGCTGGCCATACCGCGGGTGTCAAAAGAAGATATGGCTCACCTCATAAGGCGGCTTTCAATACTACCCGTTTCCATTGCAATTTGTCCCAATGTTCACTGGCTTGATCATATGGGCGGCGCAGTAACCAGCGTCGGCGGCGCCAATCTATTGTCGCTTTACCGCCGCCCACTTGAAGGCTGGGGCGGGGTCTTAAAGACTATAGAGGACTATGTCCTTGGAGCGGCATTGCTGGTGTTGGCGGCGCCAATTCTATTGCTGGTTGCCATCGCGATCAGGCTTGAGGGCAAGGGGCCGCTGTTTTTCGTACAACAACGGCATGGCTTTAATAATGCTGTCTTTAAAATATATAAATTCCGTACAATGACGGTGGCTGAGGATGGCGAGGTTGTCACACAGGCACAGGTGAATGATCCTCGGATCACCCGGGTTGGCGGATTTCTACGGCGCTATAGCCTTGATGAACTGCCCCAGCTCTTAAATGTCATTAAGGGGGACATGTCCCTCGTGGGGCCGCGCCCTCACGCCATGGCCCATAATCATCAATATGCCCAGACGATTGAGAATTACTCGGGGCGTCACAAAGTGAAACCAGGTATTACGGGTTGGGCGCAAGTGAACGGCTTTCGCGGCGAGACCTCGGAAAATGAAATGATGGAACAGCGTGTCCGTTATGATCTGGCCTATGTGGATAGTTGGTCTTTATGGTTTGATATCAAAATCTTGCTGATGACCATCCGGGCGGTGGTATTTCCACAAAACGCCGTTTAATAGACTGCAAAGAAGTTATCTGGCCTGGTCCGCGCTGTTAGCCGGCAGGCAACTAAAGGATTCGCCATGCGCGTTACGATGATTGGCACAGGGTATGTCGGCCTGGTCTCAGGGGCCTGTTTTGCGGATTTCGGGCATGAAGTGGTCTGTGTCGATAAAGACCGGGAAAAAATCGAAAAACTTGAACAGGGCCAAATCCCGATCTTTGAGCCAGGGCTTGAATCTCTGGTGGCTGAGAATGTGAAGGCGGGCCGCCTTTCCTTCAGCCTTGATCTGGCGGCTTCCACGGCAAAGGCCGATGCAGTTTTTATTGCGGTGGGTACGCCATCGCGTCGGGGCGATGGCTATGCAGATCTCTCCTATGTCTACAAAGCGGCGGAAGAGATCGCCGAAGTCATTGAGGGCTACACAGTTATTGTAACCAAATCGACAGTGCCGGTGGGGACGGGTACGGAGGTCGAGGCGATCATCCGTAAGACACGGCCAGACGCAGATTTCTCGGTGGTCTCCAATCCGGAGTTCTTGCGCGAGGGCGCCGCGATCCGGGATTTCAAGCGCCCAGACCGCGTTGTGGTGGGCGCAGAAGATGAGCGTGCGGTGAAAGTCATGCGTGAGTTATATCGGCCGCTCTTTCTAAATGAGACGCCAATTGTCGTCACCGATCGCGCCACGTCTGAGCTCATTAAATATGCAGCCAACGCCTTTCTGGCGACCAAGATCACTTTCATCAACGAAATGGCGGATATCTGTGAAAAGGTTGGCGCCAATGTCCAGGAAGTCGCCAAGGGTATCGGCTATGATGGACGTATTGGTTCCAAATTTCTCCATGCGGGGCCAGGTTATGGCGGCTCCTGTTTCCCAAAGGATACGCTGGCGCTTGTACGTACTGCCCAGAGCAATGATGCGCCGACAAAAATCATTGAGGCGGTGGTCGCCATCAATGATGAGCGCAAAAAGAAAATGGCAGGTCGGGTGTTGTCGGCCTGTGGCGGTTCGATAGCGGGTAAGGCTATTGCTGTTCTTGGTCTGACATTTAAACCGAATACGGATGATATGCGCGACTCGCCGTCACTGGATATTATCCCCGCCCTTCAGGCTGCGGGTGCTAAAATCCGGGCGTTCGATCCCGCGGGTATGAATGAGGCCAAGGCCCTCTTGAAGGATGTGGATTATCTTGAAGGACCTTATCAGGCCCTCGATGGTGCTGACGCGGTCCTGATTGTGACGGAGTGGGACGAGTTTCGGGCGCTCGATCTTGAACGCGTCAAGACTCTATTGAATACACCGATCATGATCGATTTGCGCAATATCTATAATCCGGCGGAAATGGCCGAGCTTGGCATCGAGTATCATTCGATTGGCCGGGCTTATCAGGCGCCAGTTTAGGCCAGGAACTCGTTTAAGCCGCGCGCAGCTTTTTCAGTATAGATGATTTTACCGGGCCGTCCCCACTTGGCGGCGGGATATCAAGGCAGGCGCGCCGCAAGATATCAGCGGTCACCATTGGCGCTTCACTGCGAAAGCGGGTTTTTCCGGCATCATCAACATAGACGATGAAAAATCCGTGCTCAGCATCGAGTGCGTGGCGCAATAGCGATGGATCCAGCCAATCTACCGGGTCGCCGTTTTTGCGCGGCGTGTCATCGCCATAGACTTCCATGACGCAGACATCTTCCCGGATCAACGCAGGGATAGCGGGCTTTAAAAGGCGCCTCTGCATTCGGCACGCAGAATGGTTTGCGGCAGGGCCAACAATGAACAAAGTGTTACGCGGAGAAAACTGTTTGACGGGATCCGCACGGCGCAGGCTCGCGCCTATTTCCGGCAGCAAATTTGGCCGGAAAGAAACGACAGCGGCGATGAAACCAAAAATCAGGCAGATCGCGATGATGAAAAAAGACAAGCCCATAAGTGTTGAAAATACCGCCTTGTGGTTGCCAGCGGGTTAATCTCACCCCATCAATGGCATGCTATATATACGCCAGCAAGCTTGACAAACAGCCAATTAATAGCGGTTCTTTGAGTGTTCTACTCTCTAATCGCCTTCAAATATTGAAGGCTGTCCGGCTGGCGCCCTAAACCGAAACAGGGCTAGGGTGATCCGGTACCGGGTAGAGTTTCAAACAAAAACGACCGTAAGGCAGAGGATATTCCACTGAAGGATTGTTCCTTGTGGCGACCAATTAACACTTGGAGCTACTGCGTCATAATGCGCCTGGGCTGCGACAAAATTGAAAAGGCGGTTTCAGGATCGCTAAAAATTGATAGAGGTCAGATATCGCACTGCGAAATGAGCAAGGTGAGCATAACATTTCCAGTGTAGGCGAGGAGATAACCGGCTTATGAGCCAGCAATTGATCAAGCCGAACCAGACAGGACTGGGCCAGACCGGATCGGGCCAGGGCGGTTCGGATGTTGCCATCATCGGCGCAGTATTAGGGATTGGCGCCATTTGGGCGCTTTTTACGGCTGCCCGGACCGCAGATCCGTTGATGCAGGCCCATGCGTTAATATTTCTGATCGCCTTCATCATGGGTGGTTTTGCGCTTGGTGCGCGCAGTTACTCAAAACCCTCCGCAGATAACAGCGGCTACGAATTTGGCGTGGTAAAAGCTGGCGTCATTGCCACCATGTTTTGGGGTATCGCGGGCTTCCTTGTGGGCGTGACGATTGCCTCGCAACTTGCCTTTCCGAATATCCTATATTTTGACAATCTTCCATGGCTGAATTTCGGGCGTTTGCGCCCCTTGCACACCTCTGCAGTGATCTTTGCGTTTGGCGGCAATGCGCTGATGGCGACATCTTTTTATGTAGTGCAGCGCACGTCGCGCGCACGGCTCGCGGGTGGCCTGGCACCATGGTTTGTTTTTTGGGGCTACCAGCTTTTTATCGTTATCGCCGCTACCGGCTATTTGATGGGTGTTACCCAGTCGCGTGAATATGCCGAACCTGAATGGTATGCCGATATCTGGCTGACCATTGTCTGGGTAACCTATTTGCTCGTCTTCCTCGGTACGATCTGGAAGCGCCAGGAAAAGCACATTTATGTGGCGAACTGGTTCTACCTCGCCTTTATTATCACCGTTGCAATGCTGCATATAGTCAACAACCTTGCAGTGCCGGTTTCGCTCACCGATACCAAAAGCTATTCGCTGTTTGCGGGCGTCCAGGATGCATTGACGCAATGGTGGTACGGCCACAATGCAGTTGGCTTTTTTCTCACGGCCGGTTTTCTCGGGATCATGTATTATTTTATTCCGAAGCGTGCTGAGCGTCCGATTTATTCCTATCGGCTTTCAATTGTTCACTTCTGGTCGTTGATCTTTATCTATATCTGGGCCGGTCCGCACCATCTCCATTATACGGCGCTGCCGGAATGGGCGCAGACCCTTGGGATGACCTTCTCCATCATGTTGTGGATGCCGTCCTGGGGCGGGATGATCAATGGACTGATGACATTATCCGGCGCCTGGGACAAGTTGCGCACCGATCCTGTTTTGCGGATGATGGTGGTGTCCGTGGCATTTTACGGCATGTCGACCTTTGAAGGTCCGCTGATGGCGATCCGTTCGGTGAATTCACTTTCTCACTATACGGACTGGACGATCGGTCATGTTCATTCGGGTGCGCTCGGCTGGGTTGGATATATTTCCTTCGGTGCGCTGTACTGTCTGGTGCCGTGGTTGTGGAATCGCAAGCAGCTCTTTTCCAAAGCCTTGGTTGAGTGGCACTTCTGGGTCTCCACCCTTGGTATTCTTCTATATATCACCTCGATGTGGGTCTCTGGCGTCATGCAAGGCCTGATGTGGCGCGCCTATAACAGCTTTGGTTTCCTTGAATATTCCTTTGTTGAAACCGTCGAGGCGATGCATCCATATTATATTATTCGGGCGCTTGGAGGCACGCTGTTCCTCATTGGCGCACTCATCATGGCGTATAATCTCTGGCGTACAGCGCGCGGCGATGTGCGTGAAAAAGAACTTGAACCTGTGCACGGCCTTGCCGCTGCACCAGCGCAATAGGAGGGGCGAGAGATGTTAAGTAAACATGCACTCTTAGAAAAACATGGTTGGCTCCTCACCGTTGCCATTCTCGTTGTTGTCTCTATTGGCGGCATCGTAGAGATCGCCCCATTATTCTATCTTGAAAGCACCATCGAGAAAGTTCGTGGGATGCGGCCATATTCGCCCCTCGAATTGGCGGGGCGTAATGTCTATGTGCGCGAAGGTTGTTATCTCTGCCATAGCCAGCAGATACGTCCCTTGCGCGACGAAGTTGAGCGCTATGGGCATTATTCGCTTGCCGCTGAGAGCATGTATGATCACCCTTTCCAGTGGGGTTCTAAGCGGACAGGGCCGGATCTCGCCCGGGTTGGCGGAAAATATTCTGACGCCTGGCACGTTCAGCATTTGATTGATCCGCGCAGCATTGTGCCGGAATCGGTAATGCCGCCATATTCTTTTTTGATGAAGAACAAGATCAATGTTGAGCGTTTAGAGCTTGATTTGAAAGCCAATGTTGCGGTTGGGTTCCCTATACAGAAGAAATGGTGGCGCAAGCAGCGAGTGACGCCACGGCGCAGGTCGATCCCTTCTCGCCTGATTATGACGCATTTCTGGCGCGCTACCCGAAAGCGCAAATCCGTGATTTCGACGGAAACCCAGATGCGATCACCGAGATGGATGCGCTCATCGCCTATCTGCAGATGCTCGGAACATTAGTTGATTTTGAAGAATATAAGCCGGAAGAAAATTACAGGTAGACGCCACGATGCATGAAACACTTTCATATATTGCTCAAACCTGGGGGCTGATTCTCTTCGTTATCGCATTTGCGCTGGTGCTGGTTTATGCGCTGAACCCGCGTAACAAAAAATCATTTGATGAAGCCAAAAATATTCCGCTTGAGGAAGAGGACATCTGACATGGCGGATAAGGAAGTCGACGAACATACTGGCGTTGAAACCACCGGCCACGAATGGGACGGCATCAAAGAGCTCGACAATCCGCTGCCGCGCTGGTGGCTTTATACTTGGTATATCTGTATCGCCATATCGGTGGTCTATATGGTTCTGATGCCAGCCTGGCCGGGGATTACGGGTTATACCAAGGGGCTACGCAATCATTCTGAGCGCGCCAATGTCGCCGCCGCTATGGCCGAGCTTGAGGCTGGCCGCGATGAAACACTCAAAAGATTATTGTCGGTCTCATCCGTCGGCGATATCGAAAACGATTCCGAATTGTTGCAACTTTCCATGGCCGCTGGCGCTTCGCTATTTGGCGATAATTGCGCCACCTGTCACGGATCGGGCGGGCAAGGTTTTGCCGGTTATCCGAATTTAAACGATGATGACTGGATTTGGGGCGGCTCGTTCGCGGCCATTCAACAAACTATTCGCTATGGCATTCGCGCTGATGATCCAGAGACGCGATTAAATCTGATGCAGGCTTATGGTCGTGATGGAATATTGCAACGTGAAGAGATCATTGATCTCGTAGAATATGTAACCAGCCTGTCGGGCGGTGAGGCGGATGCGGAGGCGGTCACAAGAGCCGCGCCAATCTTCGCGCAAACTTGCGTCTCCTGTCACGGTACTGACGGCAAGGGTGATCAGGCGCAAGGGGCGCCAGACCTCACCGATGTGATCTGGCTTTATGGCGGTGATCGTCAGACCATTCACGAGACCCTAAAGAATGGCCGCGAGGGGGTGATGCCAGCCTGGAACGAGCGTTTAACAGAAGAACAGATTGTTGCTTTGGCGGTCTATGTGCACTCCCTTGGCGGGGGTGAATAAAGCAACAAAACCACCGCTCACGTAAAAGAACAAACGTCCCCGGTGGGTATGGTGTATGATCGGGACAAATGAGCCAAACACACACATTGATAGATAGCGGCAAGCCAGCGGTCCCCCGAGAGGTAGCGGCTGGCGTTCAACGAATTGAAGTTGAGGCCGTTAACAGCGCGCCAAAGCGTGAGCTCTATAAATCGCGCGTGCCGATCTACCCCAAGCTCGTGCATGGGACGTACCGCCTTGTGAAATGGGTGCTGCTTTTTGCAACGCTCGGGGTTTATTATGCATTGCCGTGGCTGCGCTGGGCGCGTGGGCCGGGTGAGCCGGACCAGGCAGTACTGGTGGATTTTACCGGACAGCGGTTTTATTTTTTCGCGATCGAAATTTGGCCCGATGAGCTTTACTATGTGACGGGGCTGTTAATTCTCGGCGCACTGGCGTTGTTTCTGGCGACCGCATTATTTGGGCGTGTCTGGTGCGGTTATACCTGCCCGCAAACCGTGTGGACGGATCTCTTTATTGCGGTTGAGCGCTTGGTCGAAGGCGACCGTAACAAGCGCATGCGCCTTGCCAAGGCGCCGTGGAATGTTGAGAAGATCGGCAAGAAATTCACCAAACATTCATTGTGGGTATTGATCGCTGCGGTGACCGGCGGCGCCTGGGTTTTTTATTTCCATGATGCGCCGACTATCCTGCCGCAAATGTTGCTGGGGAAAGCGCCCTTAACGGCTTACCTCTTCATGGGGATTTTGACCTTTACCACTTATACTTTTGCAGGCGTCATGCGCGAACAGGTTTGTATTTATATGTGCCCCTGGCCACGCATTCAGGCGGCTTTGACGGACGAGGAATCGTTGCAAGTCACCTATAAGGTAGATCGGGGCGAACCGCGTGGGCCTCACAAAAAAGGTGAGAGCTGGGATGGTCGCGGCGATTGCATTTCCTGCCGGGCCTGCGTTGCCGCTTGTCCTATGGGCATCGACATTCGTGATGGGATACAGCTTGAATGCATTAATTGTGCGCTTTGTATTGATGCTTGTGATGACATCATGAAAAAGATCGACCGCCCAAGGGGGCTGATTGATTATGACACGGATAAGAATGAAATCCGCCGCGAGAAGGGTGAGAAAACTTCTGTCAGGATTATTCGTCCGCGTACGATAGTGTATGCTCTCGTGCTCGGCCTTATTGCGGCGCTGATGGCGTATGGGTTGTCTTCGCGCGCGACCATGGAGTTAAACGTCTTGCGTGACAGGACGCCGCCTTTCGTGCAGCTTTCGGATGGTTCAATCCGCAATGCTTATACGGTGAAAA
>JAADIH010000129.1 GCA_013151435.1 Alphaproteobacteria bacterium
CCACGTTCCTGTTTGCTTTCCGCTGATCCCCATCTCGTCATGAGAGGACATCACCAGCAATACACGTTTTTGTTTGTTTCCTGTAGACATTTTTTGTTCCTTTTCTATTGGTGTTGAGTTTAACTATCTACCTAACATTAGTTAGTTTGTTAGAAACATAACTTGTCCTTGACGGACTGTCAACACCTAACTACTATTAGTTAGTGTGCATTTTTCGGATCAGGATAATTTCCCATGAAAACAGCTACTTCGAAAAGGAACGAAATTCTAGAAGTGGCCGAGCGCATGATCCGAGTGGCGGGTTATAACGGCTTTAGCACTCGCGATATTGCCGACGCGGTCGGTATTAAGGCGGCAAGCGTGCACTATCATTTCCCGGCGAAATCCGACATCGGCATTGCCGTTACTGAGCGGTATACGGAGCATCGAAGCATTGGGCGATCCGGAAGGCTTTCCTGAAAAATCGCCTAAAGTGCTCAAGGCCTATATCAATGCCTTTCGGAAGGCGTTGGTAAAGGATAAGAAGCTCTGTCTGTGTGTCGTGCTTGGTGCTGAGAGCGGCGGCTTACCACCTGAAATATCGAGCAGAGCGAGAACATTCTTTGAAAAGAATTTGGCATGGCTGCAGATTGCGTTCAAAACAGCGTACGATTTGAAGCCTGCCGATTCAAGAAAACGTGCGACTCTAGTGCTCGCAAGCCTAGAGGGTGGTTTGGTTCTCGCACAGTCGCTTGGGGATGAGAGAGTCTTTGAAGATGTGGCGAATTCACTCCTTCAGAAATTTCAGTGAGCTTCTCTGTGGGTCAGAAGCAGGCATTCGAGATGAGACAGTAAGCAATGGCTTCATCGCGGTGGCTATAGCCATTCGGTTCCACGCATTGATTGTAACGATCTGCATCATTGCTTTGACCAGCACGTTTTCACCTAGCACATGGAGCGCCGCCTCGTGGCCGTCTTGACTAAGACCGCTTTTGGTTGAGATTCCACCTATCGTGTCAACGCAGATCACAGATGTCCGCTCCTTAACCAGCTAGAAACGTCCGGTTTCTCCCAGATAATCGTCAGGCACTTCTAGTACTAACGGGAGCCCCCCGGCTTTGCCGGGGCGGCAGCCGCAGTCTGACAGTTCCAGTACTCTCATAGTAACTCCAAAGCGTGAGCCGGCAAGCCGCACGCTAAGGAGAAACTGTAAGCCCCCTTAGAATAACTCCACGCGTATTTGGAGTTCTCCGGCATAATGATGCTGAGACGGAGAACGGAAAATGCGCAGGCTTGGATACACTTATAGAATCGACTTTAGCTGTCCAAAGGAATGGGGCCACCTCAGATATATGCCTTTGCCAACGTGATTTTTTGACGTCAGCTCATCTTCTGCGAGCTGCGCGTAACAGTCCGAAAACGTCTTTACAAAGCCTCGTGGAAAATCCGCAACCAACGTTCTCTAGGAAAAAAATCGATTCTGCAAAGAATTTGAGCTTCCTGACCATAGATACAACCACGATTACGGATTAAATTACGTGTTCTGGAATTCTCAAACGAAGGAACGCGCTTGATGAATACACTCTCACCGGAACTTTTGGCCGCGACACTTACAGCTGGCTTTACCGCACTTATCTGGGTCCCAATTATCCTCAATAGGCTAAAGGAGATGGGTCCATGGACGGCGCTAAAGAATCCACAGCCGGATGTTCGGCCTGAAGCAGACTGGGCATATCGACTAGCTTGCGCCCACCGTAATGCGATTGAAAACCTGGCGGTTTTCGCGCCACTGGCAATCACAGTTCATGTGCTAGGGCTTGGCGACCAGATGACGGCGTTCGCTGGTTTCGTTTTCCTAGCGAGCCGCGTAGCTCATACCGCAATTTATACTTTTGGCATACCGCTATTGAGAACGATTGCATTTGTCATTAGTTTCGGATGTCAGATGCTCTTTGCATTGAGAATTGTCGGCTGGGCCTAGAAAGGCATCAAGGTATTGGACGATGGCCATGAATTCTTACTACGTTTCAGGAACGCCCTTCTCGTGGAAAGTCTGGCTTTCACTTGAACAAGAAGAATTTCGCTACAATCATAAGATACTGCGCGTTGATGCTGGAGACTTGCAGGCGTCACGATTGCTGGCGGTTAATCCTAGAGGAAAATCTCCAGCCATCGTCCATGATGGATTCAAGCTCTATGAGTCACCCGCTATCATTGAATATCTTGAGGACGACTTTCCAGGTTCTGGTAAGCCACTCTGGCCACGTAACAAACACAAGCGAGCCATCGGTAGACGGATGGCGAATGAAGCAGAAAATTATCTTTATCCTCAGGTCCGCCGAATGGTAGATGAATTATTGCTCCGACAAGATGGCTCACTGGACAATAATGTAATTGCAGAGGCCAAGGAAACGATCAAGCTCAACCTTGATATGTTTTCGCACAATCTAAACGGTAATTTTCTTCTCGGTGATCAATCATCAGTCGCCGATTTCACGCTCTACCCGCTAACAGTGATGATCCTTCGCCTCAGCGCACGCTGCCCTGACTATGGGCTGTCTTCAATCATTCCAGCGTCCATAACGAACTGACGCGGGAGGGTGGAGGCGTTGCCCTATTTTGAAAGAACCATTCCGTCCCATTGGCAATCTTGATCACTGCCTGATCGCCAGTATTTGAACGCAGAATAAATGGAGCTGATTGATGGTGCAATCCAGGATTTCAACGCGGCCAGTCTGCGTAGTCGTCGGAGCCGGTCCAGGCAACGGCGCAGCATTTGCGCGCCGTTTTGCAGCCGACGGGTACGCAGTGGCGGTGCTCGCGCGGGATTTTGACCGCCTGTCTACCATGGCGAGCGATATACCCGGCGCGCAGGCATTTGAGTGCGATGTTTCTGACAGTGGCTCAGTCGATGCGGCTTTCACAGCAATTGCAAGAGATTTGGGTGACGTGAATGTTCTCATTTACAATGCCGGCAAGGGCGCCTGGGGGGATGCCCTTTCAGTTAGTCAGGCTGACTTCGAATCAGCCTGGCGCGTCGGCGCATACGGTGCATTCTCGACGACGCGCTATGTTCTACCGGCTATGAAAAAGGCTGGCGCTGGAACAATTATCTTTATCGGTGCGACGGCATCCCGTCGTGGCAGCGCGAATAGTACTGCGTTTGCCGCCGCCAAGGCGGCGCAGAGGAGTCTTGCCGAATCATTGGCACGCGCCTATGGACCCGATGGCGTTCATGTGTCGTTGCTCATTATTGATGCTGTTGTGAGCGAGCCGGTAATGCGAGAGAAACTGGCCGGCTATCCTGATGAGTTTTTTTGCGACCCCGCTGATATTGCAGAGACTGCACTCATGCTAACGCACCAACCTTCTTCCGCGTGGACGTTCGAGCTCGACATCCGGCCTTTTGGTGAGAAATGGTGAGGGAAAGGATGGCTCCATCGTGCCACAATACAAAATCGCTCAAACTGCATAATACGCTAGTGGCTATTTGGCAAGCCGCGGATCGGTCTTGCGGTAAATATCCTGTTTCAATTGTTCTTTCACCCAAATGGCAAGTTTGGGGTATTTTGCTTGCCACTCAATATGCGGTAGACGGAAATTCAGATAGTCCAGGGCGACCACGAATGAAAGCTCTGGCATGAGGCCGGTATCGCGAATCTGTGGCAAGCAAATTGAGATTTGCCTTACACTCGTCATGATGCTTTCTTCCCAGCGTGCCAGCCATTTCTCGGATTGCAGTTCTTCGGATCTTTGCAAGACCTCCATGACACTGCTTACAGCCGCATCCATCATCCCGTTGCTCAAAGCATAGAACGTTCGCAGGCGGTGCGGGGATAAAGCCTTGCTATCAAAAAGTCCTGCCCCGTGACCAATTTCGTCAATATAGTCGACGATGACAGAACTATCGAAGATGACCTCGCCATCATCAAGCTCCAGGGCGGGAATTTTACCCACCGGGTTTTTCATCAATAATTGCTGCCGATCACCACCGCAAAACAAATCCAGTGAAACGGTTTCCACACTTGCCAGCAGACAGTGATGATCCAACACCACCAGAACCGTGCGCACGAATGGGGAGGTTTGTGAATGGTAGAGCTTCATGATCTGCATATCCTTAACATGGGTGTGCTCCCATATATTCGACAAAAAAATGGAATTCGATATTGACCCAATAAAGCAATGGTTACTATGATTAAGCCAGCAAAATACTATGCAGAAACGACTTTTTTTATGTTAGATAAAGGTGCATTTAGTGATGTCTTGTCCTCCTTGAATGTGAGTGGCACGTTGCTGCTCGCCGAGGAGTACCAACCGCCATGGGCGATTGAAATTCCCGACGCTCGAGCTCTTGCTCTTGCCATTCCGGTCGCTGCTGATACCAAAATAGTTCCTTTCCATCTCGTGCGCCGCGGGTCCTTCGAACTCCATACGGATGATGCAAGTCCCCTGGTCGTGCGCGCAGGTGAAGTCGTAATCTGTACTGGCGGTCAACGACACACTATGGTCGATGGCGAACCTGACCGCGTCATTCCTTTCGAGGATTTACTTGACGATTTTCCGGTACGAATACGCAAGGGAAGATCAAGTGGCGCAACCGAGCTCGTCTGTGGCGTTTTCATGTTGGGCAATACGAACAACAACCCATTGATCGAAGCCTTGCCGCCTATCGTGCATGCAGACGTATCTGGTCGCAATGGCGGTAAAACCATTCAGCTTCTAGCGGAACTTCTCTTAAACGAAATCGAGGCTGCAAGGTCTGGACAGGGTTATATGTCCGATCGTATTCTCGAAATGTTCTGCGCCGAAGCTATCCGAATTCATATGGAAGCCGAAGGTACCGATAGGCCTGGGTGGTTTCGCGGCCTGAGCGATCCGAAAGTAGGGGCTGTGCTTAACAAAATTCACGAGGCGCCTGGTGCTGCGATCTCCGTCAGCATGCTTGCGCAATCCGTTGGCATGTCCGTGTCCCGTTTTGCTGCGCGATTTCGGACTGCGCTTGGCGAGGCGCCGATGAGTTATGTAAGCCGCTGGCGTATGAACGTCGCATCCCGTTTGATCGCTGACACAGATCTGGGTGTTGAAGAGATTGCTCACCGGGTGGGTTACGAAAGTCTTCCCGCTTTCACGAGGGCCTTTCGTAAATATTTCGCTCTGCCTCCCGCTCAATGGCGGCGAAAACACCGCGCAGGGTTGCCGGTTAGACACTTAGAATAGGGGATCGCATTCCAGGTTAACTGCAGTCGTCGCGCCTTGCATATGAGAAGCAATAACAAAACCATGCAAGAAATGTCGCCAACCGGGCGAGGGCGTTCCACTGTATGGACGCCGCATCTACTTGGCGACAGTACGCGTTCAAACCTCAAAGACAAGATTTGCCAATGCCGACTGAATAAAGCGCAACCCGACAGGCCTTGATCGACGAAAAGGGGCGCAGCGTTGTGAACGCGTTCTCCCGACAACCAAGCTCAAGAGGACCTGTGATGAAAGGGAGTGTTAAGTTTTCTGTGTCAATTCTTTAATCTATTCGGAAAGAAGATTGAATCATGGCAGAAAAATTTGATTTTGAAGCAGCCCTGAAAGCAGTGCAATCAGGGCAAGCGATTACGGGGAAAGAAGGTGTTTTGGGCCCGTTGGTGAAGCAGCTGCCCGAGGCGGCGCTTGAGGGAGAGCTCGATTCGCACGGGTTTTACCCCGATACCACGGACGGTTGAGTTAATTTCGACTTCTTCGGTTTAAGTGTTTCCAACTTTCGCTTTCTTCGCGGATTGTAGAAGCACTCGATGTAATCAAAGATATCAGCTCTGGCTTCGGCGTGCCTTTCAATGAGTGCGGTATTCAGCAGAAAAGACCGTTAATCTGGCACCGACGAACGCGTTGGGCCTGCAACCTTTACCGCCGTGGCCTTGATTGCTTCTGCAACTTCTTCCGAGGCTCTGGCGCTTTTCATTGCTCGCGTGACGTTGATCCCGCCTATGAGAATGCCGAGCATTGACCAGGCTCTTGCGCGAAGCTCGTCGTCTGAGCCACCTGCGAGTCCCTTCGATACCACGTCAGCGATCACAGTCATCTTATTTTCATAGATCGCGTGTATGTCCGCGCCGAAACGGACCACTTCCGCTGTTAACGTTGCCATTGCACAGCCGGTCTCAAGATTACTCCGATGGGATTTTCCTAAGTAGTAGTCCACGAATACCTTGACCCAATCACTCCCGTGTTGGCGTCGAAATTCTGGCACCCCCTCAATGACCTCATCAAGGCCAGCGGCCAAGGCGCCGCTAAATGCACCGCCTTTGGAGCCGAAGTGCGAGTAAATAGCCCCGGATGTCACGCCAGCCGCCTCCGCGAGGCCGTTTACGCCGATGCCGGCATAACCGTACTTTCGAAAGCTACGGCCGGCGGCTTCCACGACTTTCTGTCGTGTTTCTTCCTTTGGAACACCTTTGTGACGCATCGGCTACCACCTCCTTTCGTAGCGATCTCTATTTAGGCGTTGACAAATAGTGTTCGCTATTTAATACTTACGATAGTGATCATTATATAGAGGTCACTATTTTATGCAAATGGAGACACGCGGTGAGAAAGGAACAGAACCCGTCGTACCAAACCGATGGCAAGACCATGACTCGCCGCAAGGCGCTGAAGCTTGCCGTATCAGCGACCGCTGCGGCCACGTCGAGTTTCGGCGTTCTTGCCTTAGCGACAAATGAAAACCTCAAACCAAAGGCGAATATCATGAAACAGAAAGCGTTCGTTTACACGGAACTTCAATTATCCGTTCCGTCATTCGATGACATCCCATGGCATCAGGTCAATCTAAACATTAAGGAGCAACCCGGCTTCATCAACAAAACCTGGTTGTTTGGTGCTGGAAACAACTCGGGAGGTGGACTATATGCCTTTGACAGCGTTGAAAATGCGCAGAAGTTCGTCACGGGTTACTTTCCCGAAGAGGCCAAAGGCTTTGGTGTGGCGCAAACGACGCGAGTGTTTGATGCTGATGCCAGTGAGGCGGCCAGTCGTGATATGAACTCCATGCACTATGACGGAAAGATCGACCATCAACCTGGTGCGTTCGTTTACACTGAAGTTCAATTGCACGCAATGCCGTTTGATACAACGGCGCCTTGGCGTGAACTTAACCCCACACTCAAGAAACAACCGGGCCTCCTGGCGAAGACATGGTTGAGTGGACTTCATACGGGTACGCCTGGAGGATTGTATGCCTTCGATACGATAGAGAATGCAAAGAAATTCGCTTTGGACTATTTCCCGACGGAGGCGGCCGCACTAAACGCCGCTTTCTACACTCGGGTATTCGATGCTAAAGCCAGCGAGGCGGCAAGCCGAGAAATGGACTCTCCGTTCTACAACTAAGCGGCGTCAATCAGTGGGAACCTAGCCTAACGCTAGGTTTCCACAATCACACAATAAGGAGAGGGTAACTCATGAACGAAAAAACTCGACCTAACGCACATGGTCCGGCGCCACCTGCGCGTATGTTGCACACCATGATTCGCGTCAGCAATCTCGAACAATCGCTGGCGTTCTATCTGGACGCATTGGGTATGCACGAATTGCGCCGTGAGGACTATCCGGAGGGCCGTTTCACGCTGGTCTTTGTTGGCTATGGCGATGAAGCATCGAACACCGTCATCGAGATGACCCACAATTGGGATGAAGGTGACTACAGTCACGGCACCGGATTTGGTCACATTGCTATCGGCGTTTCAGACATCTACGCCGCCTGTGAGCGCCTCGGGTCAATGGGTATCAACATCGCCCGGGATCCTGGCCCGATGACGTTTGCGGCGGACCAAACCGGAGCGCGCGATGTGATCGCGTTCGTCGAAGATCCCGACGTTTATAAAATCGAGCTTATCGGATCGGCATGATCGTTGCGTCACTGGGGCTGGGACACAC
>JAADIH010000266.1 GCA_013151435.1 Alphaproteobacteria bacterium
GATCAGTATCGATCAACGCAACAGGCCCAGCGCCCTGACGCTCAGCCTCCACCGCAATATGGCCTGACAAGGTGGTCTTGCCCGAGCCGCCCTTTTGCGATGCAAATACGATGACACGCATCGATGACAGCATGCACCCTCCAGATAGTTCTAAATCTGATACTCAAACAATATACTGCAACAACCCGCGTTAACACCGCGAGATGTGCAATGTGATAATTTTATGTAAATTGATGCGACGCAGACAGTCTCGAAAAGAGACGCCAAAATAAAATGAAACGCCGGAAGCAACCTAAATACGCAAGGTCGCGACCGACGCGAAATGTAACTTCGCATAAACCAATTAAGCGACGCTTAAAAAACCTTGAGCGCGGGCAAAAAAGTGAGGACCGGTTTTCCGTCTGAAACGCTCTAATCTTCGACGCCGTCTGCCGCTTTATTTAACAAACACTTGATATGCGCAATTCGCGGATTACCCTCCCAATCCCAATAGCGAAGCACAGCGCGGCTGAAATCACGCGCCATCGTATCGAAAATGCCCAATAGATATTCTGCTTCCCGCCGAGCCGTCCTCATCTACCGGCTCATGATAGATAGAAAAGAAGTCATCGCGCGGCATACCAACGCTTTTGCACAAAATCGCAATGGGCTCTCCCCCTGGATCACGAAGAATACGCGCCGCCAGATCGCTGGAAACCCCGGCAATCAAGCCAACCGCCTCAATGATTTCCCGGGGCGCATTTTTGCGGGCGACTCTAATCGTCCGTATAATAACATCCATTGGCACCTGCTCGCCATCGGCTCCACGCGGGCGATGTCGGCGCTCGGCAAAAATTAAGATTTCCTTGACCAATTCATCTGGTTCATTGGAGCGAAAGACCCGCTCATATAAATCAGCGAGCGCGTCCTGGATAAGAGCCCGATCAAGAGCAAAGCGAGTTAAGATACGACGGCGGCGCTCCGCATCAACCCACCAGAACATCATAAAGCCATGTGCAGGCTCAAGTTCTCTGCGCCGCAATAATAAGGGCTGAAATTCCGGCGTGCTCGCGCTCATGGCCACAAGTTTGTTGACAGCCTTTGGCGAGAGCACGCAGCTGTCACGCTTCAATACCTGCATACAAACTTCGGTTTCAGCATACTGCAAAACCGCATCTGCAACCGACGTCGACAGATCCTTGCGGCGCGCGATCATTTCGCGATGCGCCAACCCACCCTCATTAGCAGCCTCAATCAATAAATCCTCAGGCGCAGTTTCAGCCTGGTTAAGAATTTCACCCGCCACTACAGGCTCATCCAATATCAACATACGCAACAGTGCAGGCGGACATTCAGCCACGCGCGCCACCCGCTTGGCCAGCTCGACGCGAATGCCGGTATCCACCTTGTCCGCAACTTGCAAGAGAATATCAGCGACGAGGGAGCGCTCATTTGAAGAAATACGCCCGGACGGCAAGACAACGATATCGGCGAGCTTTCGCACCATCAGCGAGCGGGGGCTGGGGCTCGTATTTTCCATAGGGGTCAGCAGCGTTACCGCATCAGGGATGCGTGTATCATCCGCCGTTTCAAAATCACTCATTCTTCCGAGATTCCCGTGTCAATCCTGGAAACCGTTGTAACCGGAACACCGTTAACGGGGGATTTCACTTTTGTGATGGGTTTTTCAAAGACCTGACGCCAGGATCTTGCTAAGGTCTTGTTAATAACAATGACAGGAAGGAAACGCTGACCGTGATCCGATCCATTTCTCCGCGCACGCCACGTGCTGTATTGGGCGCAGTGCTGGGCGCCATTTTGCTCGCCGGGTGCACAACCGGCGCTGATATCAAAGCCTTGCAAGAATCCCCGGGTTTTCAGGTGGGTTATAATGATGGCTGCCTGACCTCAACCGAGGATGGCAAAAGCTTCTCATCCAAACAATCGCGTGACTCCTATGCGTTTGAGAATGACGACGCCTATCGTGCCGGCTGGCGCCAGGGCTATGCGCAATGCTCAAGCTCAAGCTCAATTCCCGACTCCAATAATGGCGGCCGATTATTGGGCGAGCGCGAGGATTATTAATGCGCGTTAAGAGACGGCGCTATTACCGAGCAATAATCCATCCGTCATCCCCGGATTTATTCCGGGGATCCAGAGCATCATACAAAGATGTAGAACTCTGGATTGCCGGAACAAGTCCGACAATGACACATGAACCATCATGACTTAGAAATTTATTTAACACCGCTCACTCCGGTACAGGCCGGGATTGGCGGTGTTATTGTATACACTTTAACCTCAAAATAAAAAAGCGGCCCATGAGGGCCGCTCTTTTTTTCTGAATTGCTAAGCTTGAGTTATTCGTCACCGTCACCGCCACTATCACCAGCAGGCGTATCTTCTGCAACATCGTCAAGGCCAAGTGGTCCGGTGCAGCGTTCCTCAAACTCAGCCTGGGTCGCTAACTCTTCGACACTGATTGGACGGCTTTGCAGCTCACGAATGCGGGCTTGCGTTTGCAAACGATCCTCGTCCTGTTCGCAGCGTTCCAGAATTTGCCGTCTTTCAATTTCAATACCTCTCTCATAAGTCGAGTTCACGGCATCGATATAGGTGATCCACGCAGAAGCGCGGGCACGGGCTGTTTCATAGCGTTGAGCGCTGACAAATGCTCTGCGCGCATTGGCCCAAATCGCGGTATCTTCCGGGCCAGCCTGATTAAATCGCGCCGTCCCCAGAAGCAACCATGCATCACCCGTATCCTTACGCTTCATGCCGCCGCGATTGACCGCGCTTTCAAGAGCCGTTTGCGCCCTGGAATATTGTTCATCAGCGAGAAGCACCTGACCGAGGCGATAAAAAAGTTCGCCTTTATCAGAGTTCCGAGCAGCTTCGCGAAGGATCGGAATTGATTTCTTATGTTCGCGCGCCTGACTCCAGAGTTGCGAGAGCAAAACCAGATTATCCTGGGTACGCTTGATATTTTCCGCCGTCATTTCGCGCTCTAAAAGCCGGGCGCCGCGATACGGATTTTCAAAAAAGGAGTAGTATCGAATGAGATTCAGTAAGTCAGATTCTTTGGTCACGAGACCCGCCCGATAAGCGACTTCAAGAACCGCAAAGGCTTCACGGTCACGTCCGGCTTGTGAGTGCGAGCCTGAGAGCTGAACCCAGTAGCCTTTATTCTCCGGCCAGTTATTGACCATTGTTTCGAGCAGATCACCGCGCTTCACATTCTCGCCGCGTTCTGAATAAATCAGATTCAGCAGATCGTAATAGCCTTTGCGCGGCTCACCACCATCCAACTCGCTAACGCGGATGGCGTTTTCGCCAGGGCTGAGCGCAGCGCGAAAATTAGGCGGAATAATCTGAGTGTACGCCGCCGCCAGCAGGTAATATGCATTGGAATCAACCGGTGTGTCGCAAGCTCGCGCATCACGAATCCATTTATTGAGGCCCGTGATCGCCAATTGATATTGCTCTTCTTGCACCTGAAGCTGAGCGATGTAGTAACGTAGATTATTATTGCGCGAGCTAGGAAGAGCATTGAGGTTTAGCGCACGCTGAAAATCGGCAAGGGCGCCGCGGTAATCTTCAAGATTAGCCCTCACCGAGCCGCGTAACTCATAAGTTGTCGCAGCATCATATGGCTTCATGCTTGAGCCCCGCTGCGCCAGGAGGTCATTTAACGCAACAAGCGCTTCTTGATATTCTTCCGCCTGCATCTGTTCGAAAACTTTTCCAAGAACGGTCGCGGTGGTTGTCGCAAGGGTCTTGGAAGGCCCATCATCTGTTGCGCATTGCTGGGCCATAACTACCGTCGGCGCACTCGCCACAGCAGTTGCCAGCGCCACCACAGCGGCGGAGGTGAGAACTTTTACTTTTTTCCAGCGCATCTCAATCATGTCTCCGCCTTAAACTTGATAATCGGTCCGGATGATCGCTACCCGGTTGATCCCTAACTCTTTCGTCAAAGCCTGGCCGCTTTTTGCGTCCACATCTCTATTCTTCAAGCTGAAATTCAATCGTCGTCACAACACCACGACGCCATTGTGGCTGATTGTCGACAATCTTCGGTTGATATTTCCAGCGCCCCACCGAGCGCACTGCGGCGCTGTTGAAACAGCGGCTCGTCGTATCAATCACGACGATATTTGTGGTCGCGCCTTCAGGCGTCACATCAAACTGCACCGTAACTGCTTCCATGGAAGAAGCCCGTCCCTGACAACGGTCAGGATATGTTGGCGGAATACGCACCAACGGTTGAGCGTCACGGTCCGGGTTAAACCCAGCGCCGATACTCAAATTAACATCCAGATCCGGAATGGCCGCACGGGCGCCGTCCAGCTCCGGCCGGTTGGATGGATCGTTCACCGCAGGCGGCGGCGGCGGCGGCGTATCAAGGGTCGGCCGCTTAATATCCTGATTGGGGTCATTGAGATCACTGTCATCGAGCTGGGCGGTGATATCGATATTAACGCCCGCCTTTTCCTCTTCGAGACGCACATCCCCAGCGATCATGATGCTCATGAACAAAAACAGCGCGACGGTGACAATCACCGCGCCGGGGACGCCAATAATTAAACGGATCAAAGCTCCCATTTTCAGCCTCTCCTAAACGTCTTCCGTGGAAACAGCGACATCCGTGATCCCGGTAGCGCGGATCTGGGTGACGACTTCCACTAAAAGGCGTGTTTTTGATTTGGCGTCAGCCTGAACGACGGCGGTGCCTCTTGGATTTTCACGACGAAGCTGCTCTATTGCTGCGCGTACTTCGTTTAACTCAACCAGTTCTTTATTGATCCAGATTTCATCATCGGCGGAAATAGCAACGATGATTGAGGCAAGCTTTCGATCCGTCGCCGTCGATGCGTCTGGCCGCAGCACATCAATGCCCGGCTCTTTGACGAAGGTCGAGGTAACGATGAAAAAGATCAGCATGATGAAGACAATATCCAGAAGCGGCGTCATATTGACGTCTTCTTCATCTCCTGCACTTTGAAAACTTCTGCGTCTGGCCATATTTCTATCCGTCTACAAACTTATTACTTTGCGTCTCATCAAATATGCTGAGCCGCCTATTGTTGTTCTCTCTGCAATGTCAGCGTAATGGAGTTCGCGCCACCCGATTTTGCCTGATCCATTACCTGAACAGCTACACCGGCCTCAGACTCCGGCGCCGCGCTGACCAGAACTGGCCCATTCGGCACACGTGCAATAAATTCCTGCACCACTGGTTTTACCGATCCTGGATCAATGAACCGTATACCGTTAACACGGACCAGCCCATCTTCGCGCACCGATAAAACCAATGCTTCTGTAAACTTTTGCTGTTCTTCCGGCGGATCACTTTCCGGGGTGCGGACATCAATGCCTTTTTCCCGCAGGAACGTCGCCGTCACGATGAAGAAAATCAGCAGGATAAAAACAATATCCAGCAGCGGCGTAATATTTACGTCGGCTTCTTCGTCTGTATGCCTTACTAGTTTTCTCATCTGTTCTACTCGATCAACAAATCATCTGAAATGCGGTGCGACGCCTTTTGAACATTCACGTCAAAAGTATTGATAAAGATCAACCCTGAAAGGGACGCCACAAGGCCCGCCATGGTCGGGATCGTCGCTTTTGAAATACCCGCCGCCATCAGGCGTGCGTTAGACGAACCGGTAACCGCCATCACGTCAAACACCTCGACCATGCCGGTCACCGTTCCAAGGAGACCGAGCAGCGGGGTTACCG
The DNA here is from genome assembly GCA_013151435.1 of Alphaproteobacteria bacterium. Classification (GTDB taxonomy): domain Bacteria; phylum Pseudomonadota; class Alphaproteobacteria; order Caulobacterales; family Parvularculaceae; genus Hyphococcus. The sequence goes on from JAADIH010000266.1 coordinate 5,722, forward strand.
CCACCAGCGCGCGGATAATATTGTTAAACCGCGAAGCTTCCTGCATGGCTTCAGAGATGAGTTTCTCGCGAACCGCATGAGCATACCAGGATTTATGATCGCTCCGGGCGTTCCAGGCGCGCTGCGCCCGCTTGGCGACGCCGCCATGGGCGCCGGACCAATACATGAAGCGCTCGATAATCAACGCCCACATGCAAAAGGTAACCACCATGATGACCATCAGGACGTTGCCGCCCGCTGCCAGAAAATCCAGCAGCGCATCATAGGCGATTGATGGGTTTAGATACTGGAGCATCTCCGAATATCCCTTTCCAGAGCGGCCTAGCGGCCGCCCTCAGCATGTTCAGCAATGATACCAGCGGACTGCTCTTCGAGGATTTGCGTCACGCGCTTCGAGGCGCCTGCTGCAAAAGCGTGAAGGAGGAGAAGCGGGATCGCGGCAATCAGACCAAGCACGGTGGTGACCAGCGCTTCAGAAATACCGCCCGCCATAATCTGCGGATCGCCAGTACCAAAGAGCGTAATCGCCTGGAAGGTGTTGATCATCCCGATAACCGTACCGAGTAGACCCAAAAGCGGAGAAACCGCAGCCAGCACTTTGACCAGATTGAGCCCGCTCTCAAGCTTCGGAATCTCTTTCAAGATAGCGTCATCAAGTTTAAGCGCGACGGTTTCAACATCATTTGACTGGGTGTTTTCATAAGCCAGCATCACCCGACCGAGCGGATTGGATTTTGAGGCTTTCTTGCGACGCATCTGACCGCGAACAGCACCCGCAATCATCGTCAGTGTCACCCACTTATAAATCCCAAGCAGCATACCGAATGCAGCAGCGACAATGATCACTTTACCAATGAAGCGACCCTGATCGACGCGCTCTCTAATACTTGGCGAATCCACCTGAAGGTCAAGCAGCGTGCCCAATGCCGGGTCAATCGCGGCGCGGACAAAACCATCGCCTGAAGCATTCGCCACACGGCGCGCAGCATCAGTGATGTCTTTGGCTGGCTGCTTGGCGAGGAACTGAAGTGTTCCGCTTTCCGATTTGTAAGTCAGGTACCGACCGTTGGAGAAGGCAACGAATGGCCCAACGCGCGTCACCGTAGCATCGGCGGCTTGACCATTGGCGCGAACGATCCGCGCATCGAAGGTTGCCGATTTACCCTGCTCGGCAATCTGCTGGATCATGATCTCCCACAAATAACGCAGCTGCTCTTCACTGGGGAGTTGTTTGGTTTGCGCCAGCTGGCGTAAGTCTTCGCCGCGACCCGGGAATTGAACCGAGATCAGTGAGCGTTCAACTTGTGCATTGAGATCGGCAGCGGCCGACCGTGCAGCGCCGAATAGCTCCTGGAACTCACCCTGCTTAGAAGCAAGCTCCTGGTCCAGCACATCAATGCTCGCCTGATTGGCTTCCATCACACCTTCAAGGCGAGTGGATTCAGCCTCCGCTGCAGCAACCTGATTGCGCACCCGAGTGAGCAATGTTTGTTGCTGGTTACGCCGCGCGAGAAACTCTGACTCACGGGCCTGGTTCTCTGCGCTGACTTGCGTGCGCTCACGGCGCACCGCCGCCAGCACTTGATCCAGGGTAATCCCTGGCGCTTCCTCAGCAGCCGGAGGATCTTGCGCGACCGCGCCGGCGATTAAATTATCATCTGTTAAGTCCATACCCAGTGCGGCAACGCCGACAACCAGAGAAAGACCTGCAAGTTTGAAGAATTTCATGACTTGTTTCCCTTAAGAACTGTTGCCGTTATTGAACCACTGGGGGCTTTACAGGCACGAACATAATATTAGGCGCAGTCTGCTCTTTCGCCATCCGAAGGCCGAACTTCACGTCCTGCAAATACTTACCGCGATCAAGATCCACGAAGGCGTTCTCAGCTGTGTCCCAAATCCGCAGCACCGAGTCATCCGGCGTTTTAAAGATCAACGCGATACGCCCAATCTGGAGGAAGTCGCCAGTCAGCGCGTTCTCACCTTCACCGATCGTTCCCGCTTTTGTTCCGATCGTGCGGCCATATTCGTTTTCGATCTGATAGGCCTCAACGATAAGCCGGTAACGCTGCGCCACTGTCATACTCGGATCATCCAGTATGCTCTGTAGCCGCGCCGCCCTGGTTGCCCGTTCTTCAATCAAGAACGGCAAATCTGCATTCACAATATCGCCGAATGTTTCGGCCATCTGCTCCATCAATGGCTGCATCGCGCGCTGCAGACCTTCGACATTCTCAATGTCTTCGGTCAAGCGGGCAATCTCGCGGTTTTGCGCATCGATATTACGATT
>JAADIH010000281.1 GCA_013151435.1 Alphaproteobacteria bacterium
GCGGAGTAAGAGACTTCGAGAAATCGAGCGATAACCATGTCCTTCATCCTGAGGAGCGAAGCGTCACGAAGGACGAAAGGACATGGCCCCTCAGGATGAAGCAAACCATATGTCCTATGTTAATCGTCTTCTGATGGCGTTGGCAGTGCATCACTGACCGGCCCATTGTGGCCGCCGGGCTCCAGCACTGCTGCGCCATCAATATTTGTTGTCACCGTCACTTCGACATTGCGCGGTATGAACGCCAGCACAATCAACGCCAGAAACCCGACCACAATCATCATTGATGATAACCATTTTGGCATTTTCAAAATCTCCAATCACGCATACGCGGCTAGCATAGCATCAAGCAAAGCGATTGGTCGATTCATTGCAATCGGGGGTGGTGGATTAGTTTGAAATCTAGTCCGTTTCCCACCGCCTATGAATTCCGGTTCAAAATCCTATATGATTAGCGGTAAGCAATAGGAATGTGATGTGTCTGAGAAAGAGCTGGAAGCATTTATTGACGAAAGCATTAATCGTTCAGTCAAGGCTGGGTATAGCCCTTTCGTATTTCAGAGGATGCGCCGAGATCACGGAACCCAGGAAGCTGTCAGGCGATTGGTTGAAGCTGATGTTTTTCAAAGCGGTCTTCAAAAGCTTCAAGACCTTGGATTGCTAGATTGGTCGGTTGAGGCGGCTGCAATTCGATTTCCTGATTTATTTTCGCATACGACACTTGAATATGCCGGGTTCAAATTAAGCATGGCGAAAGATCGAAGACTAAAGGGACTGAAGGGGCCCAAATAACAAAAGTGGCCCCGTGAGATTGTTTTCCAACGCCGTAAAGGTGATGTAGATCGTGATCGACGAGGACATGGCAGAATTTGATGGTGCCCACCTCACTATTCAAAAGCTTACGACACCGGGCAATAAGCCGCCGCAATAATCCGCCCCTGTTTGGGTTCTTGAATAATCAGTGCACAATGTTCGCCATCCGCAGGTGCGGGCACAGTGATTTTCGCACCTCTCTTGCGGACAAGGCCTAAGGGGCGAATGCCCGTTACGACATTGACATCAGTATAGATGTGGCCGGCATTTTCGCCTTGTGTGACCTTGGTTGTTATCTCAGGCGAGATAGGCGTTGCCGCCCTCATCGCTTTTGCTGATCTCGAAGACCATTCCCATATCGACGTCAGTCTTGGCGGTAATCTTGACGGGCTGTTCGGCTTTTGCTGCATCGATCAGGCTGACGACCTTTCCGGGAGCGCGACCGGATGCTTCGCTCACGCCTGCGATCACCATTTGAGGCGTATAAACCGAGCTGCGATTTCGGATGGTTTTATTGTAGCGCCGTTGGCGGTCGGTATAGTCCGCGCTGGAATAGGGATCGACCCAGCGGCCATTTTTTGTGTTCAATATGTTCCAGTAATCCACATGCCAGCTGAGAGCGACAATGTCGTCGCGCGCGGCAAGCCTGCTGAAAAATTCCGATGTCGCCATACACGAGCTGCAGGATTGCGACATGAAATATTCAACCACAATCGGAGCGCTGCTATCACTCTGCTCAGTAGCGGTTTGGGCGGTCGCCGCGCCATTTGCGAGGAGGGTCGCTCCAGCGCAAACCCCTATCGCCGTCAGGCGGCCAATCCATCTTTTGCTGGTCATTCCGGTCATATCCGCCAAAGTCATTACGCTACTCTTACCACATCGGGCCATATCGAGCTTAATCTGCGCGCACCAAGGCGCTCAATCAAACCAAACATATTCAAATTCACGCGATCGCCCTTTAATGGGGTGATTGCATATATCGCTTTGCCCGCGTAAATAGCCGCGTTTCGAGTATCACGGTTAAAAATGTCTACAGAGCGGCTAAAACAAGAAAGATCTGTCTTCATCCGCACCTATGGGTGCCAGATGAATGTCTATGATTCCGAGCGGATGATCGGGCTTCTAAAGCCGCTGGGCTACGATGTTGCGCCGACCCCCGATGACGCCGATCTGGTGATATTGAACACCTGCCATATTCGCGAAAAAGCGGCGGAAAAAGTATACTCGGATCTCGGTCGGTTAAAGCGGCTGAAGGCCGCCAAACAAAAAACCGGTGGTGAGATGTCTATCATCGTCGCGGGCTGTGTGGCGCAAGCCGAAGGGGCTGAAATTACCGCGCGGGCCCCACAGGTTGATATGGTGATCGGTCCACAAGCCTATCATCGGTTGCCAGAGCTTTTGGCTCGGGCCGCCAGAGAGCGCGGCGATGTGCTGGAAACGGACTTTGCGGTTGAGGAGAAATTCGATCGCCTGGCGGCGCGAATTGTGGATGGCCCTTCGGCTTTTCTCACCATTCAGGAAGGCTGCGATAAATTCTGCACTTTTTGCGTGGTTCCCTACACCCGCGGGCCCGAGGTCTCGCGCGGCGTTGATGCAATCGTGGCCGAAGCGCGCTCACTGACCGCCCAAGGCGTACGGGAGATCACCTTGCTCGGTCAAAATGTGAATGCCTGGCGTGGAGCATCTCCTGCTGGCGAGGTCGGCGACATTTGGGGGTTGGGAGAGCTATGTCGGCATTTGGCCCTGATTGATGGCATCGAACGCATCCGTTTCACCACCTCCCATGCAAGAGACATGGATGATGGGTTGATCGCGGCCCTCGGTGAGGAAGAAAAATTGATGCCCTATTTGCACCTGCCGGTGCAGGCGGGGTCGGACAAGATCCTCAAGGCCATGAATCGCGGCCATACCGTTGATCATTATCGAAAACTCATCGCCCGGATCCGCGCCGCACGCCCAGATATCGCCATTTCGGGGGACTTTATTGTTGGTTTTCCTAGCGAAACGAGTGAGGATTTTGAAGGGACATTGGCTCTCGTCGAAGAGATTGGTTACGCCTCAGCCTATTCTTTCAAATATTCCCGGCGTCCGGGGACGCCCGGTGCTGCAATGCCCAAACAAGTCGCGGAAGACGAGAAAGAGGCCCGTTTGGCGCGTCTTTTGGTGCTTCTGGAGGGGCAAAGGGCGGACTTTAATCGCGCCATGATCGGCAAAATCATGCCTATTTTGCTGGAAAAACGGGGTCGCCATGAAGGCCAGCTCGTGGGCCGCACGCCATATTTGCAAAGCGTTCACGTGAAGGCGCCAGAATCCATGCTAGGATTGATCGCGTCGGCGCATATTGAAGGCGTTACCCCCAATGCGCTTGCCGGCCGATTGACGACAGATGGCGAGGCAGCGGCTTGAGCGAACACATCAAGGTAGGCGGCGAAACGACAAGCGACGTAGATCATATCGACTTTGACGATAATCGTCTGGTTGCGGATCTTTCTGGAGAATTTGACGCCCATCTCGCCATTCTTGAGGATGCTCTCGGGGTGCGTATTGACCCCCTCGGAAATCGGTTTGCCGTGAGCGGCGATGCGGGCGCGCGAAGCCTTGCTGTAACAGCACTGAAATCATTATATGAAAAACTCCGCCGCGGTGAAGCGGTTGGTACTGGCGATGTGCGTGCAGCAGCAAAATTAATGGAGACGCCGCACTTGCCCACAAAATCTAAGGTCTCTCCAACAGTGTCATCCGCAACCCCGTCAATTAAAACCCCAAAACGGTTGATCACGGCGCGCACCCCCAATCAAGCGGCCTATATGCAAAAGCTAGGCTCTCATGATCTGACCTTCGGGGTTGGCCCGGCGGGCACCGGCAAGACTTATCTCGCGGTGGCCCATGCGGTGGGGCTGCTTCTTAGCGGCGCAGTGGAGCGCATTATTTTATCGCGCCCGGCGCTTGAGGCCGGTGAGCGCATTGGCTTCTTGCCCGGAGACATGAAGGAGAAAGTCGACCCGTATTTGCGCCCGCTTTATGACGCGCTGCACGATATGATGCATCCGGACTATATTGAAAGACGCATTGCAGCGGGCGATATTGAAATCGCGCCGATCGCTTTTATGCGTGGGCGCACGCTGGCGCGCTCGGCGGTTATTCTCGATGAGGCGCAAAATGCAACGCCCGTGCAGATGAAAATGTTTTTAACGCGCCTTGGTGAAGGCGCGCATATGGCGATTACCGGCGATCCGAGCCAGTCTGATCTGCCTGCGGGCCAGATGTCGGGGCTTTCTGACGCGCTCTCGATTTTATCAGATGTCGAAGGGGTGGCGCAGTCCTGGTTTGAGACGTCCGACGTTGTGCGCCATCCTTTGGTCACGCGCATCGTTGATGCTTATGACCGGCAGCCAACATCCCAGAAGCGGTGATGATAGACCTTCGATGATCGAACTCAGAATAGACGATGAGGATTGGAGCCACACTCTACCGGCGCCCGAAGCACTGGCCCGGCGCTGCTATGAAGCGGCAGTAAAGCTGGAGCCGGATCTTGAGGGTGAAATTGCTCTGATGTTGACTGGCGACAGTGAGATGCAAGCGCTCAACAAGCGTTTTTGCTCTAAAGATATGTCGACCAATGTGTTATCTTTTCCATCGGGAGAAGAAAATGACTTCCTTGGTGACATAGCGCTTGCAAGAGAGACTTGCGTAAGAGAAGCAGCGCTAAAGGAGATTTCCATATCCGACCATGCGGCGCATCTGATTGTGCATGGCATGTTGCATTTGATCGGTTATGATCACCAGATAGAAGGCGATGCAGAGGCGATGGAACGGCGGGAGGCGGAAATTCTTGCTCGCCTTGGGATCAAGGATCCTTATGCTGATGAACTGGAGACTATAAGATGAGTGCCGACAATACGGCGCCTAATGGGTCGGGATCCAAGCCAGCATCTAAAAATGCACATAAACCAATGATCTTGTCGCGCTTGCGGGCAATCTTTGGAGGGCCATCCCCTAAGGAGGATATAGCCTCTGCGATAGTTAGCGGAGACCAGGACGCTGTGCAAAACCAGCCCACCGCCCGCCGTGAGATGATCGAGCGCGTGGTCGCCTTTGACAAAAAAAATGTCGTTGATGTGATGACGCCGCGCGCTGACATTTATGCAGTTGATATCGACACCTCCTTTAAGAAACTCATTCGTATTTTTACCGAGGCCGGGCATTCGCGTATGCCGGTCTACCGGAGTGATCTCGATGATCCAGTGGGGATGGTCCATATCAAAGATGCGGTGGGGTTGATCGCGAACAATGTATCGAGAGAGATCATGCTCCGCGCGGTGTTAAAAGAGATCCGCCGGGAAATACTTTATGTGCCGCCGTCTATGCGGATAACGGATCTGTTGCTGCGGATGCAGGCCTCGCGCATCCATATGGCGCTTGTGATTGACGAATATGGGGGAACGGACGGCCTTGTGACTATCGAAGACCTGGTTGAGGAAATTGTCGGGGAAATCAATGACGAGCATGACAAGGATGAAACGGCTGCGGTGACACCGCTCTCTGACGGTGGTTGGGACGTTGATGCGCGTGTGGAGCTTGAGGAATTTGAAAAGCAAACCGGGTTCTGCCTGGAGGCCGACGAAGAAGATGAGATCGATACTGTGGGCGGCTATGTGGTCTCGCTTGCCGGGCGTGTCCCACAGCGCGGAGAAGTGCTGTCTAGCGAGGATGGCTTTGATTTCGAGGTGATAGAAGCGGATGCGCGAAAAGTTCGAAAACTCCGTATCCGCCCGTCTTCTTCAAAATCCAATGAAGCCGCAGAATAGGGTGTATGTGGCTATGGCTGAGGTGCCCCAAAAGAATCTTTCAGCACAAATTCCTCGTGCGATCTTCCGTTTGCAGATGGTCTCCGGATGGCGCCGCGCTGGAATAGCTTTTTTTGCTGGCGCTGTTGCGGCGCTCTCACTGGCGCCAATTTATGCCTTACCGTTGTTGGTGGTTGGTTTTTGTATTCTCATCGTGTTGATAGACGGCTCCAAAAGAGCAAAGCATCCCAAGCGGGCGGCATTTAGCGTCGGCTGGTTTTTCGGCTTTGGCTATTTTCTGGTCGGGCTTTATTGGATGGCGCTTTCGTTCCTCGTGCAGGCTGAGCAATTCGCCTGGATGGCGCCATTTGCAATGATGGGCCTGCCTGCTTTTCTCGGGATATTTACCGGCGCGGCAACGCTGGTTGCGTCGCTTTTCTGGCGACCCGGTTGGCAGCGGATTGTCATCTTCGCTGCTATTTGGGTGGTCTTTGAATATTTACGCGGTCATATCCTGACGGGATTGCCGTGGAATTTAACCGGTCAGGCCTTGGCGGGAACAGCGGTGGGGGCGCAAACCGCCGCCTGGTATGGCGCTTACGGATTAAGTCTCGTTACCATTCTCCTCAGCGCGGCTCCTGCAGCGGGGCTCGCGCTTCCTTTTAAAATTCGCAATCTTTATGCAGGTCTTTTTACCGGCATTGTCGGCACTGCGCTGTTATTTGCGATTGGCGCCCTGCGCCTGGCGTTGCCGGAACCGGCGCCGGATGGACAAAATATTTTGCGCATTGTCCAGCCCAACATTCCCCAGCGGGAAAAAATTGACCCGGAAATGTGGGGCCGTAATTTCAATCGCCAACTTGACCTTTCAAGGGGCGAGGTTCCCGCTGATGCGCGGGTTTTTATCATCTGGCCGGAAAACGGCGTCCCCTTGCTCAATGAAGCGAAAACCGCGCTTTCCATCCTTTCAGAAGAGCTCCCTGAAAATGCCGTGCTCATCGCCGGAGCGGTGCGCCGGTCGCGCGGTGATGATGGCACGGATCAATATTTCAATTCTATCGCGTTGACGCCGCACACCCCAGCAGGGCGTCAGGTTGTTGCGTTTTATGACAAGCACCATCTTGTTCCGTTTGGGGAGTATCTTCCCTTTTATGATTTATTGAACATTGTTGGTCTGGCGCAGCTCACGCCATATGGGAATGCCGGATTTGTTGCGGGCTCTGGCCCCGTGGTGATGAATGCGGGCGGCCCGTCCTTTTCGCCGCTCATATGCTATGAGGTTATTTTCCCCGGACGCATGTATCCTAAGGGGGAGCGCCCGGAATGGCTGCTGACGGTGACAAATGATGCCTGGTTTGGGGATAGCTCAGGCCCGCGTCAGCATCTTGACCAGGCTCGGCTGCGTTCAATCGAGACGGGTCTTCCCATGGCGCGCTCAGCTAATACGGGAATTTCTGCGGTGATTGATGCAAAAGGACGCATCCTGGCCAGGGTAAAGCTCTATCAAAGCGGTCGGATAGAGGCGGCGTTGCCGCCTGCACTGGCGCGCCCACTCTATGACCGTTTCGGGGACTGGCTTTTTGCCCTTATGGTTGCGGCTTGTCTGGTTACCTCTATGGACTGGAAGAAACGCAATAAGCGTCTTCAATAACAGTGCGCAACCTTTACGCGACCCCTTCATTTCCCGTATATTACCCAAAGGGTTAGACACCCCATATGGCTAGAACGGCCATATTTAATGAGAAACGAAAATGGTAAAAGCAGACGAAGACGCTAGAAAGGTGCCGAAGAGAGAGGGGCCGCATCCGATCGATAGGCATGTGGGCGCCCGCGTAAAACTACGCCGGATGATCCTTGGCATGAGTCAGGATGCCCTGGGCAAAGCGTTGGGGCTTACTTTTCAACAGATTCAAAAATACGAAAAAGGCATCAATCGAATTGGCGCCAGCAGGTTATTTGAGCTTTCCGGGCTGCTCGATGTGCCAATCCAGTTTTTCTACGATGACTATGGCGATGCGACGTCGCGGGCCACAGGGTTTGCTGAGCCAGATGCGGCTGAAACATTTATGGAACTGGTAAACTCCCCTGAGGGTGTTCAGCTCTGTCGTTATTTTGCCGAGATCAAAGATCCCAAAGTGAAGAGGCGGGTGCTTGATCTGGTCAAAACTATCTCTGAAACAGGAAATCCCGGATAACGCGCCCAAAACGCGATTGACTATTGATCAATTTCAGAATGGACAGGGCCGAACCCATTCGCTATACGGCGCAACCATATAAACTTTTCTTTATATGAGAGAGATTCAGCCGATGGCGCGTCAGTCCTATTTGTTTACCAGTGAGAGTGTTTCAGAAGGTCACCCGGACAAAGTCTGTGACCGAATTTCAGATGAAATTGTCGATCTGATTTACCGTGAAGCCTCAAAATCCGGCATGAGCGCCTGGGATGTCCGGGTCGCATGCGAAACCCTCACCACGACGAACAAAGTGGTGATCGCCGGAGAGGTAAGAGCGCCGGAACACCTGATGAATGGCGCTGGCGGGGTCAAGCCGGATGCTTTTATAGAGGCCGCGCGCCAGGCGATTAAATCAATTGGCTATGAACAAGACGGGTTCCACTGGAAACATGCTGATGTGGAAGTTTTGCTCCACGGTCAGTCAGCTGATATTGCCCAAGGCGTTGATAGTGCTGCTAATGCAAATGCAGAAGGGGCTGGTGATCAGGGCATTATGTTTGGGTATGCCTGCCGCGAGACGCCATCTTTAATGCCGGCGCCAATTTTCTATAGCCACAAAATCCTCGAAGATCTGGCGGCGGCGCGCCACGCCAAAGACGGCGATACGGCGCTTTTGGGGCCTGACGCGAAAAGCCAGGTCACGGTCCGCTATAAAAACGACGAGCCCATTGAGATTGCATCGATTGTTCTCTCGACGCAGCATCTCGATGCGTCATGGGATTCGCAAAAAGTGCGTTCCGTTGTCGAGCCTTATATCCGTAAATCAGTTGCTGATTTGCGGATCGCTGATGATTGCGGATGGCACGTCAATCCAACCGGCAAATTTGTTATTGGCGGGCCGGATGGCGATGCCGGGCTCACCGGACGGAAAATTATTGTGGATACTTATGGTGGCGCCGCGCCCCATGGGGGCGGCGCGTTTTCCGGTAAAGATACAACCAAGGTTGACCGTTCGGCAGCCTATGCGGCGCGGTATCTGGCAAAAAATGTCGTTGCGGCTGAGCTTGCGGATCGCTGCACAATCCAGCTTTCTTACGCCATTGGCGTCGCCAAGCCCTTATCGGTCTATGTGGACTTGCATGGGACGGGCCGTGTGAACGAAGATAAGCTGGAGCGAGTGCTCTGCGAAGTGATGGACCTCTCGCCTTCGGGCATTCGCCGCGCCCTTGATCTCAACAAGCCGATCTATGCGCGCACTGCGGCCTATGGGCATTTTGGGCGCGAGCCCGATCAAGAGGGTGGATTTTCCTGGGAAAAAACTGATCTGATTGACGCCTTAAAAGCTGCTGTTTAAAGCGAATTTTCGGCTTATTTGCTGGGTATCCGGGGTGTGAGATCGAATTTCTGATTGGTAACGAAATCATTTTCTGACTAATGTTGCGCAATGGTGCGCGTCAAATTAGTATTTGGTGCAGAAGTTTTATGAATTGGCGGATTTCCCGCCATTGAAGGGGCGTTTAAATGGCTATTGAAAAAAGAGACCAACTACTGGCGAAAATTACACGCATACTTGCCGTGACCACTCCGGCATTGTTGCTGGTTGCTGGTTGCTCGCAAATGGGCGGGGACGATGCCGCCGAAGAGGCCGCGCCGACCGAAGAAGCTGTAGAAGCTGACGCGACGGCAGATGAAGCTGTAGTAGAAGCTGCTGGCGAAGCAGAAGCTGAAGCAGAGGGCGAAGCTGAAGCAGAAGGTGAAGCTGAAGCCGAGGGTGAAGCCGAAGCTGAAGGTGAGGCCGAAGCAGAAGGCGAAGCTGAAGCCGAGGACAGCGAATAGTTCTTATTCGTTCTGACGGAAGTCTGGCGCAATCCGAGCGGCGCATAGGTGCGCCGCTTCGGTCGGGATTGAAAAGTTGATCTCATAGATCGAGACCGATTGGCGCCAGGCGAAAAATGATTCCACCATTTGGTGACTGAATGCGCCGCCGCTATGGCGGCGCATTGCGTTTAGGGCCGCAAAACCATCTCGTTCATTCAAGAGCTCTATGCGCGCGTTGTCTTTGTGACTCCCATCCCTTTTGGGTATGAATATCGCGGTAATAGTTTTCGATTGCACCTCAGCGCCTTGTTCCGTGCAGGGAACAAAAAACCCACGCCCTTTGTTCCACCTTTGAATATGACCGGTTGGCGCTAAAGGCGACGTTCCTGCAGAGGCCGCAGTTTTCTCAGCGGCAACGCGCATGGGCAGCGCAATGGGCGTTGCCTTTCCCGGTACGCCATTCAAAGCTGTTGCTCTTCCGCGAAGCGGTGCGCCGGTTAGGGCCGCAAAGGAATGAGCCAGAGCGTCCCAACCGCCAGCCATCGATCCCGCAAACAATACCGCCGCCTCTTGGTTGATCTCACAAAATGCAGCGTCGAGGCAGATGGTCTTTTGGTCATCATAGTCGCCAAGCAGCATGGTTGTCAGCGCATCTGCGACTACGGTAAGTTTAAGCCTGCTCCTTAAAAGATGTGATCCATCAGCAAGCCCATAACCGCTGATCTCGGTCAGGATGGAGATGCATCGCGACGCCTCACCAGTTTTGACGCGAAGCGGCGCAATGACATGTTCAATGCGGGGCGGGATTTCCTCTGCGCCAAAGCGCAAATCTATCAATTCGCCGCGCCAGGATATTTTATCCTGACCGGCCCACGCGCCGGAACTTCGGGGTGATGTTGTTTCCACTCCTTCAGCGCCTTGCATCTTCAGGCGCAGAAATCCGTCATGGCCCCAATCGGCGAGCGATCCCCATATATCTTTTCGAAGCGCGTGGGCTTGCTTGTCGCTAATTTTTCCTTTGCCGGTAAGATCGATGAGCGAATTGGCGATCGCATCTGGGCTCTCGCCTTGGGTTGCGTTCAGCCACAAAAAAGACGCGGCGGCATCGGGCGTCAATAAGCGCCCGGTTTGGGCCGTAAAAAGCGCCAACCCGTCATCGGCGATAATTTCATGGGCGCCGCATGGCTCGAGCATGAGGTCTGCGAGCGGTTTGTTTGTGGCCGCTCGGGCGAGGGTGATATCTGCTAGCCGTGGAATTGGAAAATACGGCAAGAACACATCGGCATCCCCAGCAGGGTAGATTTTTTCAAATCGTCCTGCTCGGCTCGCCTCCTCGCCTGCAAAGGCAAGCATGGCTTTTTTATCGTCAATATCGAGAGCCTTCGCCTCAGGATCATTCAGGTTGAGAAGCGAGACAAGATCACTCACCAATGCACGCTTGGTCGCGGTCTCATAATCGCCGCCGCTCTCGGGTGCGGCGCATACTTCTAGTGAGGGGCTGAGATTACATTCCAAAAGCCATGGCTTCAAATTGCTATCCACCATGCAATCAAGCCCGATGAGCTCGTAACAACCAGGAACAAAGGCCCCGGATGTGATGGTGCGCTCTCGCATATTCGCCCGCGCCGCGATGGCCGTCAGCACTGCAATGTCACGAATTTCCCGGAACAAGGCTTCCGGGTCTCGTCCTTCTGCGGTTAGTTTCCCCCCGTATGTCTCAAAGCTGTGAAAAATGACCGGCTCAGCGGCGTCTTCGTTCAGCGCATTGACATCGGGATTGGTCAAATGTGCATAGAGATTATCGTAATCGCCCTCGCGATAGGGCTCGGATGCGAGCTTTATAAAACCATCCCTATAGAGATAAACACGCAATGGCTCAACACCGGTAATCAACACATAAAGTCGCAAAACATATTTGCGTCCGTCATATAAATGAGGGTTTGATAGATAATCCTGCACCAGCCATTTTGTACTTAGCGGTACATTTCCGGCATCTTCCTCTACGCTGATGCCGCGCCCCCGGGATGATCGCTTGGGTTTGATAATCCATTTCTTGTGAGGATTGTGAAAGGCTTCACAGATTGCAGCGCCCGGTAATCAGACGGCATTAAATAGGTCATAGGAAAAAATGACAGACGATCACGCATGGCTGGCGTCGGCGCCAGATCTCGCGCCCGAGAAAGCGTCTGATAGAGCATGGACTTCACTGTCAGGGCATTATTGCCCGGAATGTGATTGATCGTGACGCCGGGTTTTACCGACTTAAACACGCCTGGCGAGGGCATCCCTGTGGCCCAGCAGGCATCCCAATCGCTTGCATCGCCTTTGCGCCACAACCCCGGATCGAGCGCGTCGATAAAGAACCGGTTTTGCGCCGGGGCTTTGCGCGCACCGGTCCAGTATTTTTTTGTTCGAGTCATTTTTCTTTTCACTGGCTATGCGGAAAGTGAACAATGACACCATGCTTACAGGTCTTGCAACTGGTGAGGGGCTTTGGAAGTGTCTCAGTATGAAATCCAACTGGCCGCTATCGGCTACATGCCGCCGCCTGTGTGATCTGCGGATACGACAAGGATTGGCCTTTTGCCTGTCGGACCATCCATCCTGAATGGCAATTATTGGCTCTATAAAAGCCACTCGAACAATCTTATAAGCACAATAACAACCTTGGGGGAGTGCTTCTTCGCCGCATCACCGAACACGTCAAAGCGCAGAACTGGCTTGCTGTTGGGATTGATTTTCTGATCGTCGTCATCGGCGTCTTTGTTGGCTTACAGGTGTCAAACTGGAATGATGCGCGCTCTCTAAATAGTAAGTCCGCTCTGTTTACGGAACGCCTAAAGTCTGACCTGCGTTATGAGGCATGGAATTACCAGTATTTGATTGAATATTTTGACGACGTTCAGACGAGTGGCTATCGAGCGCTTAATGCTCTTACCGGTAACACCCAATTATCTGACGAGGCGCTGCTGATCAACGCCTATCGCGCGACGCAATATCTGGTAAACTACCGAAGTCGATCGACTTTTGATGAACTCACATCGACAGGCGCGCTCGATTTGATCCACGACGAGAACCTGCGCAATACCGCACTGTGGGTTTATAATACGCCAGTGTTCGAAGATACCGCATTGGGGAGCGACAGTATGCAATACCGCGAATTATTTCGCATGCTTGTACCCCTAGAAGTCCAGGATGCACTGCTCGAAAAATGCGGTGATCCCGTTGTCGAAGCCGGTGATTTTGAGAGTATTATCGATTCTCTGGACTACCCTTGCGAAACTGGTCTTCCGTCCGAGCTTTTGGCGGAGGTGGCCAACACCCTTCATACGGAGACATCTATGGTTTCGTTATTACGGTTACGCATCGCCAATGTGAAAACATACTCCACTTATCTCACTTTATTCAATCTGGATTCGAGGTTTAGCCTGCAGACGATAGCGGAAGAAAAACCATGATCCTCCGCCGCATCACCGAACACGTCAAAGCACAAATTAACAAAAGGAAACTGGTATGAAGCTGAAGCTTTCGGAATACGCCCAGATTGCAGAGATATCGTCGGCGCTTTTGCTATTATCCTGTCGTTGATTTTTGTCGGATATCAACTGAATGACAACGCGAAGGCGACCCGTTCGGCGACGGCAAGCGCAACAATCGCTTCGATGAGCTCATGGTATGCTGGTAGTGGTCAAAGCGTTCAGGCAAGCACCAACTTCCTTAACGCTATGGAAAACCCCGATGAGCTAACACGCGAACAATGGTTCCAGTTTGTGATGAACTTTCATGCGTTTATGTTGAATGTTCAAAATAGCTACTACCTTGTCGAAGAGGGAACGCTTGATCTTGAAATCCGCGACTCCCTGACGGCGGTCATTATGGCCGTAAAAGACCAGTCCGGTTTTCAATTGTATTGGAAACAACGCAAGGCGATATTTTTCCTAAAATTTCAAGACTATATCGATACCATTATAGCTTCGGAGAAAACGAATTCAAAAGGTCTCTATAAGGACGTTGAGGCGAAAGAGGAAAATCCGTGATCCTTCCCCGAATCACCGAACACGTCAAAGTGCAGAACTAACTAACACCCGGCGGCAACCTAAGATGCTATGTCGCCTTTGATGATTTTCGGACTTTCGTTTTCCGGTCTCAAACGGCAGGTCCTCACGATAACGATCACTGCGATTTCAAACTGAGGTACTACCGGGTATTCTCCTCATGCTGGCTGCCTATGGGTGCTATGGATCACTTTTTTCAAAGCAAAGCTTGGCGGCTAGGCGCGCTTCGGTTATGGGCGCACCATGACCGCTCAACCCTATATCCCCATTCTCTACGGTCGCCGCCAGGATAAGGCGCTAAAGCCCCGTCATGCGCAGCTGATGGAAACGCTTTTACCGACGCTTGCCGTTCCCGATCCGGCGAAGGGTAAAATTGACCCGAAAGCGCTCTTTCCGCAGGCGGAGGAAATCTGGCTGGAGGTGGGGTTTGGCGGTGGTGAGCATCTCGCCTGGCAGGCCGCCCATAATCCGTCTGTGGGGATGATCGGCGCCGAGCCCTTCATCAATGGTGTCGGCAAGTTGCTTGTGCATATCGAGGATGGGGGCCTCGATAATATCCGCATCCACTTTGAAGATGCCCGCCCGCTCATGCAAAGCTTGCCGGATGCATCGCTCTCCCGGCTTTTCGTGCTGCATCCAGACCCCTGGCCAAAAAAACGCCACCACAAGCGGCGGGTTATTTCTGCATGGTTTTTTAAGGAGGCTGCACGGCTCCTCGCGCCGGGCGGGATATTGCGCGTCGCGTCAGATATCCCCGACTATGTGCGCTGGACCTTGATGCATGCGCGGGGCGCGTCAGAAGCTTTCGAATGGACCGCAGAATGCGCCAATGACTGGAAATGCCGCCCGGAGGATTGGCCCCAGACCCGGTATGAAGCAAAGGCCCGCCGTGAAGGTCGTACTCCCGCTTATCTGATCTTTCGTCGCAAATAGCGGGGATATTGGCTTTTCCATTTGTCGAAAACCCACGCGATCATCCGTCATGGGTTAGAGTATTGCCCAAGGAGATATCCATGAAACAATTATGCGCCGTCGCCTGTTTGCTTTGCGCTCTTTTACTCACACCGGCGGCGCTGGCCGGGGAATCCATCCTTGATCGCTTTTCAGGCGAATGGGCGTCGTCTGGTCCAGCTTTTGGAATGCCCGCCCAAAGCGCCATGGGGTGGGCGCCAGCGCTCGGTAATAAATTCACGCGCCTGAATTACCGGATCGAAATGATGACAGAGGCGGGCCCTGAATCGACGTTTGAAGGCGTCGCTTATTACCGCGCCAGTGAAGACGAAACTTTCAATGCATTCTGGGCCGACAATACCGGCGATCTCCATCCCATCTCAGCAACGCATGAGGGAGATGCGTTGATCTCGCTCTGGGGTGTTGAAGGCGGTAAGCAGGGACGCACGCGTTATGAACTGTTCGGCAAAAATGAGATGCAAGTGACGGACTGGATCAAGACGCCAGACGGTTGGCGTCTGTTTAATCAAAACATTTTTCTGAGGGTCCTAGCTAAGACCGAGTAGTCACATTCACCTATTTCGGTGAGTGAACGATAGTAAGCGTGACCTTTCATCACAAATAGCGGGCAACTGACAGGATTTTGACTTGCGGATTGCGGAGAGAGCCAAGACAAATAGGGTGAATTTTTTACCATCCGCTTTTCGGTCGCACTCGTGAAACATCTGAAACTAGCTATTGTCGCTTGCGCTTTTGCTGTCCTTCCGGGATGCGTGAAATTGACCCTCGCCTGGGCGGATTTAACCGCCAGGGGCGAGGAAGCGGCGCCAGCTGCACTTGGCGCGTTTAATGGCACGGGCTCGATTACTAACATTAATGACTGGGAGAGTGTCCGGGCGCCCATGCTTCGTGAGGCGCTGCAGGAATTCGTTTATGGGCATTTCCCGGATGATCATTCGCTCAACGTCCTCAGCCGAAAAGTTCTTGACGAGGCGGCGTTTGACGGCGCCGGCCATCTGGTCGAATATCAATTGCAGGCAGACCTGACCTTTGGCGGCGTGCAACGCCAGACAGATGCCTTCTATATGGATGTCATCACGCCTGTTGGTGTTGAAGATGCGCCGATTATTCTAATCCAAACCTTCTGCCCACGCTGGAAGACAATTCCCCACCCAGCGATCCATAGGCCTGAAGGTGCGCGCGGCTGTGATGGCGGCGGTATCGGAAGCGCGATCATGACCTATGTCTTTGGCCGCTATATTGCGATGCCGCCAATCGAGATGATCCTTGAGCGTGGCTATGGGGTCGCCACAATTTTCCCAAGTGAATTTGCCCCTGATCGCCGTGAGGCGGGCCTTGCGATCCTTGCCGAGATGTCAGCTGGCATGGCGCCGGATCAACAGCGCTGGGGGGCGATAGCGGCTTGGTCGTGGGGTTTTTCGCTCATGATCGATGCGCTTGAACAAGATAAGGAATTGCGCGGCCGCAAATATATCACATGGGGGCATTCCCGATATGGAAAGTCGGCTTTGCTTGCGGCCGCGTTTGATGATCGTGTTGACGGTGTTATTTCGCACCAGTCGGGGACCGGCGGCGCCTCCCTCAATCGCGGCAAAAAAGGCGAAAGCGTTCAGGTAATCACGCAAAGCTATCCCCACTGGTTTGCAAAGCGCT
>JAADIH010000188.1 GCA_013151435.1 Alphaproteobacteria bacterium
ACCCCGACCCGCTCGGATAATTCCGTCAGCGACATGCCCCTTTCGAGGAGAACGCGATCGAGCTTTACGGAAATTGCCATATTAAACTGTCAGATCCTGTTCTTCTTTCATGGCGGCGCCTTCACGGAAAACCTCCGCAAGCACAAAAACTGCGATGATGGCAATCCAGGTGATGAGCTCCATTTCGATCTCGATATCAGCGTCAAAGATCATCGACAGAAATCCGAAAATGAACTTTGCACCCTCGCCAATAAGGAGCCCATAGCCGACCTTGCGAAATCGATCAGCATTTTCCATAACGAAAGGGGACTCAAGGCGAAGAGTTTTCAATATACCCAGCAATTGATTCACAACGAATAGCAGCACTGCAAAAGTCACAAACTGATAAGTGATCTCAATATATTCGCCGCGGCCGATGTGAAAATCGCCATCAATATCGAGGCTCTCAACGCCCTGCAGCCCGTTAAAAACAAGCGCGCCGATGGGAATGACGACAACTGCTATCGCCAATCCAACAAAGCCAATCCAGATGATAACGCGCGCAATGTTTAGGAACGCCGCCAATATGGAAGAAAGTGATCGATCCTTTGCCAATCGCACGCATTCATCCGTCTCCGTCTTTTTGCAAATACCATCGCGCAGTGATGTACGCTGCCCCGCGCGAAGTTCGAAAATTTAGCCTTGTTTTGGCTTTACCGTTGAGGATGCGGCCCGAAATATCAACCGCACCCGACCCCCGAGGGAGCCATAGAGTCGTTACATGATTCTGCTGAACTCTGAATGACTCTAGGCCCTAGAACAACGCCAAAAGGCACAGTGTCTTTGCACAAGCCGAAGCCTCGACTGTATCCATTTGGGGGGCGGCAGTGGCGAGCCCGATGAGGCTGGCCGCTGCAAAAGCTGCGAAAACCCCTGCAGCCGCGATGTGAAATAATTTGGACATTACGCTATGCCCGCAAATGAACCGAGCGCCGTGATATAGCCCGCACCGATGAGGGTGATCGTCACCAAGACGGCAAGACCATTGACAATGCCGCCAAAGCCGCCGAAGTTATCCGTTGAGTGATTGCTAGACATGGGATTTTTCCTTTTCTTATCCTTTGTTGAACCAACGCTTCTCATTCTGATCTTTTTGGGCGGCTTGGTTTTTCCTTGCCGCTCTTTTTTTATCTGGGTCTTGTCGCCCCTGGGTTTTTCGGTCTTTTTGCCCTTTATAGGTCTTGGGACCGGTTTTCCTGTGCGGCGATGTTTTCGCCGTCTTGTTGTTTATCGATATACGCTTATCGAAAAACAATACAAGGGGTTTTTACCGAAAAACGATAATTATTTTCCGATAAAGGATAAAACATGGGTAAAAACACTCGAAAATTAGGGCCTGGAAGGCTCATTATCGCCTCTCACAATGATGGAAAAGTACGTGAAATCAATGCATTAGTGGAACCTTTCCTTATTGAGGCCGTATCGGCCAAAAAACTTGGGCTGATTGACCCTGAAGAGACCGGTTTAACCTTCGCTGAGAACGCAATTTTGAAGGCTGAGGCGGCGGCAACGGCCTCTAACCTGCCCGCGCTGGCCGATGATTCCGGCCTTGCCGTGACCGCGCTGAGCGGCGCCCCCGGGATATATTCCGCCCGTTGGGCCGGCGAGCCTAGAGATTTCACATTTGCCATGGAAAAGGTCGAGAAGGCCTTAAAAGAAAGCGGCACCGAGGATTATTCCGCCCGCTTCATCTGCGCTTTGTGCCTCGCCTGGCCCGATGGCCACAAGCAAGTTTTTGAAGGAGAGGTATGCGGGAGGCTGGTCTTTCCCCCACGTGGAAATAACGGCTTTGGCTATGACCCGATCTTCATGGCAGATGGCTATGACATTACATTCGGTGAAATGGACCCGGATGAAAAGCATTCGATTTCACATCGCGCTGATGCATTCCGTAAGCTGACGATAGGATGTTTAAATGGTTAGGTTTCTTTTGGCAGCGTTATTCACGCTGACGCTCAACGCTTGCGCAACGGACACAGGCAAAAGTGAAAGCGCATTGCCCCCTATTCTCCCTGAACCACCTCTCGAAAAAATTGCCGAGGGTGTCTGGATTCACAAAAGCTATGAAGTCATCAAACCCTGGGGGCCAATTCTTTCACAAGGCTTGGTGATAAAAACTGATACCGGGCTTATTTTGGTTGATACGGCGTGGGGCGATGACGACACAGAGATTTTACTTGAAATGATTTCAAAAGAGACGGGCGAACTCCCAGCGGCCACAGTTGTTACCCATGCGCACCAAGATAAAATGGGCGGTATGGACGCCCTCCATGAAGCTGGGATCGAAACTTTTGCCCATGCATTTACAAACGAGGATGCGCCAAAGCGGGGACTAACTCCCGCCAAAACAATAGTTTTGGAAAATTCAACGCAAAGCACAGTTACCGATGGGGTTACCCTTTTCTACCCTGGAGCCGGACACACCCGTGATAATATCGTTGTCTATTACGCCCCTGCTAAAATTCTATTCGGTGGCTGTCTGATCCGACCTGGTGATTCCAACAACTTGGGAAACACGGCAGACGGAGATGTCGCTAACTGGGCGAAGGCGGTGCGCAAAGTTGCAGCGCAATTTCCGGAAGCGGAAATTATCATCCCCAGCCATGGCGCGGCGGGCGGGCGCGAGCTTCTCGATCACACCATCGCTTTGGCGGAGGAGGCGGCGAATGAATGAGTGAAGCCACACCCCTCGGCGTTTATGTTCACTGGCCCTATTGCGCGCGGATCTGTCCCTATTGCGATTTCAATGTTTATAAAACCCGCGAGATTGACGCGAGCCGCTGGGCCAATGCCCTCACCCGTGATTTGGAACACTGGGCGGAACACACACGCGATCGCAAATTGACCAGCCTTTATTTTGGCGGCGGGACACCATCACTGGCTCCCGTCTCAGTTATCGAGCATGTCATCAAAACATGCGAACGCTTATGGGGTTTTGCGCTAGATCCAGAAATCACCATGGAAGCCAATCCAACAGATGCAGAGCGATCAAGGTTCCAGGAGTTTTCCGACGCGGGCGTCAATCGCCTCTCGCTTGGGGTTCAATCCCTACGCGATGATGCATTAAAATTTCTTGGTCGCGATCATGATGCGGCATCAGCGCGACGTGCTATTCAAACCGCACAAAAAATATTCAGACGTACTACATTCGATTTAATCTATGCCCGCCCCAAACAGACTCTAGCGGACTGGCGAGAGGAACTGACGGAGGCCTTATCTCTCGGCGTCACACACTTATCGCTTTATCAACTCACCATTGAACCCAGCACAGCCTTCGGTATGCAAGTCAAAGCAGGCCGCTGGATGCCCGCCGACGACAATATTTGCGCCGACCAATTCGACCTTGCTCAAGAAATTACGGCTGCAGCTGGATTGCCCGCCTATGAAATTTCCAATCATGCGGCCCCCGACAACCAGTCTCGTCACAATTTAATTTATTGGCGCTATCAAGATTATATCGGCGTTGGCCCTGGCGCACATGGCCGTCTCCCCCTCAACGGAAAACGCACTGCCATCGAGACTTTTTTAAAACCGGAAGAATATTTGAGCCAGGTTGAAGCCACAAGAACGGGCGCATCACTTCGGGAACCGTTAGATGCAGAAGCCCAACTCACTGAGCGCCTCGCCATGGGGTTGCGCCTCCATGAAGGCATGACGCTTTATGCGGATGACACATTTTATGCAGATGACGCCCGCGTTAAACGACTGGAGCGCGCCATCGAAGATGGGTTTCTCACCCATCAATGTGGACGCCTTACCGCGACGCCAACAGGGCGACGGTTGTTAAACCGCCTGCTTTACGAATTGCTCGGGTAATTTCACAAAATTTTTATCGGAGGGGAACCGTCAAAGGGGCTGCTCTTCGCCGCTCTCGACAATTTCCGCCGGATCAATGCGCTCAATATCAGAATAAACGCTATATGAGTGCTGATCGAATTTTTTGAACATTGCCTTGCCGCTCGCGGCATTTTCACTGCTTTGTAAGAGCGCGGGCCCATCACCCACTGGCGCCGCATAAGTTTGAATTTGCGAGAGTGATTTCACTTTTGCTATCACCACCGGTTTAAATTCCCGAACAGAACGAACAGCAATGCGCGATACATAGCCTTCAATTTTATTGAGTGTGACTTCTACTTCAAGCACATCAGGCGGCAGCTCATCATCATTGAGCGGCGCAATGAATGTCGCGGTCTCGGAGGTCTCTTGCGTCAACTCAACATCAACCAGCATCTCATTCAACTTGTCATAGACAAGCGCTTCATCATTTTCTTCGCTCTTCCGCAATGCCTTCAATTCAATAAGGGTCTCTTCGCTCGCGTCTTCTTTATCTTGATCGACCAGACGCCATTGCTCACCTTTAGGCCAACGAGGATCAAAGCGCGCCCGGATGGTCACCGCTTCAGCGCCATTGTTTCGGCTTCGACGCTCCAGGGTAAAAGCATACCGCGACAGCGGATCTAATTCTGCAGCCCTTGCAGCGGCTCTATCGAGCATAGTGAAAGTCGCACCATTGCCTGCTTCAGCCGTCGCGAAACAAACAAGCATCAAAGATAAAATGAAGCCAGAAAAAATATGCACCCTTTGAACACTCCTCAACAAAGATAAGCCCCCCTCATCCGCCCCCTTCAAGAAGCGCTTAAAAAGCTGGTGCGAAACTTCGTGGCGCAGGCTCAAGAACCTGAATGCCGCCCGGTTGAATTTCGAGAATGGCAAGACCGCGCTCTACTGATCCATCCGTGTTCAGACGAAATAGGCCATCAGCGCCAAAATAACCATTGGGGTCTGTTATGGCTTCATCGCTAAAGCGATCGCGGCGGCGCTGAGTCGCGGCAAGGCGCGCCGATAAAAGCGTCGCATCATAGGCAAGGGACGCCAAGCGCGGCGGCGCGGCGCCAAAGGCGCCGGCAAAACGATTTTCAAAGTTCTTGGTAATTGTCGGATCGGGCGCCGCAAACCATCCGCCCCGCAATGCAGGCTCACGGGTTAGGCGCGGATTGTTCCAGGCTGAAATCCCCAGCAATTTCACCCGTGTAATATCTACATCATAGTATGGCAGAAGTGGCGCTAACGCGCGGAGCAGCGTTCCCTGTTCTGGCATCAATACAGCCTGATAGCCTTGCGTATAACCCGCCTCCACATTTTGAGGGCGGGGCGCATTGGCGTCAAAGTCATGACGCAGCTCTACCGGTACGATTTCCATAGAATATTTTGCCAGGCGTTGCGCAGGCGCGAGCATTAGGTCAGGCTCTTGCTGGTAGCGTTCTTCGTGGACAATAACCCCGCCGCGAATAAACACCTCTTGGGCAAACGCACTGGAAACACGGTCGCCATAAGTTGTCATCGGCGCTAGTATGCCAAAGCGGGTCAGCTCATGATTAACCGCATATTCTGTTACGCGCTCAATTTCCAGCTCAGGTGGAAAACTTAAGAGGAACACACCATCACCGCCAGCCCGCAGATCCGATGAAAACGCAATCATTGGCGTCGAGGCGGCGCGCGTCACTCGTGCCGCAGCCTCTACCGATTCAGAAAATAACGGCCCAAGAATAATCTCGGCGCCATCCGCCAATGCCGAGCGTGCCGCAGCAGCAGCGCCTTCCGGCGTTCCTCTGGTATCTTTTGGAATGAGGAGAAAATTTTCATCGCCAGCCTCGAATGCTGCAAGCTGCGCAGCATCAAACATTGAAGAGGCTATTTTCTGCGCAGCAGCATTAGAAGCCGTGAAGGGAAGCAACAAGCCGACCCGCACCGGCTCAACGCCTTCCATGTGCCGTGGGCGAACAAAGCCACGGCGCGAATAGCGCCCGGCTTCAGTTTCGAGGCGCTGATCTGGCGGCGTCGTTTCCTCAACATCAGTGACCGGTCGTTCTGGCAGCGTCACTACAGACGGGCCCGAACGCACCGGCGCCGAAGATGAACAGGCAACTGTCCAGACAGCAAAAGTAGCAACTACAGTTATTTTGACAGCCATGCCGAGCTCGATACGCATCCACCGATCCCCTTTTCGTTTCACCTAGAGTCGTTCCAAGTATATTTAAATCACGGAACTGCTCTCTTTATTGTATGATCGCATTTCCTTCACGCAAACCAGTACCCGCTTCGCTTGGAAATGCTCAACTTTCGCCGGGAGACTACCCGCCGCCGCCGCGCCAGTAAATAAGCCGTTTTCATGTCTATTTCTTCATCCAGCATAAAGCAGCGATTGACGGGACCCGTGCAGGACGCCAATCGTCTACAACAATGGTTGATACGACAATAACATTGGAACCCGGCCTTTATGTGACGGCGACCCCGATCGGCAATCTCGCGGATATCACCTACCGCGCTGTGGTGGCGTTGAAATCCGCTGACCTGATCTTGTGCGAGGATACGCGCCACACTGCCAGACTATGCACGGCCTACGGTATTGAAACGCCGCGCAGTCCCTATCACGACCATAATGGGGAGCGGGTCCGCCCGGGCATTATTAAAAAGTTGCAAGATGGGGCGGCGATCTGTCTGGTGTCCGATGCCGGGACGCCGCTGATTTCTGATCCAGGCTATAAACTGGTGCGTGAGGCCCGCGACGCTGGGATCAAGGTTTTCCCCCTACCTGGGCCAACAGCTGCTATTGCAGCCCTTTCGGCAGCGGGAGCCCCAACCGACCGGTTTTTCTTTGCCGGGTTTCCGCCCTCAAAATCAGCGGCGCGGCAGAGTTTTTTGCAGTCCTTTGCTGCGATCGACGCAACGCTGATTTTTTATGAATCATCCCCACGCCTTGCCGCCAGCTTAGAGACCATGGCGGAGGCATTTGGCGATCGAAACGCAGTCGTCACCCGCGAGCTCACAAAACTCCACGAAGAGATCCGCGAAGGGAGCCTGAAAGAGTTATCCGCGCATTACAGCGATAAGCCGGCCAAAGGTGAGATTGCTGTTCTTGTCTTTCCACCTGCTAAAACCACGCCCACAGATGAGGATCTCGATGTCTTTTTACGAAATGCCTTGAACGAAATGAGCCTCAAAGAGGCCGCGACAGAGGCTGCAAAGACATTGGGCGTAGCGCGCAAAACTGCCTATGGGCGGGCGCTCACCCTGAAAGGCAAGACGTGATCCGTGAAGCCGCCGCTCGCAAACGCGCTGAGGTCGTAGGGAGGCGGGCTGAGCATCTCGCCGCATGGTTTTTGCGCCTGAAGGGATTCTCCATCATGGCGCAGCGTTACAAAGCGCCTGTTGGAGAGATCGACCTTGTAGCCAAGCGCAGACACCTCCTCATTTTTGTTGAAGTCAAAGCCCGTAAAACCATCGACGCGGCGCTTTTTGCTGTCAGCACTCACAATAGCCGCCGCATCAGCGCCGCTGCAGCAGCTTATCTGGCGCGCCATCCGCATCTTGCACAATGTGATATGCGCTACGATATCATCGCCGTTGCTGGTTGGCGGTTACGCCATGTTACCGATGCGTGGCGCGATTAAGTGATGAGCCAATTCAAAGACGATCTTGTCCCGAAGATGGATGTTGAGGAGTTAAAGACCATGGCGCCAAAAATGTTTTGTTTGGCTAAACCACTTCAATTGGCCTGTCTTGCCGCCGCAGCGCTATTCCTTAACGCCTGCGCCTCCAGCCGAGGCCTCGATGACACCATCTCTGACATCACCACAAATGCATCGATCAAGGGTGTACTCTTTACCGATGCTTCCCATGACTATTCAGACATTGATCTAACCGTATTTGAGGGCCGCTTGTTACTGACCGGGACGATGCGCACGCAAGAAGGACGCGACCGGCTGATCGCAAGCGCTGGCAAGGTCGGCGGCGTCAAGCAGATCATCGATGCTATCGTGGTTGGCGAGCGAACAACCTTTGGCCAGGGGTTAGATGACACCCGTATTGATCAAACCCTTCACGCAAGACTGATTGCCCATGGCGATATCAGAAGCGGAAATTATAAAATTGCTGTATCAAATGCCGCCATCCACCTTATAGGTAGGATCGACGCGAAGCCAGGCCGAACTGGACAAAACACTTGAAATCGCACGCTCTATAAGCGGTGTTAAAAAAATACTGCAGTACGTAACCGTCCGCCCATTAGGCAATGGACAACTACCCATCACAAGGAACTAACCCCTCATGCTAAAAATTGCCATACAGATGGACCCTATCTCGGTGGTTGATGTAAACGCGGACACGACCTTCGACATGGCGTTGGAGGCGTTTGATCGGGGCCATGAAATATGGGTTTATGAGGCTTCGACCCTACAGCTATATTCTGGCAATGTCCGCGCACGCGCTCAAAAAATAGAAACTATCGCGCGCACCCAAGACGATCACGCCAGCCTTTCGGAACTTTCAATTCTGGATTTGCGCGAAATGGATGTTGTCCTCATTCGCCAAGACCCGCCATTTGATATGGCCTATATCACAGCGTCACAAATTTTAGAGCGCCTGCAACCATATGTCCTTGTACTGAATGATCCTCGCGCCATTCGCGACGCGCCGGAAAAACTCTTTGTTACTGAATTTGAAGATCTTACACCGCCGACCTTGATCACCAGCGACCCGCACGCCGTCCGTGAGTTTCGCGAGGTAAAGAGATCATCCTAAAGCCACTCTACGGAAATGGCGGCGCTGGCGTCTTTCGCATCAAACCCGATGACGGCAATTACAATACGATCGTTGAGATGTTCGAGCTGTCCTATCCGGAACCCTGGGTCGTGCAAAAATTCATCCCCGCGGTCACTAAGGGCGACAAGCGTATCATCCTTCTTGACGGCGAGGCTGTGGGGGCAATCAATCGCGTCCCCGCCAAAGGGGAGACCCGGTCGAATATGCATGTGGGGGGGCGCGCTGAAGCCATTGAGATGAGCGAGCGTGACCAAGAAATCTGTGACCGGATCGGTCCGGCTCTGTCTGAGCGGGGCCTGATCTTTGTTGGCATTGATGTGATCGGGGACTACCTCACAGAGATCAATGTGACCTCTCCTACGGGTGTCCAGGAAGTGCGCCGTTTTGGCGGCGCCGATATATCCGCCCTTTTTTGGGATTGGGTTGAAGGACGACTGGAAAAAGACTAGCGACCTTTTTTATAGCGCTCCCTTCCGCGCATTCACTCAACAACCATAACCAATCACGCGACCGACCAGCAATATTATGACCCCTCTAAACGCCACCGAAGAACCGACCGCACCCACACGCAAACTCCGCATTGCGCTTTTTTCCGGCAATTATAATTATGTGATGGATGGGCCAGTGCGCGCACTCAACATGCTGGTGGCCTATCTTGAGAAACAGGGCCACGAGGTTCTGGTATTTGCGCCAACATCAAAAGAACCCGCCTTCGAGCATAACGGCACATTGATATCTGCGCCGTCAATTGCGCTACCGGGCCGGAGCGAATACCGATTTTCTTTTGGAGTGTCCAGCAAT
Organism: Alphaproteobacteria bacterium; assembly: GCA_013151435.1. Classification (GTDB taxonomy): domain Bacteria; phylum Pseudomonadota; class Alphaproteobacteria; order Caulobacterales; family Parvularculaceae; genus Hyphococcus. The sequence continues at coordinate 9,442 of JAADIH010000188.1, forward strand.
ATTAAGGCTCGCCTCAAAAGCTTTAAGCCGGATCTCATTCATCTGTCGGCGCCAGACCTGCTTGGCTACACGGCGCTGCGTTATGCACGCAAAAACCAAATCCCGGCTGTCGCGTCATTTCATACGCGCTTTGATACCTATCCGCGTTATTACGGAGCCAGCTGGCTGGAAAAATATCTCACCAACTATATGCGCCATTTTTATCAACGCTGTGAGCATGTCTATCCGCCATCACAATCTATGGCCGACGAACTTCGCGCCGACGGCATTGGTCATGATATTCGCCTTTGGACCCGTGGGGTCGACAGCGTGATGTTCAATCCCGGCAAGCGTGACCTGGAATGGCGGCGTTCCATCGGCTTTGAGGACAAAGATGTTGTCATCGCTTTTGTGGGCCGTATCGTACTGGAAAAAGGTATTGATGTTTTTGTGGAAGCGATTGGGCGCGCCAAAGGTGTGAAAGCCTTGGTGGTTGGCGAGGGACCAGAACGGGCGCGGTTTGCCGAAAAACTCCCCGCCGGACATTTCACCGGCTATCAGCAGGGCGAGGATCTGGCGCGCGCCTATGCCAGTGCTGATGTGTTTTTTAACCCGAGCATCACTGAGACCTTTGGCAATGTCACCCTCGAAGCCATGGCGTCTGGAACGCCGGCCTTATGCGCCAAAGCGGCGGGCAGCTTGTCACTGGTAGAACATGAGATGACGGGCCTCCTGGCAGAGCCCACGAGCGCTGGTTTTGCCAGCGCCCTCGAGCGCCTTGCGGGGGATGAGACTTTGCGCCGCCGTCTCGGCGAGAGAGCAAGGGAGCGCAGCCTAGATTACTCGTGGAACACGATTCTCGGGCAGCTCGTGGGTAACTATTACGAGGCAATCGACAACTACCAGCCAAACCAACAGAAAAAACCATGAATTTCGCCCACCGCCTTCCGAATTGGCCCGGAATTCGCTAGAGATCCCTGATCGGCGCCGCGCATCAATCTGCCGACCCAATTCAAAATGCCCGCTGGGCTGCATTGTTCATGAAACTTGTCGATCGTTATATTTTACGCGCCGTAGCAACCCCGCTTTTGATGGCGCTCGGTGTGGCGGCAATGCTGTTGATGATCG
>JAADIH010000226.1 GCA_013151435.1 Alphaproteobacteria bacterium
GCGCAGCCGCGGAGTTAAAAGCCATGACGCGAAACTGGGGTCTGCCAACAAAGGACGAGCGCACTGCGTTTCACGACTCCAAAGAAATGAAACCTTTGCTGACCTTATTGATATCCGCTGTTTTCGGCGTCATTGGCGCCGCGGTCGCAGTGATGAGTTTTGCCGGCGCCCGCACAGCCCTCACCGATCTGTTTCACGGCGGCACATTGATCGGTGCGGTTGTCGCTGCAGGCTTTGGATGCTGGGGTTATGTATGGCTCGCCCGCCCACGTTTCGCAGCGCATTTTTCCGGTCAAGGCGATCCGTTTTCCAGCCTCATTCGGTTTTATGCGCGCGCAACCATCATCTTGGTTGTGTTGTTGATCATCGGCCAGAGCATTAGCGGGATCGCCCCCAATATGGTGAGCGTATTGCTCTTATGTGTGTCTGGGGGAGCAGGCGCTGCGGCGGGTTTTCAGACCGTCCTCGCCTTCGTGCCTAAATATGAAAGCGAATAGGGAACACTACAACCAACGCCGGACCTCACGGCGATAGTCATCATAATCGGCGCCAAAACGTCGAGCGAGATACTGTTCTTCTTGCGGAATAACCAGAAAATTAAATATCACTCCGGCCAAGATAGACAGCAAGATGATCCAGAGATTGAGTGTTGCAACGCCAAAGCCAACACCGAATAACACCATCGCCAAATAGATCGGGTTTCGCGAGCGGCGATATACGCCATTGGTAAAAAGTTGTTGAGATGACGTCGCAGGGAGCAATGTTTCCCCGGCTTCCGCAAATGCTGATATCGACGTAATCACCATCCCCAACGCGGCAATCATCATCAGTCCGCCCACACCTTCAGCGAACAGGCGCGGAAGTGGTAACCATCCTCCAGCAAATGCCCGAATGATAAAACCAATCAGCAACGCAGAAAAGAAAACCGTAGGCGGGTGAATATTGACCTGAGTGTCTGGCTCATAACTCAGCAAAGGCAAAAACTCGCGAAAGACAGACGTTCCTTAGCCTGAAAACGTGCGGTTCTGACACTCATTCATATTTGTATGAGAGCCGGAAACAGATGAAGTCCCGTCTAGTGAACGTCTGATGGTCAACGCCGTAAGACGGTTCTGAGATTCTTGGGCCAGGCTCTCAGGATGGTCTTCCATGTTGCTCATAATCACTATCCTCTATCGCGCAATAATCTTTGCTTCTGCCGCGACCAGTCACGATCTTTTACTGTATCGCGCTTGTCATGGGTCTTTTTACCCTTGCCAAGACCGAGCTCAAGCTTGGCGATGCCGCGCTCATTAAAATACAGCCGCAATGGGATCAGTGTGTGACCTTTGCGTTCAACAGCTTGCGCCAGCCTGACCATTTCTTTTTTGTGCAGCAACAATTTTCGTTTGCGCTTGGGCTCATGATTTTGCCGATTACCCGCCGAATATTCCGGAATATTGGCGTTGATGAGCCAAATACCGCCATCTTCCGGGGACGCATAGCTTTCGGCGATATTTGCCTTCCCTTCGCGCAGGGCTTTCACCTCAGTCCCGGTCAGCATGATTCCGGCCTCAACCGAATCTTCGATATAAAAATCAAAGCGCGCCCGGCGGTTTTCAGCGACCACCTTTTTTTTATCGTCTTTTTTCGGCGCCATCAGTTCAAAAGACCAAGCTCTTCCAGGGCGGCGCAAACTTTCGTTTTTGCCGTATCGCTCGCCTCTACAAGGGGAAGACGCACTTCCTCCGTACACAGCCCCATGAGGGCCAGTGCGTATTTCGTTGGCGCTGGTGAAGCATCAGAGAACAACGCATCGATGAGCGGCGCCAGGCGGTCCTGATTTTGTCGCGCCGTAACAAAGTCTTCTTCTAGCGTCGCATTCTGCATCTCGGCGCAAAGCGCTGGCGTGACATTCGACACGACTGAAATACAGCCGCGCCCACCCATGGCGTTAAAGCCAACAGCCGTCATGTCTTCTCCTGAAAGCTGAATAAAGCCCTCGACGCAATGATGCCGTTGCAACGCCACACGCGCCAGATCGCCGGTCGCATCCTTGACGCCCACGACCCGCGGCAGCCGAGAAAGCTCCGCCAACGTGTCCACCGACAGCCCGACCACAGTACGCGCGGGGATATTGTAGATTATGATCGGCAACTCAGTCGCATCATGGAGCGCCGTAAAATGCGCGATCAGTCCGGCCTGATTAGGACGATTGTAATAACCCGTCACAGCCAAAATGGCGTCGGCGCCGATTTTCTGAGCCCGCTGCCCCATGGCAATCCCATAGGCTGTATTGTTCGAGCCTGCGCCCGCCACCACTGGGACCCGGCCGCCAGCCGCCTCAACACAAAGCCGGATGACCCGCTCATGCTCCTCGTCGTTCAAAGTCGCTGATTCTCCAGTCGTCCCCACTGGAACCAAGCCATGGACGCCAGAATCAATCTGGCGTTCCACCAACGTCTGAAAGGCGGAATCATCGATTTGGCCGTCTTTAAACGGCGTGATGAGGGCAGTTATTGACCCTTTAAGATGTTTCATAGACTTATTTTCTTAAATGTAACCGATCGATAGCCCCCTCAGCGCAGCACATCAGCAAGGTATCGCCTGTTTAGATATGCGCCATCTTGGGCTAAACTATGATCAAGCTGTTAGAGTTGCGCAGGAGTATACGCATGATGGGATCAACGCAGCGGCGTTTGATAGCGGGGATTTTAGCAGGGATGATTGCAGCTTTAGCTGCGACATCTGCATTTGGGTTTGTGACGCCTCGGTTAAAACCCGCAGCGCCAGGCCCCATCTATCTTTCTCAAAGCGATCACGATGTTCTCGAAGATATTGCTGACGCCCTGAAGAAAAAGCGCTTCAGCGACGCGCGCATGAAGGGCGGCCGACTCTCTGATCCGATCGCGAGGAGCCTTGGTGACTGGCTATATTTCATGGCCGAAGATCCGAAGGTAAATTTCATCAGTGCTGATGCCTTCCTAGACCGGCATGGCGATTGGCCAGCGATCACCCGCATCCAGGCCTTTGTCGAAGGCCGCATCCCCTCGAATGCGCCGACGGGCGCCGTGCTCGCCTTTTTCGAGAGCCGGGATCCTGTAACCGGAAACGGTAAAGTCCAACTTGCCCGCGCGTTATTCGCCAATGGCGATGAAGAAGCCGGTAATATCCATCTACGCGATGCATGGGTGAACAATAATTTCACTACCTCCAAAGAGCGCGCAGTCCTTTCTTCCTTTGGAAAGCGCTTGACCAAAGAGGATCATGCCGCACGCGTCGATCGCCTGTTATGGGGACGACAAGTAACAAATGCCCGACGGGTGTTCTCACATCTCAGCGCCCATGAGCGCAAAAAAGCTCAAGCTCGCGCTGCGCTGCTCCTTGGGGCGGCCGTGGCGCCAGCCCTCTATAATAATCTTTCCAAAGATGATCAGTTGGATTCTGGCGTACTTCTGGCTGCAGTTCGATATTACCGGCGTTCCGGTAACCAGAAAAAAGCGATCTCCCTCGCCAGCAAATCACCAAAAACGCCGCAAGCGCTCCGCAACTCCCGCCGCTGGTGGTATGAGCGCCAATTACTGATGCGCAGCGCATTGAAGGATGGCCGCTTTGCCGATGCCTACACGGCTGCTTCTAACCATGGGCTTAAACCCGGTGGTGATTTTGCAGATGCGGAATTTAACGCTGGGTGGATCGCTTTACGCTTTTTGAACAGGCCAATGCGCGCAGAAACCCATTTCCTCGCCCTCGCCTCTATTGTGGAAACGCCAATTTCCCAGTCCCGCGCATTTTACTGGCTCGGACGCACCGCCGCTGTAAACAATGATAACGCCCTGGCGACCATCTATTACAAAAGAGCTGCCAAGCATTATTATTCTTACTACGGGCAGCTTGCTGCAGAAAAACTTGGCGGCGCCGCCCTACAGCAGAAATTCCAGGCCCCCACACGCTCTACACTTGAAGACAGGGTTAGGTTCAGTTCTCGCCCTACGGTTACCGCGCTTCGCATGCTTTCCGATCTCGATCTCGGATATGAATTCATGGTGTTTTCCTACCATGTGGATGATGAGCTCGAGCGCCCGGGTGAATATCTTGAACTGGCGTCCCTCGCCAATGGCGAAGGCGCCCCACATCTCACCGTGCGCGCAGGAAAAGTCGCCGTCCGGCGAAATGCGTTCGCCCCTGAGGTCTCCTACCCGCTTGTATTTGTTCCGGAAGAAGCAACGCGATTTATCGCCCCGGAGATTATTCTTGGCCTATCCCGCCAGGAAAGTGAATTTAATCCTCGCGCCTATTCACATGCCGGCGCACGCGGCGTGATGCAACTTCTACCGTCTACTGCGCAGATCACTGCCCGCAAAGAAGGGCTGCCTTATCTCCGTTCAGCGCTGCTCGATGATCCGGTCTATAATATGACCCTTGGCTCCGCACATCTTTCGCATCTGATCAAACGATTTGACGGCTCATTGATCCTTACTTTTGCCGGATATAATGCTGGCGCCGGAAGATCTAACCGATGGATTGCCGAATATGGGGATCCACGTCTTGATGGCGTCGACCCGGTCGATTGGGTGGAACTCATTCCCTTCAGCGAAACGCGCAACTATGTTCAGCGGGTATTAGAAAACACCCAAGTCTATCGTGGTCTTTTGAATAACGCTCCTATCCCCGGCCGACTTTCCGCAGATCTTGAGCGTGGCGGCGTGCGCAATCGTGTTGCACAGAATGCTGCCATTCCTTCCCATCTGTTGATAGCATTATCGCGCAAGCATAACGACACGCAATTATCGCCGCTGCCCCCTGCTACTTTACAGCGGGCTGGTATATTTAAAGCTGCATTTTCTACTATAAATGCTGAGCCGACCAGCGACACACTCTCCGAGGAAGGGGTTGCCATAGGGGGGCCCAATGCTTCACCGGTTGTTCAACCCTTAAAGCAACCCCGCAGAGTGCAAAATAAGTTTGGCTCCTCCCACAGGAAGAAACCCAAGCGGGTGAAAGTAAAAACAGATAATTCGCCAGACCCCACCAAAGTTACAACCGAGCCTTCCGTGACACCAACAGTGATCAAGATTGGCGCCAAAATTAATCTGGAAATTCCCCCAATTATTGAGAAAACGGATGAGCACAGCATTGTGACGCCAAAAATATCGCCGATAACCGATAGTGCTCCAGCACCCGCCATTGAGCGCCCTGCCTCCCAACCCATATCGTTTGCAGAACCGTTTGACGCCCCCAGATCACGCGCCGATAAGCCTGAGCCGATCTCCATCGAGCAGTCAATCGCTGATCTCTATAAGCCGACACCGACAGGGATAGCCCTTGAAAACAACGCTCCAACAAATACAGATGCCAGCGCGCGCGATGAGTGAATGGATTAGCGCCGGGCGCCGCCCCACGAAACTTAAAAACCTCTGACTGGGTTTTCAGTAATGGCTAGCAGTCGGGTCGCTCGCGCGAACGCCAACTAGTTGTCGCCCCTGACAGGCCTCTTTCACGGCCCATGACAAAATCCACGCCAGCATCTTGCAATAGAGAGAATTTCCGGGCATTACCGGCGACGGACAGGTGGCCGAGTGGTTGAAGGCGCTCCCCTGCTAAGGGAGTAAGGGCTTTATCTCCCTTCGAGGGTTCGAATCCCTTCCTGTCCGCCACTCTCTTAAATGTGATTTTTGCTCTGTGTACAAATGTTGTACCAAAACATATGCTACTTCGATCAACCGTCAAGAACATCGCCTCAATTGCTGCGGCGTTGCTTCAACATATCCGTGAGAACTTTTAGTTCCTCGCCTCTGAGGCGTACGCGTGCGATAGGAAGCACTACGCCGTTCTCGAGGGCAAGATGGCTATGAATATGGTCAGCGAACAACCGAAGTTGAAGACTTGTACTCGATGTTATTGGCTCTCCCGCCAAACACCTCTTCAAAGCGTCAATGATATCTTCAACATTAGCTTCATCTTTGCGGTGCTCATCCTGCAGCCGCAGGAGAATACGGTCTATCTTATCTTCCGGAAGGCAGTGCTGACGCAGCAGAGGAAATAAAGCCACTTCCTCATCACCAATGTGAAGCGCAAAGTCGACCTCGAAGAATTCGATTAGCTTTGTCACGCCCTCTTTATCAAATTCACCAGCAGCAATCATCAACAGGATTATCGTAGAATCACGCTGCCGGTTATGTTCTGCAAAAATATAGTCAATCGGCTTGTTGATCAGGCCTGGCGGAATTGGCTGTATCCGCCAGGCGCTGCTTTTTTCACCAGTCGTGTCGCTCTCACCGATTGGCGGATCATTACTGCCTGATGTTGCCGCCATGATACCATGGTCCTTTTATCAATATTGAAAGCGCAATGACGCCCAGACCAGAGACCTGTCAGCAGGCCCGAAAGCGCCGCCATTATAGACCGCACCTTTGACATTTACCGTCCAATGCTTGTGGAATTTGACAGCAATGCCAGCATCAAATTCCTCACCAAGATCGAGGGACCCTACGTCAGACTGAAAGTCATGATAGGTCGCGAACAAATTAACGCTGGTTCCAAATGGCGCGTCTTTCCAGCTGTAAGAAATTGTGCCGTAGATATCCTCAAGGCCGGAGGCAGGAGTTACGAGGAAAACATCAGCAAAACCCTGGAACTTGTGCAAAGTCGCAAGTGGGGTTTTGAAAGATGAGGTTCCATCACCCCCAAGCTTTTCGTAACCAATCTTACCGGTGAATGGCGCCACGCTCAGTGAAGCTTCTCCATGGATATATTCCTCTCGGAAGCTCACTGGGTTTGCGGCGTAATCCGATTGCGTTGCATATTCCGCAACAACACCAAGTTTTATGCCAACATCTTTATCAAGAACGATTGCATTTTCGTAGCGCCCGCCCCAACTTTGCGAAGAAAGCCCTGCCGCCGTAGTAAGGTCCAGAATAACGCCATAAGCTTTTACTTTGCCAAGCTCACCGCCATCAACAACCGCAGAGATAATGTGGCTATTGCTATCGAACTCACCGGCTGGATTATTATCGCCAAAGATACGGTGCACACGATCAATATAAAGATAATCGAACGTTACACGGTCGATCAGCTTGGTGGAAAGGCGTATAGCGTCAAATGTCTGTTGATTTTGACGAAAGTCGACCGCACCGACAAAGCGCTGATTGTTGAGATTAAAGCGCTGACGCCCAAACGTAACCGCCGTTTTGTCAATACCAGTATAGGTGATTTGCGCCCGGTTGATCTCTGTCGCATCAGGGTCGGGGATCACCGGGAACATGGTCATGCCATTGGTGGTTGAGTTAAAATCATCTCCACCAAAAGACGTAACATTTTCAAACTCAACCAGAACTTTGAAGTCAAAGACCTCACCGCTTTCAAAGCCAAGCCGGGTTCTTATGGTGTTTGCATAAGCATCCTCAGCAAAGCCAGCCTGGCTCTTGGTTTCAAAACGATAGCGTACATCTATGATTGGCTTTCCATTCTTGATGGCGTCGATGATTGGGCCGTCATTGCTCTTGGGTACAGGAATATCTACCGAAGCTGCCGAAGGCGCTGCGGCGACTGTGCTTGGTCCTGATGCTGACACCTGTGTCATGCCTATCTCCGTTGTCGGAGAATCAGATTGCTCAGCAACCACAGATGCTTGAGCTGTTTGAAGCCCACCTTGGTGTTGACTATCTATAGAAGCCGATGCTTGTGAAACGGATTCACCTTCAACACAATCGAAACCACTGGCCACTAGGCGCGCAATCAGATCGTCCGCCTTCGTCTGGCAATACTCAGTAGCGCTATTTGCATACCAAAGTACTTGTTCTGGTCCAGTTTCACTATTGCGGTATTTCACCTCACAGGCGCGCCCATTCTCACCCGGCTCTACGACTTCGACAGAACGATATTCACAAGAAGCAGTGCACGTATGTGTTTTTCCCGCCGCAAGCGCCTGTCCACCAGAAAGCGCTATACCTGCTGCGCCCGCCATGTAAAAGCTACGCCCAACGTGCTTAGAAAATAAAGATCCTTTAAACATATCGTACTCTCCTCTGGCTTGATGGCCATGTGCTGTAAGTGCTGACCATCGCACTATATTTTAACTCGCAATGTGTGGTTTCGACCGGCGTGTCCTGACGATCTGGTACCCGCGTCGCCCGAGATACCAGATGGGGGCGCTCAGCATATGCACGAGCCGTGTGAACGGGAATACCAGGAAGATCGTCAGGCCAAGGACGAGATGCGCTTTAAAGATCGGATGGACATCAGCCACTAACGATGCAGCGCCGCCACGGAATGTAAATATCCGTTGCGCCCATTCCATAAATTTCACCATCTCATGACCGTCCAGGTGATTCATGGAAATGAAAATCGTCGATAGGCCGAGGCAAAGCTGCGCAAATATGAGCAGCAAAATTGCCGTATCGCCAAAGCTGGAGGTTGCCCTAACGCGGGCATCGAAAAGGCGCCGATGGATCAGCAAAATCATGCCAATAAAACACATCACGCCAGCCACCCCACCCGCGACAATGGCGAGCACTTGTTTGGCCCCATGGGCGATCCCCAACATATCAAACACCCAGATCGGTGTGAGAAGGCCTACAAGATGGCCAAAGAAAATAATCAAAATTCCCACATGGAAGAGAACGCTGCCGACCATCAGTTGTTTGCGGCGCAACAGCTGACTTGATCCGGAACGCCACGAATATTGTCCATGCTCGAAGCGCAGGATTGACCCGATAAAGAGCACCGAAAGGGCGATATAGGGATAAATACCAAACAGAAATTGATTGAGATAGTCTGTCATGATTGCTCTCCAGCCGGGGCCGCATTGTGGGTTTTGGCGCTATTCACACCCATCCGTTCCAGCATTTGGTCAATTTTCGGGCAGCCGTCTTCGCCCGGACCAAAGGTCACCGGTTCTTCCGCCCAAGCGGCGTCGAGCGCTTCGAGATCATTTGGATCGTCGTCAGGCAGCTTTCGTAAATCATCGAGTTCAGACTTGACCGGTTCACGCCCCGCCATCGCTTCTAAAATACGAAACACCGCAGCATATGGGGTTTTGCGTTTCACCAGGCGTTCTTTGAGCGCTGCAATGACGCTTAAAGGCTCGCGCAGCAACGCTCTCGCCTCGCTAGCTGAGCGCGTTGAAAGATATTCAAGAAACAGCGGCAGAAAGTCTGGCAGCTCACGAGCGTCAACATCAAGGCCGCCTTTACCATAGAGGGTCGTTAGATCCACCATGGCCTGACCACGATCACGCGACTCGCCATGAACATGCTCAAACAAATGCAAAGACAAAGACCGTGTACGGTCGAACAGGAATACATAACGCTCCTGAAGCTCGTATATATCGAGAGTGTTGAAGCTGTCGATCAATGGTTGCAAATGCTGCAAGGCCCAGTCCGGCGCCAATGCCTCGTCAAGAATGATCTTCTGGATGTCATCCACCGCAAGTATTAACTCTGCAGATGGATAGGAAAGAAGCGCGCTGAGGGCTTTGTATGTATTTGTCATGATGCTCGCTCTCTATGCTTTTTCTTTTGCAGGGTTTTTGGCGAAGAGCCCGGTCCATTCCACCGATTGGCGCGGTTCACCACAACCTTCGCCAAAGCTGAAGCCACATTCACCTCTAAGATCAAATGTGTTCTCAGCATATTCTCGCTGTGTCGTGGGAATGACAAAACGATCTTCATAATTGGCAATCGCCATCAGGTGATACATCTCATCCACTTGCTCTGGCGTCATGCCAACTTTGCCGGGTAGTGATGCATCTTCAGCGCCTTCGAATGATTTCGAGCGCATATAAGCGCGCATGGCGATCAGTTTTTCGAGCGCCAGAGCAACCGGTTCTTCGTCGCCCGCAGTCAAAAGGTTAGCGAGATATTTGAGCGGAATGCGTAAATTCCGGACATTGGGCATCGAACCCTTTTCGCCAAAGGCGCCAGCTTCCGCCATGGACTGAATTGGTGACAAAGGCGGCACATACCAAACCATCGGCAGCGTTCGATATTCCGGGT
>JAADIH010000214.1:0-4026 GCA_013151435.1 Alphaproteobacteria bacterium
TTTTTCTCATTACCAAAGACCCAAGACGATCAGAGCGGTAAGACAGAACAAGTAATGGACGTCAAAGCCTTATAGACACTCAAAGACTTTTATCCTGTCACGTCCTGTTTGAATCCGAGCCGTCTAAAACTCGGCTCGGATCAATATCATTACAGATGCCGGACATGCAGCAAGCGAGCCCGGCATCATTGATGCGCTGGTGCGCGCGACCAATAAGTTGCTAGCTGCTAAGATTTGTGAGCATTGGCAACAAAAACGGAATCCAAATCGTCGCATAAAAGATGACGATAAAGATGCCGATGGGGCAGACCCAACGGATCAGGAAGCGCCAGCGCAGGAACCATTTCTCGGATTTAAAGCCAATGGCCTCGCGCGCTGTTGATGATGAGACAACCCAGCCTGCAAACAACGCTGTTATTAAGCCCGCAATCGGCAAGATTAAATCCGTCGTGGCGCTGAGGAAATCCATCAGCACCATGCCCTTGAACAGCTGCATGTCGCCAAACGGCAACCAGGTATTCCAGAAGTTTAATTGATCTTCTCCATTAGCGCCAGCCTGGGGCACCTGACTGTAGGCGTTGAGAACGCCAATAGCGAAGAAGGCGACGCCCAAAATGCTCGCAGAGATTAAACGCTTATCAGACTTGGTCTGCTCGTCCAGCCATTTGGTCGAGGTCTCAAGTAACGCAATGGACGAGGTGATCGCCGCAAAAAAGGCGAGCAAAAAGAACATCATGCCAAACAACCCACCAAACGGCATGCCGTGAAACGCCAGCGGCAAGGTTTGGAACATCAATGTTGGGCCGCCACCTGGAGCAAGCCCCATGGCGAAGACGATCGGGAAGATGGCGAGCCCCGCAACAATCCCGACGCCGGTATCGGCAATAGCGATGATGCGCGCCGCATTCGGGAGGTTCTGTTCCGAACGCATATAAGCGCCATAGGTCGCCATTAAGGCGGACCCCAACCCAATCGAGAAAAATGCTTGCCCCAGCGCCGCAGAAATTACGGAGCCGTCCTTAAGGCCATGTAATAGACCATGCCGGACTGTGCCGTCCGCAAGGTTGGTGTCACCGATGCGAACACCAAGAAGAAAATCGATCCCCTGTTTACTGTCCCCTGTCGCCAAAGCGAAAGCCAACAACACTAGAAGCAAGATAAAAAAGGCTGGCATCAGGAATGTTACAGCCGTCTCGATCCCGCCTTTCACACCGCGCGCAACAATGGCCACCGTTAATATTGCGAACATCCCATGGTAAAAAATCATGCGGTTAGGGTCGCTCAGAAGTTCGCCAAGTTTCGCGCTGACCTCGGCATCTGAACTTGAAGCAAAAGCCCCCGCCTTCAGACCCGCCAGACCATCGGCGCCAATTGCAGCAAACACGCCTCCGCCAATCATCACTACATAGGCCATCACCCAACCAGCGATCAACGAATAGAAGGTAAGAATAATGAACGCTCCGGTCATCCCGAACCAGGATTGCATAGACCAGAGCGGTGAGCGCCCTTCGGCCCTGGCGAGCTTCACCACGCTGCCCACGGCCGACATGCCGCCACGGCGGCCAATAAACAGTTCAGAGATCAAAACAGGCAGCCCGATCAGCACCACGCAGATCACATAGAAGAGGACAAAGGCCCCGCCGCCATTTTCACCCGCAACATAGGGAAATCGCCATAAATTGCCCAAACCAACGGCTGAACCGATCGCCGCCAGCGTAAATGCTGCATTTGACGACCATTTGACGCCTTCACCAGCTGTGCCTTGCATAGATAATTTTCCCTTAATGCCCCGTTTTGACCTTGCGACATGCCACGATACGGTATTTTAGACAAATTTTTACGTTTATTAGCAAATATTGTTGAGTTGCTCGGCCCAAAACGCCGCAACCGTTAGTATTAAGGCCTGAGGACTGCTCCATTTTGTCTGGGAGAATTTAAGTTGAACGAGCCACAAAGAGTCGAAAACGCCCATTTGCACATCGAGCAAATCGACGGGCTGGTCGCTGCCGCCGGTGTCGATGGCACTCGGGAAATTCTGGACGCCTTCTGGCGCTCCACCACCAACCTCATGGAACAGCTGACCGAGCAGGTCAGCCAGAACACGCTCGATCTCGCTGCGCAAACGGCCCATGCGGTGAAGGGGTCAGCTGCCAATATCGGCGCGCTACGCTTGTCGAACACTGCGACGGAATTTGAGAACGCCTGCAAGCGGGCGGACCTTGATGCCGCAAAAACTGCACTGCAATCGCTGCAGCAGGATTACATCGACGTGAAAGGCCATTTCGAAGAGCATCTCTCGAAAGCCTAAAGCTTGAGATTACAGTACTGTCTAAAGTGACTGATCTATCGCCGTAGCAAATGCTCGAAGCGAGCAGATTTGGTGATTTTGATCACTGATGCTGGAGTTGCACGGTGCGGCTGTCATCATTCGCCTTCAGAACAGCCAGCAAAATTTTATCCAGATCGTGTCTCGAAAGAGCACGACCATTCACGATAACCATTTCTATTGAGTCCGTTGCACGGATATCTTCCAAAGGATTGCTCCTCAACAACACTAGATTCGCTTTGAAGCCAGCACTGATTTCTCCTATATTCGTTTTCATCCATTTTGCCGGAACAGTCGTGACAGATGCTAATATTTGAGATGTACTCATCCCTGCATCATTCAGCACTATCATTTCTCGTCATGCAAGGAGAACCCGGGAACGGTTACCGGAGTATTGGCGTCGGTCCCGGCCATGATTGGAACGCCTTTTTCTAGCAGCGCATCGAACACGATATGTTGTGCTTGGGAATATGTTGTCCAATAGGTAAGGCTTCTTTGTTGCCCTTCTGCATCAATATCGTCGGGCCACCGATAAATATTGACGTCAGGCAACCAACCCATGCCCCGTGAAGTAATGATCGTTCCTTCGGTTATGCCGGGATTTGCGTATTGAAGCTCAACGCTGTCGAGAATTCCGCTTAGATCCGCTTTTTGCCTTGAAAAGCTATCGATTAGCCACAGCGTTGATGTGACCGATATTTCATTTTCAATCAGCCTATCCGCCACGTCACCACTGCGGTTACGAACAAATTCTAAAAACTCGTCCGCATTCCGATCTGTGTAACCGCCAAACTCTCTATTGAGAGCTTTCATCAGCTCTTCCACATGTGCAACCTCTGTCTGGCCGGAGTCCAACAATTCATTGAGGCCCACGGACATTGGAATATGTCCGACTAGTAAGATAGAGTTTTCTGCCGCAGCATTGCTGACATTAGTGTAACTATCTTCATCAAGAAAACTGCTTGCTTTGATGGCATCGTAACCAACATCTTTAAACGATTGGACAGCTCTAGAAACCTGGCTTTCAGTCCGGACAATTGTTTTATTTTGCGTCCATCCGACAAACAGGCCTTCGAAAAAACCAAATGTTGCGAGTTGGGGCGCAACAACAAACATATCCGGGCCAATACGGCCTTCTTCAATTTCTTCTTTCCACCGCAAATGGACTTCACTTCCATTCATCTCCCGAATTTGAGTGACGCCATTGGCTATATACAAAAGGAGATCGTTTTTGCTTTTCCACAAATGAACATGTGAATCTGTATATCCGGGAACGAGGAACATGCCTTTGCCATCGATCGTCGACGTATCATCAACGAATTCAACATTCGAACCTACAGATAGTATTATTCCATTATCAACAAGGACAGTTTGATCACTGATAAAATTATCTGACGAAGGCGCCATCACATTGACATTGGTAAGAGCAAAATATGAAGGAGCGTTGCCAGCCAGACTGATATCGGCGAGCTGAGTGTGGCCTCCATACATTTTACTCAATTCACGATCTATAAAAGCACCCGTTAGCAAGGCTGCTGCAATCGCGACGAAAGCAAATCTAATCATCCATTTTTTCACTTTACTGGCCCCATTCCATCAATCTAGTCACTGTCTGGATTGAATTTGCATCACCAACTAGACAGTGTCAAGATGTGAGGCTATTAATAGATATGACTGCCAGCAAAGCCACTTCCAAAACC
>JAADIH010000214.1:4035-22243 GCA_013151435.1 Alphaproteobacteria bacterium
CTACCATCATGGCGATCTTGCGTCAGAATTGCTCAACGCTGCCGAAACGGAATTATCAGAAAATGGCATTGAAGCGTTTTCTTTACGTGCTGTAGCCAAGCGCGCTGGCGTCAGCCATGGGGCGCCTGCCCACCACTTCACCGACGCAAGAGGGTTGCTGACCGCGCTTGCGGCGATTGGCTACGAACGCTTCATTGAGACCCAGAACAAGCGTCAGCGCCGAGCAAAAGCGGACCCAAAATCACAACTGGTCGCCTCTGGTCTGGGTTATATCGATTTTGCTGTGCAAAACCCAGCACTTTTCCGATTGATGTTCTCATCCGAAATGCCTGACCGGACAAATGATAAGTTTGCAGTTGTTGCACATTCCGCGTTCAATAAATTGGTAGCAGATATGCAGTCTGTTTTGGAAATCGATCCCTATAGTGATCCGATAGCCATGAAGGACCTTATGGCATCATGGGCTTTGGTGCACGGCTTAGCCGATCTCATGGTGTCCGGTCGAGCTGAACGCCCCATGGGTTTCAATCAAATGACAAACGCCGAACGAGACGCAACACTTACAGATATAATTTTAAGAGTGACCGAAGCGAAAACGAAATCATAATGTCCGCTTTTTTTGGGCAGCTATCTCTCACAACAATTCCGACGTGCGGATTGCATCCTGATCTTTATGGATATGGGCGCTCATGACAAATCCAAATCCCGCCATAATGGTGAGCATTACGGTGCCGCCATAAGAGACCAGCGGCAACGGGACGCCCACAACCGGCGCCAGTCCCATGACCATGCCGGTGTTGATCAAGACATAAAGCGAGAAAGTGACCACAACACCAATGACGGTCATCCGGGAGAAGTGCGATTTTGACGCCATGGCAATTGAAAGCCCAGTGAGAATGACTGCAAAATAAAGCATCAACAAAACTATGGCGCCGACAAAGCCAAATTCCTCACCAAAGATTGTGAAGATAAAATCGGTTTGCATTTCCGGCAGAAACTTTAACTGGCTTTGGGTTCCTTCCATGAACCCCTTACCATCAAGTCCGCCGGAACCAAGCGCAATTTTCGATTGCAAAAGGTGATAGCCCTGCCCCAACGGATCACGTTCAGGATCGAGAAACGTCAATATCCGATCCACCTGATAGGGCTTTAACAACTCGAACCGATAGGCCCCATAGCCTGCCGCTACGGCGCCAAAAACACCAATCATCCCGAGACGCCAGCTAAGGCCAGCGACAAACACCATCAACAATCCGGTCGCCGCCAGCAAAAGCGATGTGCCAAGATCCGGTTGAATGAAGACCAGCCCAACCGGAGCGCCAATCATCAGCGCAGGCGGTATCAGATAGAGGATATGCGACACCTGTTCAGCGCGCAGTCCGTGATAATACCGCGCTAGACCAAGCACGAGACCAATCTTCATGGCCTCTGATGGTTGGAACTGAACGCCAGCAAATTCGATCCAGCGCCGCGCCCCCATGTTGATCTCGCCAATGAACGGGGTCAAAAGCAGCGCAATCAGCGCGACAAAATAAATCGGATAAGCAAGCGACATCCAATAGCGCACCGGAACCAGCCCTATTGCGATAAGAATACCGAGCGCGACGACATAACGAAGAGCATGGCGCATTGCCCAAGGCTGCCAGCTTCCTTCCGCCACAGAATAAAGCGTGATGACGCCAGCGCCGGCAATCATCGTCAGTAATACGATCAATGGCCAATGTAGCCGGGTGAACTTTTCACGAAACCCGCGATGGCGTCCGGGAAGAATGAGCGATGCCATATCCCTCTACCCCGTCCGTCCGTTTTGGGAGCGCCTTTGAGCGAGACTCTTTGGGTCAACCACAGGGCGCGCAGCCGGATTTTTAGCCGCCACCGCGCGCATAATTTCACGAGCCTTTGGTCCCGCAATCCGCGATCCGCCAATGCCGTGCTCAATCACAACCGAACACGCATAACGCGGATTTTCATAAGGCATGTAGCTAACAAAGAGTGCATGATCGCGGCGCTCCCATGGGAGATCCTCGGGCTTGGCCAGCCCGCGCGCCCGATCTTCTGCGGTGATCTGATACACTTGGCTAGTGCCGGTTTTCCCTGCCATCTGCCACGCGGGATCCTCAAGGCGCGAGCGCGCCGCCGTCCCATATTCATTTGTGACAGCATTCATGCGCGCACAACGCTTAAATAATCATGGTTGATATCGATCAGCCGGGCTTCTGGCGCAGGCAACACCACATCGCCAACCGCACGCACCAGGCGTGGTCGCACGGCGCGCCCCGAAGCAATGCGCGACACCATCACTGCGAGCTGTAAGGGCGTTGACGTCACATAACCCTGGCCAATGATGACCGACAGCGTCTCCCCTTGAAACCATGGCTGGTTTTCCGGAGAACCAGCAAAATGCGCACGCTTCCAGTCGCGATCAGGAATAATCCCGCGCTGTTGTCCGGGTATGCCGATCTCAAAAGTTTGGCCTAACCCAAATTTACGCGCCACTTTGGCCAGCACATCCACATCAAGCGTCTTGGCGATCTCATAGAAATAGACATCACAAGAATGTTTGATGGCGCCCTTCATATCCAAAGTCCCATGACCGCCGCGTTTCCAGCAATGAAAATAGCGGTTGCCATACCAAATCTTGCCCCTGCAATGGGCGGTCTGGCTGGGGCGCACACCCGCTTCTTGCGCGGCAATGGCGCTGACGACCTTGAATGTGGACCCGGGAGGATAAACTCCTGAAAGAGGTTTGTTCAAAAGCGGCTTATACGGACTTTCATTCAATTCTTTCCAGAGGTCAGAATTGATACCGACATTGAAATCATTCGGATTGAAGGCCGGCGTTGAGGCAAGCACCAATATGTCGCCGGTGACGGTATCCATCACCACCGCGGCGCCGCTCTCTCCGGCGAGTTCTTTCATGGCAACGTCTTGCAGCTCAGCATCAATCGTCAGCGAAAGGGTTTTTCCTTGGGCGGGCAGTGTCGCCTGATCCGTCATTTCTTCGATCACCCGCCCATGAGCGTTGACCTTTACATCCATTTCTCCGGCCTGCCCGCGCAGCTCCGCCTCATAGGTGCGCTCCAACCCGGCGCGCCCAACCTTGAAGCCTGGCTGGCGCAATAAAATACGGTCCTCATCACTATCTTGCGCCGCCAAATCGCGCTCAGTCACTGCGCCCACATAACCAATAACAAAGGCGGACGCTTCCCCAAAAGGATAGTCACGGGTTTCACCCACATCCGGGAGCACGCCGCCAAGATACGGCAATTCAAAATTGATCTTTGAAAAATCATCCCAGGAGAGATTGTCTTCAATCTCAACCGCCGTGAACACGCCGCGCCGCCGGATTTCACGCATGATCCGGGCGCGTTTTTTGTCCGATACGGGGACAATCTTGGATATCCGATCCAGCACCTGATCTACGTCACGGGCTTGCTCGGGTATCAGCAGGACGCGAAAGTTTTTGCGGTTCGAGGCAAGCATATCGCCATAGCGGTCAACAATTTTCCCGCGCAACGGTGTCAGGATGCGCCGGTTAAACTGGTTCTCCTGAGAGAGGTTGAGATATTTCTGATAGTCCGTAATCTGAAGCTGATAGAGCCGAGCGCCAATCCCTGCGAATAACAGCCCTACGCCGCCGCCAAACAAGACTGTCCGGCGCGACACGGTCTCCTGACGTTCCGGGTCATGAGCATTAACGCGCGCCATTTACGCCTCCACCAGCACGCGGCGGTGAAGCTGACCAAACGCGGTGCCAAAGAACGGGTAGATCATCACGGTTGCAAACATCTGATAGAGCAGTCCGCGCACCGGCAACATCAATCCCGCCATCAAACTCATCACAAGCCATAAAATCATGCTGGCGCCCAAGGCCGCCATGGCAAAACCGAGCCACACAACTTTTTGTTCACGCCCAAGAAAATAAGCCCGCTGGGATAAAACAATATACTGCGTAACAAGATAGACCGCCGCCCATAATCCAAGCGGACCACCGGTTAACAGATCTTGCAATAGCCCGATAAAAAAGACGCTCACAGACGGCATGAAATCAGGATCATAAATCGACCAGAAAAAAACCACCACAAGCGGAATGATTGGCGTTGGAACAAAGCCTTCAAATAACCGCACCGGCAAAGCCAGGATGATGACGCCAAATATGCCAAGCAAGGTCGGGGCTGCCGCCTTTAAAAGGCGCAGTAAATTCTCGGCGCGATAACCCATCGCCTAACCCTCCCCAGGCGCAGGCTCTGCGCCCTCATCTTGAGAAGAAGCGTCTTCTGCCGAGCCATCTCCGAGTCCTGGGAACTCATAGTTGATGATGCGCACCATGCGTGTGCGCACATAGTTTGCATAAAGATTGACGGCAATATCATCACGCAACTGATCATCAATGACTCCCACCGGCAAACCTCTGGGGAGAACGCCGCCAGCGCCCGAGGTCAAAACCCGTTGACCGGGGATCACCACCGCTGCTTCGGTGCTGGCGGTAAAGCTGATGGTCGGTTTCGAGCGCGTATTTCCCACCAACAGACCTTCGAGGTCAGCGCCCTCTACATAGACCGGGATGCGGCTTTGAATATCCGTCAGCAACAAGACCCGCGACGCTACGGCGCCCGTATCAACAATCCGCCCGATGAGACCGTTATCATTGACCACCGCCTGACCAGCCTCCACATTGCGCCCGCGCCCGGCATTGACCAGCATCGAGCGCGCAAACGCATCATTGGCCTCACCGATCACATAGGCATCGATGGGAAGCGCCTCTGGGGGGGCCTCATAGGACTGCAGACCCTCATAGGATGCCGTGACTTCGCGTAACGCCAGGGCTTCATCCATCCACTGACGCAGCTCAGCATTTTCCTGGCGCAGCGCTTCATTTTGTTTGAGGACGTTAAAATAATCGGAAATATTTCCCACCACACCATTCACATAAGAGATTGGTCCAGACAGCATTTCCAATATGGGGGATGCGGCGTCAATCGCGCCTTCACGCGCTTTTTGAAAAACCGAGGCCTGCGCTGAATAAAGGCTTGAGAGCAGTAACAGCACAGAAACAAGAATAAGAAGAAGAAGTATAAAGCGGGAATGCGCCTTACCGCCTAACCCTTCACGTCTGTCCTGCCCTAAAAATTCCATGCCTCACATTCAAAACCTTATGGGGCAAAACCTAAAAGGGGTAAAACCTGTAAGGTCCAGGCCCGTTAGATCGCACCGCTAGATCGCGGAAGATAATACGCCGCGCATCGCTTTTGTATTCTCTAGCGCGGCGCCTGTGCCAAGCGCAACGCATGATAGCGGGTCATCAGCAACCGATATCGGCAGACCTGTTTCATCACGCAAGACCTGATCTATATTTTTGAGCAGTGCGCCGCCCCCGGTTAGCATGATTCCCGTATCGACGATATCCGCAGCAAGTTCCGGCGGCGTTGCTTCCAACGCAACTTTGACCGCTTCAATGATCTGACTGACTGGTTCGGCCAGGGCTTCGGCGACTTGCGCCTCACCGATCCGAACTTCCTTCGGAACGCCATGCATCAGATCGCGACCTTTGATCTGGATAGTCGCACCAGAGCCTTCAGAAGGGATCATCGCAGAGCCAACTTCTTTTTTTATCCGTTCAGCAGACGCTTCCCCGATCAAGAGATTATACATGCGGCGGATATATCCAACCAGCGCGTCATCCATCTTGTCGCCGCCGACACGTACTGACCTTGAATAGACAATGCCGCCAAGCGACAGAACTGCAACTTCTGTGGTGCCGCCGCCAATATCGACAATCATCGAACCGGTCGGTTCCGTTACCGGTAACCCGGCGCCGATCGCCGCCGCCATAGGCTCTTCAATGAGTTCAACTTTGCGCGCGCCCGCTGAAATTGCTGATTCCTGAATGGCGCGCCGCTCAACCGCTGTCGCACCTGAAGGCACACAAACAACAATACGTGGGCTGGCGAAGGAGCGCCGATTATGCACTTTGCGAATAAAATGTTTGATCATCGCTTCGGCGACTTCAAAGTCAGCGATCACACCGTCGCGCATTGGCCGGATAGCCTCGATCTCGCCCGGCGTTCGGCCGAGCATTTCCTTGGCCTCATTGCCCACAGCGCGGACATGCTTTCGGCCTCCCCGGGTTTCAATGGCAACCACAGAAGGCTCGTTCAAAACGATGCCCCGACCCTTCACATAGACCAGCGTATTTGCAGTCCCGAGGTCGATGGCCATATCCGCAGAAAGCATACCGAACAATGTTGAGAGCATGAGTAAATGTCCTATTCGCCGAATTGATACTCGGCGGTTTTTATCCTTAATGCGTTCCTAAATCGTCAACAAAGCAGGTAATAATTGGCTGTTTGGGGCTACTGCGCACTTCCATATACCCATAACAAGATTCTCGGCTTGTCGACGACAAATCATTAATATGCGCCATCACGCTGTCGCAGCTTTCGATAGACCCACCGCATTAACAGTAAGAAGCCCAGCCAGCTGGCAATAACCAGAGCTATAAGCACCAGATCGCGCGGCTCCCGACTAGTGAAAAACGTCACCACACCGCTGACCCCATCGCTCATGACATCCATATCCGGCGCCAACGCAGCGATCAGCGCCACCAGCATAATTTTGGGCACAATCCCGATGCCTGTTCCCATCCAGTATTTCCATATGGGAATATGGGCGGCGCCTGCTGCGGCATTGACCACAATGAAGGGCGCAGAGGGCACGACCCGGATCAAGCCGCTGGCAAGAATTCCGTGATGCCCAATGAAATGAATGGTTTGACGAACCCATTCCCCGCCAAAGCGGCGCACCCAGCCTCCCCCCAAGAAATGGCCGAGCCCGAATGTCAGCGTTGCGCTCGTCATGGTCGCTATCCAGGCGTAAATCGCCCCGTTCACGGGCCCAAAAGCCATGATCGTCACGGCTATCAAGACGACTTGTGGAAAACCGGTCAGGGCCAACAAGGAATAGACAGAGATGACGGCAATAATGGCCCAGGGCGATTCTTCAGCCCGCGCCATCAATTCCATAACTTTACTGTCATCGTTCAGTTGCAGCCATTGGCGGCCATAAACAAACATCAAGACGACAAAAATCAGAAGAATCACAGAAACCGCAAGCGAGGTAATCGCTTTGGCATCCATGGACTGGAGAAAACGCCCTAGGCGGCGCAAAAACTCGACCATACCTTACTTTGGTCCCGACCTCTTTTTCCGGCTGTTACGCTTCCCCGGCGCAAATACCACCGGCGGCGCGAGGAACATAAGCGCCTCTCGCCAAGTTACGCCACTATTGGACCGCTCGTCGCCCCCCGGCTGGCCCTTCCCACTTACGTGATTAAATAACGCCGAGGCGCAACAAAAGCAATCATTGTTGAAGAAGATGAGTGGAAAAAACGATCATTTCGCGAGTGGAACATTGCACTTTGCGGACAAAGTCGCCACGATGTGCTTGGGGAGAATATCAGGGTCGCCTGATAACCGGATGGGACGGACTTTTTGGGCGGATCCCAAGTGCAGCAGGGGTGGTGTGGTTATGCGTAGTAATCTTATTTTCTGGCTTATTCTTTTTACGCTGGGGGTTCTGGTTGGCGAGCGCTATGGGCTGCCAAACATGGCAACCAACATCACGGACCGCGGATTTGAAATGATCGAGGGTTGGCGCGAAAAGGCGGACGACACCGACACCGCCATCAGTGATGAAGACAACGCAACAGCACAGAGCAACGACACTGATCAAGGTACGGAAACGGAAGCATCCGAACCGGTGAGCTCGGCGCCAGCACCGGCATCCTCTGATCTCGGCCATGAAGCTAATGCTGGCCTGCGCATGAACAACGTAGGACTGGAGATCATTAAAGAAAGCGAGGGCTTACGTCTTGAGGCCTATAATCTCGGTGGTCAGTGGCTCATCGGCTACGGCCATGCAGCCACGGCTCACGCTGGAATGACGATCAGCGAAGCGCAAGCAGAAGACTTATTGCGCAGTGACGTAAAGGCTTCAGAAGACGGCGTGCGCCGATTAGTCGTCGTTCCGATCAATGAAAACCAGTTCTCCGCTATGGTCTCCCTCGCCTATAATCTCGGTATTGGCGGATATGGCAGATCAACAGTGCTGGAAGCTCTTAATACAGGTGATTATGACGGCGCGGCAAATGCCTTTCTTAATCACAACCGAGCAGGCGGGAAAGTCAACGAACACCTAACGCATCGCCGCGAACAGGAACGCGACTTGTTCAACACACCAGCTTAATCCGCATCTTCCGGCGCCGGGTTTTCACATGCAGCATAGTATTTATAACACAGTGAGCGCCTCATGCGCAGTTTCATAAAGTGGCCACCCTCTCGTCTGGTGACGGAACCAGGTTGTCTGGCGCTTGGCGAAACGCCGGGTATTTTGTTGCAATTTGGCCAGCGCCTCGCCGCTGGTTAAATCACCTCTTATGAACCCCGTGATTTCCTGAACACCCAGCGCCTTCATCACCGGCAAAGACGGATCAAGTCCTCGCTCGCACAGCATACGGACTTCTTCGATAGCGCCTGCGACAAACATTGCCGCCGCACGGACATCACACCGCTCATAAAGCGCCTTTCGTTCAGGCAAAATAATTGCTTTCTCGATGGGGCCGTCAATCAATGGCGCGCGCGGGAGGTTTTGAAATGATGAGAGGGTGTCTCCGGTAGCCTCTATGACTTCCCAGGCGCGTAACAAACGCTGGGCGTCGCCTTCGGGAAGACGCGCCATGACCGGATCGCGGGCAATCACCTCATCGCGAAAGGCGGAGGGCCCTATTTTCTCGCGCCGCGCCTCTGCCGCAAGCCGCACGTCAGGAGGAATATCCGGGATCGGCGACAGCCCCTCTTCCAGTGATTTGAAATAGAGCCCAGTACCGCCGGTGACGATGGCGGTTTTTCCACGCCCCAGAATATCTTTGATGTAATCGGCGGCCAGAAGCGCCCAGCGCCCCGCCGAGCACGCCTCCCCGCCATCAAACACGCCATAAAGGTGATGGGGAACCAGCGCCTCATCTTCCTCTGATGGTCGAGCGGTGACAATGCGCAAATCACTGTAGACTTGCATGGCGTCCGCATTGACGATTTCACCGCCGCGCGCTTTGGCGACCCCAAGCGCAGCCGCCGACTTGCCGCTGGCGGTGGGTCCTGCAATAAAGATGATTCGCGCATCTACCATGGAAGCCTTCCGTACCCCAATGACCCATATCCTGTCTATCATCGCCAACCCTGCCCAAACACCGCTCGATCAGGATTTTCGCGATGCCTTGCATCTAACCTTTCCCGACAACGCGGTCACAGAGCTGGCGCCGGGTATTGCTTATGAACTCCCCATCGCCAAGCCCAACCCAAAAACATACGCAGCCGCCAAGACTGCCCTATCGGACCGACCCGCTGATATCAATATCGTTCCTGTCGCAAACCGACGCAAAAGACTCCTGATCGCAGATATGGATTCGACCATCATCGAACAGGAATGCATCGACGAAATCGCCGACTATGCCGGTAAACGCGATGAGATCGCCGACATCACCGAGCGCGCCATGCGCGGCGAGGCGAGCTGGATTTTGACGCCGCCCTAAAACAACGCGTCTGGATGCTAAAGGGTCTCGACGAGACGGTCCTGGCTGAAACCTTTGAGCAGCGTATCACCTTGACGCCCGGCGCTAAAACCCTGGTGGAAACCATGAAGTCCGCTGGCGCTGTCACTGCATTGGTTTCTGGTGGGTTTACATATTTCACAAGTCGCGTGGCGAAGGCCGCAGGTTTTCAATTCACCCAAGCCAATGAATTACTGATTGCCGATGGCGCCCTCACCGGCCATGTGGCGGTTCCAATTTTGGGGCGCACAGCCAAGCAAAGCGCCCTCATCCGTATCGCAGGAAACCATGAAATCCTAATGGAAGACACCATAGCGGTTGGCGACGGCGCAAATGACTTATCGATGCTGGGGCGCGCCAACCTTGGGGTTGCCTTCCGCGCCAAGCCCGCTGTTGCTAAGGCCGCAGACGCGCGCATCGACCATGGCGATTTGACTGCCTTGTTATATTTGCAAGGCATGCCGCAAACAGAATTTATAAATTAACCTACCGCACCCGCATGACTAGTGGATCGCCACCGACACCAAACAGAGCGGCAAGATCCAGGTTGCTCAATGTGGGATCGATAGGCCCGATACGCTGCATTTCCTTAAATGCGTCAATACCTATCTCCGCCCCATAGGGTAATAAGTAAGCCGTATTTTCATCGACCTCAATTCCAAACCCCTTGAGGAATTCAACACTTTCAATGGGTAGTGACTTGAAAATATAAACAATGGTTGGCCCGGAAGGCCACGTCAGCCCATTCGCACCGGTCCAAACTACCTTGCCAGTTTCTGGGTTCACCGCCCCGAATGGACTCCCCGAAATCGACCCAATGGAAGAGGCAGAACCATTATGATCTATGATGACGTTATTGGCGGCGATATCCTCAGGCGCCAATATGACAGCGGCATCTGAATCTGCTGAATTTTCGCTAACCCCGGTTGCGTCACTTCCTGAGCGACTTTCCTGATCAGCGCATCCTGCAGCCAGCACCAATAACGGTAACAATAACAAGCCTAAATATTTCATGTCTCACCCCCCGAAACTAAACAATGCCATGACTTCCGCCTCGCTCAATTCAGAATCAACATGGCCGATCGGCTTCATTTCTTTCATCACCTCAAACGACAGCGGCTCTCCCGCCGGTATCCGATACGCAGTGTGTGCAATGATATGAAGTCCATCTTCTTTCGCCTTTTCAAGCGCTGTCGAAGAAACCGACCTAATCACATAAACCACATTTGGCCCCATCGGAGCAAAACCGCCCGAGCCAGTGAGCGACTGGTCGCCGTATGTAGACTGTCGGCCCCCATCATAAATAATCATATTATCAGCAACGATATCACCCGCTGAAATTTCTTTAGCTGCAGCTTTTTCATAACCACCTTGCCCGGAGCAAGCGCCAAGTAAAAACAATAATACAAATGAAGACAGGAGAGCTTTCATGATAAACCTCTTGTTCAGCATCAGACCTTATGGCCGCTGTGACTCATAGAATAATAGAGTCAGTTTGATTGACGAATTCACGCCATAATACAGGCGATAAGCAATCGCTAATGTACTACCAATCGCACTTGAACGCCAAACAAGGCGGCAAGCTCATCATCACCCAGGCTCGGATCAATTCGTCCAATTTTCTTCATTTTGCGAAATTCATCCATCTCAAACTTAGCACCATGGCGCAGCAAATATGCTGTGTTTTCCTCCACATCTACATGTTCGCGTTGCATGGCTTCTCGCTGGAAGGGCAGGATGGTTTTGAAAATATAAACAATTACAGGCCCTTCTGGCACTGCTGTCGGCGCAGTATTGCTGAGCTCCATCATGCCTGTATCAGAGTTTCGAACACCTACACGATATAACATGGCGCCCATGACCCGACCCATACCTTCATGCTCAACGTAAACACTGTTAGCAATCACTGCGTTGGCGACAACCTCCCCGTCGTCAACCATAGCTTTATCCGAACAGGCCGCGAGACCAAGGAAAAGCAGAAGAACTAAATTCCGTATGAGTCTCATCGAAAGCGCCCTAAGGCCGCAGCGACTCATAGAATAAGAGATCGCCGCGCTGGACATAAATCTGCACGGGTCCGCTATTGAGATTGCGCAATTTCGCAAGTTTATCGACGGCGGCCCCAGGACGCGTTATCCGCTCCCAACCAATCTCTAAAATCACATCGCCCGGCTGCAAGACCAATGCAGCGGGACTATCGGGATCGACTGCGGTCACGACAACGCCCTCGGTATTGGAGGGAAGACCAAAGGCCTGCTTGATCTCATCGGTGGGCTCTTGCAGCGTTAGCCCTGCGCCTTGCGCAGCATTTGCTGGGATGGGGAGATTTGCGAGCTGGCGCTTTTCACGGCGGTCGACACGCACGAAAAGCGTCACCCGCTTACCCTCACGCAACACCACCATAGGCGCACTGGAGCCAACAGGAGTATCGGCAACCGCACGTGTGAGATCGCGTACACCGCTGACTTTTTTGCGATTAAATTCGACTACAATATCATTGACCTCTACGCCCGCGTCGAGCGCTGGGCTGTTAGGCCGAACCACAGTCACAAGCGCGCCGCTGGTCACCGAGACACCGAGGAGAGAAGCATTTTGCGGCGTAATGTCATCAATGGTAACGCCAAGCCAACCGCGACGCGTTTCACCAAATTCCAGAAGCTGACTGATAACCGTCTCCGCCAAATCTGACGGGACCGCAAAACCAACACCTACGGAACCGCCAGTTTGGGAATAAATTGCAGTGTTCACACCGATGACTTTACCGCTCATATCAAAAAGCGGACCGCCAGAATTTCCTCGATTAATCGCCGCGTCAGTCTGAATAAAGTCATCATACTGACCAGACTGAATATCGCGGTTGCGGGCGGAAACAATTCCAACCGTCACCGACCCACCAAGGCCGAACGGATTACCGATTGCGATTACCCAATCGCCAACGCGGGCTTTGCTGTCGTCGCCAAAACTAACATAAGGAAATCGAGTCGACCCGCCATCGAGTTGCAAGACCGCAAGATCGGTTTCACGGTCGCGTGCAATCACCTGCGCCGTAAAGTCGCGCCCATCATTCAGCGTCACCGTAATCTCGTCGGCATTATCGATGACATGATTATTGGTCACCACAACCCCTGAGGCCTTGATGATAAAGCCCGACCCGAGCGACACCGCAGGACGGTTAAATTTGCGTTGTAAGCGCTGGAGTTCACCGGTCGTGCGGGCGCCATTAACGCTCTTTGAGGAAGAAATATTGACCACGGCTGGCGTCAAAACTTCCGCCAGATCAGCAAAACTATCGGGTGAGCTACGCCGTTGCGCCTCAGCGGTTCCCAAAGATGTGAACGCCAAAAGGGCAAGCACCGCGATCAATACGCGTCCCAACCCCACACTAAACCCGGACCCCACTCGTACCATTATCGCCTCTGCTTAGTTCATCCTGATCTTAAGCCAGACAGGTTAACGCAAAGCTGGAGAACGGCAAGCACCCGCGGGACGAACCATTCTCCAAATCTGGTCGCCTGCTCAGCCTAGCGGCGACCATCCAGGCTATTGAAATAGCGGAAGAATTCACTCTCGGGGGAGAGCAAAATCGTGGTTTCGCCCTTTTGAAGCGCCGTCTCATAAGCTAATAGTGAGCGGTAAAAGGCGAAAAACTCGGGGTCTTTGCCATAGGCGGCGGCAAAAACCGCGTTCCGCTCACCGTCTGCGGCGCCGCGGATTTTCTGCGCTTCTTCTTCAGCCTTGGCTTTGATCTCAATCGCCTGACGGTCTGCCTGGGCGCGAATTTGGTTCGCTTGCTCGTCTTGCTCGTTCCCTTCAGACCGGTATTGCTGGGCGAGTTGTCGGCGTTCGGCGATCATCCGCTGGAACACCGCCTCAGAGTTGGTTTGCGGCAGGTCAGCGCGACGGATCTTCACATCGACAATTTCTACGCCGAGGGGACGTGCCGACTGTCCCATCAAATCGCGAATGCTCAGCATTAATTCACCGCGGCGTTCGGAAATGATTTCATCGACAGTAACCTCACCAAGCACAGACCGAATTGAACGGTTAAGCTGTGACGCCAGACGGGCTTCACCAACCGTTTCCGTTCGCACAGATTGATAGAACAATAATGGATCGATGATCCGGTAACGCGCAAAGGCGTCGACGATGAGGCGCTCCTGATTGCGCGCAATAATTTCAGTTTCGCCTTGTTCAAGGTTTCGGTTGCGCTTGTCGATAAAGTCAACACTCTCGGCAAATGGCAATTTAAATTTCAGCCCTGCCTCAACATACTGATTTTTGGGCTCGCCGAATCGAAACACCAGCGCCGAATGTGTTTCCGGCACAATAAATGCGGAATTCACAACAACCACAAAGAGCGCAAATAAAGGAATGGCGATAATAGGGAGTGACAGTTTGTTCATCTTAATTTCCTCCCTGCTGACGCAGCTCATTCAACGGTAAATAAGGCACAACACCCGACCCCGCATCCTTATCGATGATGATTTTATCCATACCGCCAAGCACACGTTCTACGGTTTCCAGGTACATACGCTGGCGCGTCACTTCGGGCGCCCTTGCATATTCCCGATAAATCTCCTCAAACCGCGCCGCCTGACCCCGCGCATCTGCGGTGCGCTCAGAGGCATAGGCGCCAGCTTCTTCCAAAATCCGTTGCGCCTGACCGCGCGCTTCCGGCACGACCTGGTTGGTATATTGACGCGCATTTTGAATGACGGTCGCCTGGTTTTGCTCCGCTGCCTGAACATCGCGGAAAGCTTCGTTCACTTCATCGGTTGGCGGCTCAGTAGGCAAAAGGTTTACTTGTACGATCTGAATGCCTGACAAATATTCGTCTAGTGAATTCTGCATCAGTTGTTCGGTTTGGAGCTGCACTTCAGCACGACCATCGGTCTGCACGAAATCAAGGGTATTGCGCCCAACGATTTCACGTATGGCCGCTTCACCCATCATCCGTACAAGCTCGTGTGGCCCGTCAATATTAAAGACATATTGGGCGACGCCGGGCATGTCCTGCCCCTCTTCCGGTAACAAATTGGATTTGATCTTCCACTGAACCGTAAAGGCGACATCAACGATATTTTTGTCGCCCGTCAGCATCAACCCTTCTGACAACTGGCCCGACCGCTGAGTGGCCACAGGAATATCCATTTCCTGAACTGCCAGCGCTGGTTGTTTATTCACAGCCTGAACCGGCGATGGTATGCGCCAATGCAATCCTGGTCCGGTCACTCTGGAAAATTCGCCAAAAGTTGTGACCACCGCAAGCTCACCTGGCGCCACCTGATAAACCCCTGAGAACAGCCAAAGCCCGAGGACGCCTGCGCCGATCAAACCCATCATGGATTTGTTGAGTTGCGGGCCTTGACCGCCGCCGCGCCCACCGCGACCAGGAAAGACGCGCTTCAAGCGCTGACGTGAGGCCTGAAGGAGTTCTTCAAGGTCCGGCGGTTCGCCGCCGCCTTTATTTCCACTGCCATTATTGCTGCCGCCGCGTGGGGGCTGGCCCCATGGTCCGACCTGAGTCGTTATTTCCGGAATTATCTTGCCAGGGCATTTAGTCTCTCTCATTTGTTGATAGGCGGTGCCATATCCTTGGCTGAGCCGCCGGCGCAATCGTATATATGTCACTGAACTGACAAGGTACAACGCGCAACTACCCGGTTTTTAGATTATTGCCAACTCGAATGAGGATCAAACTTGCCCGAACCGCTTAAATTGAAGCTCCGCAACGCTCTTACCAGTGTCATTAATCCTGCTACAGGGCGCAATATTATTGCAGAGGGCGCAGTTCAGGGCCTTACCGTCACCGATGATGGAAAGGTGCGATTCGCTCTTGAGCTCGAAACTGGGGAAAAGCAGCAGGCCGAAACCCTGTTGAGCGCCGCCAAAACCGCTGCAAAAGCTGTGGATGGCGTTACTTCCGTTTCAGCGGTGGCAACCGCGCCTACCCCGTCATCTGCGGCGCCTTCGGGTGGCGGCCACACCAATCCTCTCGGCATGCAAGCCAAACCCCGCATCGAAGAGGCGGCGCAAACCCTTTCCGGGGTGAAGCACGTCATCGCCATCGCATCGGGCAAAGGCGGCGTCGGAAAATCCACCCTCACCGCCAATCTGGCGGTGGCCATGGCGCATCAGGGTTTGAAGGTCGGTCTGCTGGACGCCGACATTTACGGTCCCTCCGTCCCAACCCTCTTTGGTCTCAAAGACAAGGCGGAAGTGCGCGACGGTAAAATCATTCCATTCGAGGCCCACGGGGTTCGCACCATGTCCATCGGGTTTATTGTGGATCCGGATAAAGCGCTTGCCTGGCGCGGCCCCATGGTCATGGGCGCGCTCCGCCAATTGATGGGTGACGTCCTATGGGGCGAGCTGGATATTCTTCTGGTGGATACACCACCCGGAACCGGCGATGCGCATCTCAGTTTAATTCAATCAAAGCGGCTTACCGGCGCAGTGATCGTCTCTACACCTCAGGAAATGGCCCTTAGTGATATGCGCCGGGGCGTAGCCTTATTTCGAAAAACCCAAACCCCAATCCTTGGGGTGGTGGAGAACATGGCCTGGCTGGAATTGCCGGGTGGCGAGCGGCAATATATCTTTGGCCAAGGCGGCGCCGAACGTGAGGCAAAAACCTTAGAGGCGCCTTTCCTTGGCGCAATCCCGCTTTTCCCCGAGCTTCGCGAAGCCAGTGATACTGGCATACCACTCGCCACTCAGGATCATCCTGCCACGGATATTTTCGCCGAGATTGCGAGAAAGATTATGGTGGGTGTTTCGTGAGAGACCAGCTCTAGAAATAACGTTGGTGTGCCATTGCCGAATGCGGTGCGCTGTGAATCCGTTTGTTCATCCAACAGCTTTCGGCTGTCCGTGATTTCTTCCCCCGTTCACGGGGGAAGTGGGCCACGCCAGAGGCGTGGGTCGATGGGGGCTATATGACATTGAATTACCCCCTCCGCCCGCTACGCGGACACCTCCCCCGTAAACGGGGGAGGGATAGAAGATACAGAGCATCTGGGATAACAATTTTTCGCCGAAGCCTATTCCTCTGGGACCGGATCTGGCGCCGAATGGTCATGGACAATCCGCCACAAGCCGTCAAAACGCCTCATCACCAACGTGAAGACACCGCTCGCGCTCGCTTCATTATCGGTGTGATGAAAACGCCCGGTTATAACCGCCACATCATCCGTCACCATTTGAACATCGGTCTTGTCGAGCGATAGCCGCCCGAATCCGACGCCATTAGAATAGCGTTCACGATAGTTCTTCAGCGTCGATGACCAACCCTTGGTGACATCCACGCCAGAGATGAATTTCAGATCATCATCATGCCAATAGGTGTCCATAAAGGCTTCAAGATTGCCTTCGTTCCACGCCGCAACTTGCGCATCCAGCGTTGCTGCGATGATCTCCTCAACAGTCCGGATAGTGTTCTTTGTCTTGCGTGTTTCGGCTTTTGGCGCTGCTTGGGGAGAGGATTGGGGCGCAACCTTCACCGCCGCCTTGATGACCGGAGTTACCGTTTGTAATGGCTCCTCTATCTCAGCAACCAGAACGGGCTCAGGCTCTACCGGGGCCGCACCAACAAGTCTTCCGACTACAGATGAAGGGGCGTTGGATCTAATCTTGGTGGGCGCTACCGGCTCTGTTAACGCGGTGGTTAATTGCGCGGGCCCCCGCACGGCCGCCTCTTCTTGTTCAGCGGATGGCGTAGGCTCAACTTCAGAAAGAATAACGCTCATCTTATCTTCGAGTACACCTTCTTCTTCGGGCGCCTCTGCAATGATCGGCATTTCTGGAGCAGTTGACTGAACACCTGTTGGCACTGCTTGAGCTGGGGTTAGCGCTGCGTCCGGCTCAGCCTGCACTATGGTCACGGGTATTGGGGTCACCATTGGCGCTGTTTGCGTAACAGTCGCTTGTGGGGTCACGGGCGCTGTTGCCTGCACAGCTGGCTGCACGGCAGGCGTCGTTTCCGGTGTCGGCGTAGCCGCCACGACTTGCGATGGCGCTTGTGCTACGACTTGCGGCTCGGGCTGAGGCGCTGCGGCAAGCGGCTGCGCAGCTGTCACAGGCTCACCAATATTCGCAATGATGCTCGCTGTCGTTGGCGCGCAAACATAACCTGCAGTCATAAGTGTCTGGATCAGCTCGGCGGCTTTCTCATCGCAAAAGCCCAGCGAATTATTTGCATGATACGGAATAGATATATTCTGCCCGCGATCGCGCGTGTAGCGCACATCGCAAGCCTGCCCCACCTGCCCCGGAGAGACCACCTGAATGAATCGCTCTTCGCCAGCTTTGGCACAGGCCATATTCAACTCAG
Organism: Alphaproteobacteria bacterium; assembly: GCA_013151435.1. Taxonomy (GTDB): domain Bacteria; phylum Pseudomonadota; class Alphaproteobacteria; order Caulobacterales; family Parvularculaceae; genus Hyphococcus. The sequence goes on from JAADIH010000214.1 coordinate 21,972, forward strand.
CCGCGCTCGCCGCCCCGGACCACATAATTGTGGTCGCAGCGCTCATCGCAGCAATGGAAATTAGACGTTTCATCGAGCCCCTCCTGATAATCGTCTTTTTTGCAGTTTGCGCCCGCCAACTGCAGCGGACCAACCTTACCTAGCCTCGCGCGATTATTGGAGCATAAATAACCACACCCATCAGAATAGCGCCCAACTGGTGAAGCAAACCTTGCTAAAGGCGCTAAATATCAAAGGATTCAGGACCTAAGCCCGCCGACGGTCCAGGATGA
>JAADIH010000048.1 GCA_013151435.1 Alphaproteobacteria bacterium
CTAATGAAGCAATAGTCATTTCTGCTCCGTATACTAATGATTTAGCTTTTGGAGAAATTCTGGTCAAAGCTAATATCGAAAGAAATGAATATCACACCGCCCTCGCCTCTGCGGCGGCGTTAAATGACGATAGCGCTAGAGCTTCTATGACTGCGCGCGCAGGTTGGCTGGCAAAAGCGTGGCAAAATGCGGCAGTGGGATTCAAAAGCATGGACCCCAATTCTATTGACAGCAATGCTGCCATCCAATTTGCGCTGTCGGCCTACATGAACGGCGAGGCCGCGATGCCGGCGGCCGCTGACGCTGTTCTATCAAAAAACTCGTCCGTAATCAGAGACGGCCTTCAGAGCCTGTTCTCAACCGGAGGCCCCGGCACCGCGCTGGAACAAAGCCGACAAATTATTGGCGGCGTCACTCAAGAGATTCTAGCGTATCAGGAGTTATTGGAAAATGGATAACGCAGGATACATCGGTCTGTCGCGACAATCGGGGCTCATGCGTGAGCTAAGCACCGTGGCCAACAATATCGCGAACATCAACACCAATGGTTATCGCCGTGAGGCCAACATGTTCGCCGAGCACGTCAAGGCGTTGCAAAACGGCGATCCAAGCCTTTCCATCGCGACCATGACCCGGCGATATGTCGACCTTAGCGCTGGCGACCTCACGAGAACAAACAACCCTCTTGATGTTGCAATCGAAGGCAACGGATTTTTCCTTGTCGAAGCACCTCAAGGCGAACGCCTCACACGGGACGGCGCATTTTCTCTAAATGCGCAAGGCGAGCTAGTGACCTCAAGCGGCGGGCGAGTGCTGGATGAGAGCGGCGGCGCACTCGTCATTCCGCCAGGCGGCGGCAAGATTTCTATTACTGCCGATGGCGTCATTAATGTCGGCGCGCAAAATGTCGGCAAGTTAGGCGTTGTCACCACCGACCCGGCATTTCTTATCCGGGTGGGGCAAAACCAGTTCCGGACTGAAAAAGGTTATGAGCCCGCCCTCAATACGCGCGTACACCAGTTTTCTCTTGAAGGCTCAAACGTCAGCGCCGTCGAAGAGCTCGCACGCCTGATCGAGGTGCAGCGCACATATGAGGCAAGCAAAAAGTTTTCTGACAATGATGGCGAACGCATCACGCGCACCGTCCGGGCGCTTGGACAGCCGAAATGAAACAGAACCTAGAAAAAGGAAAGGGCTAAACTCATGCGCGCATTAAGTATCGCTGCGACGGGAATGGACGCTCAACAAACTCGTGTTGAAGTGATTTCCAACAACCTAGCCAACATGAACACCACCGCTTATTCCACGCGGCGAGCGGAATTTTCCGACTTGCTCTATCAAATAGTACGCGCCGCCGGCGCATCTTCGTCCGCCACCGGCACTCTCGTCCCTGAGGGTGTTCAGCTTGGTCTTGGCGTCAAGACAACATCAATATCGGTAGATACTTCTCAAGGGGCTCTAAAAAACACCGGCGGCGACCTCGACGTCGCCATCGAAGGCAAAGGGTTTATCGAAGTGACCTTGCCGTCTGGCAGTTTAGCATACACCAGAGACGGCGCATTGAAGCGGTCGGCGGAAGGTGTGATCGTTAACGCTGATGGTTTTCCAATCGCCGGAAACATTACGATTCCCCCAGATGCGCGCCAGATCGCAATTAACCCGGAAGGAGAAGTCTCGGTACTATTCACCGGTCAGACAGCCAGTCAGATTGTCGGCACAATCAACCTCGCTGTTTTCTCTAATGAAAAAGGGCTGGAGCCACTCGGAGGCAATATGTTTCAGGAAACGGCGGCGTCTGGCACTCCTCTGCCTGGTCTGCCGGGGCTGGACGGTCGCGGTACGCTGCGGCAACGCCATCTTGAAGAATCCAACGTCGATGTTGTCCAGCAGATTGCCGCGCTTATCGAAGCACAGCGCGGCTATGAGTTGAATTCAAAAGTACTTTCAGCGGCCGACCAAATGATGGGCGCCACAACACAAATCAGGTGATATTATGAATAAATTTGCCGGCCTCATAGCAGCATCGATCCTTGCCAATACCACGGCTACCGCGGAAGAGCTTGTCGCCACCAGGATTATCCGTGCAGGGTCCATTCTTTCTGCATCAGATATTGTGACGCCAAATAACCACGAAGCATTGCGGCGCGCCGTTGATATCATTGGTATGGAGACGACGCGCACACTCTATAAAGGTCAGACCATTAACACGGTCACCCTGCGCACGCCGACCCTGATAAAACGCAACGCTATCGTTCAGATGGAATATATCAAAGGTCCAATGACGATTTCGGCGGAAGGGCGCGCACTTGACAAGGGCGGCCTGGGTGATCGCGTACGGGTTATGAACCTGACCTCCAAGCGCATCGTCACCGTAATCGTCACTGGCGCAGGCAGCGTAAAGGCGCAGCTATGAAGAATATCCACACCTTATTGGCTCTTTCCGGTACTATACTCGTGCTGGGAGGATGTAGTATTGGCCGGTTGGATTATCTCGCATCCGCCCCCAACATGTCTCCACCGGGCGCATCGCGCAACCCACTGCCGCCCGTCTCAGCCAACCGGATAGAACTTGCGTATCGTGCAGCGCCAAAACAGACCGAACCTGCCTCCGCCGGATCGCTTTGGCATAATGGTCCGGCATCATTGTTCGGTGATCGCCGCGCGCGCACGCTCGGCGACATCCTAACCGTCGTTATCGAAATTAACGAAAAAGCAGAACTAAAAAACCGTACGAAGCGCACGCGCGATGCAACCGAAGGGTTGTCTGTTCCAAACTTCTTTGGACTAGCTGGCCTTGCCAGTGAAATCTTGCCAAACAACGCGACGCTGGATCCGGCGATCGATGCAACATCTTCGTCTACAAATAACGGCGTCGGCAGCATTCGGCGTGAAGAAAAAATCACGCTTCAAGTTGCTGCGACCGTGGCCCAGGTACTTCCCAACGGGCACATGCTCATCTCAGGAAGCCAGGAGGTGCGTGTGAACCATGAATTGCGCGAGTTGCAGGTGACAGGGATTATCCGTCCTGAAGACATTTCCAGACGCAACACGATAACCTACGAAAAGATAGCCGATGCGCGCATTATTTATGGCGGCCGCGGCGTTATCAGCGACATACAACAACCACGCTACGGCCAGAAGATTTTAGACGCCATATTACCGTACTAGGAATCATGATAAAAATTATCGCAATCGTATTACAGGTCGTCGCCGTTGCAGGCGGTGTTGCGCTTGGTCTTTCGCTCAGATCACCTAACGCGGACGCCTCAGCCGTGGAAGATAGCTCACACGAAACAGAAGCGGCGAGCGAGGAATCGCATGGCGCCGACAAAAAGGCTGAAAAGTCGAAGAGCGAAAAAAAGGAAAAGAAGAAGAAGAAAAAGAAGAAGAAAAAATCCGGATCAGGACATGAAAAGCCAAAGAGCGGCCATGATGGCGGCGGCAGCGCGAGCGACGGCTCAAGCTATATGAAATTCAGCCGACAGTTTATTGTGCCGGTGATTAGACACAACGGCGTCGGCTCGCTCGTGGCATTGGATATTAATCTGGAGCTAAGTGCTTCAGCGGATGAAAACGTTTATCTGCAAGAGCCTAAACTGCGTGATGCGATGTTAAGCGCGCTTTTGCGGTTGTCAAATGAGGGCGCATTTAACGCTAAATTATTGCAGCCGGAGAATATGGAAGAAATCCGAGACAGCCTCTTCACTTCAGCGCAATCAATATTAGGCGAGGATGTTACCGGCGTACTAATCCTTAATATGGCCCGACAAGATCTATGAAGCTTCGTCCGTAGCATCCTGCGTCACGCTATCAAGCACCGCAGTGATTTCACCAGGATTGATCAGACCGCCATTGCTCAAAACAAGCTTCACGGCGGATCCATCAAGGCGCGCTTCCAGCACCCTTGACAATGACAGAGCCGAAGAAGCATCTACGACTTTGCCGTCCGTCATGCGATTTACTGAGATAACATAATCGCCATTCGGTACCGTATCGCCATCATTGTTTTCGCCGTTCCAAGAGAATTTATGTCTCTGATTGTCGGCTTCCTCACTGTAAACAACTTTGCCGCTCGCATCGGAGATCGTTATCTCGGTAGAGTCTCCAAGATTACTTTCAGGAATTACAAAATTCAGCGTCTCACCCTGAAAACGCGCCGCATTACTAACAGCCTCAATCTGTTTTCCTACCCACTGGGTCGCTCCCTCCAGACCGGAAACCGCCAGATTTTCAGCCAAGGTCTCTAGCCTCTTGTTGGTTTCGATTTGTTGTTCAACGGCGGAAAAGCTCGCCAGCTGCTCAACGAACTGAGTTGAGTCAATCGGACTTGTAGGGTCCTGGTTACGCAATTGAGCGGTCAGGAGCTTCAAAAAAGTATTAAAGTCACTCGCCGCTGACGCTATCGCGCCTTCAGACTGCTGCTTTACGGGCGCAAGCCCGTTGTTGCCGCTTAGCGAAGTATCATTGATTTCCATCTTAGTTCACTCCTTCTGGCCGGAACACCCATTCATGCAAGCAAGTCGAGCTGGGCGTCAGAGCGCATTGATAAATACACAATGTCTTCCTGCCCTAGAGACGACGCATCACCGCCATCGGTGTTTGATGTTTCCGGCGCGACATTTGTTTTTGAAAATTCATGCCCCGTATTCTTAGAGAATTCAAATTCCATCGATTTAAAACCGGCCTCTTTTAATTGTGCGGCTAGCTCGCCAATGTTTCTGCGCATATGATCAAGTGTCTCTGCCCGTTCAGCGGACAATACTGCTTTTACTGAATCCATCGTTTCCATTGTGAAATCGATTTTGACGCGCCCCAGCTCTGGCGGATCCAACCGAATTTCAATTGTATCGGAACGCCTGTTCGCTTTTATTGCGGCAATAATCTGCGCGGTCGCGCCGACGACCGGCGCGTGCGTAGTGATCGGACTTGCTAAGGTTTGAGGGGCTGAAACCGCTTGACCTACGAGGCGCCTTCCAGAAGTGAAATCCACCGCCATATCAAGGTCCAAATCACTGCTAACCCCCTCGCCATTCTTCACAATCAACGCCGAAGAAACTGCATGGTCCGCCGGCGCGAGAAAATATGGGGACGTCTGTCTTGATTGCACGACGCGCGATGGATCGTTCAGCGTGGCTGATGGTTGTGTTTGTTTTTCTGGTATTCGAATATCTTCCGCCACGGATCTTTCAGCATCCGGCGGCGCCAATTGTTGTACCCCTTCAAGCGAGGTTGGTTGGGTTTTTTGCAGCGGCAATATTTCAGACCCCTGCACTACTGCCGCCTTAGCGCCCGGCAGGGCCTGCCGGCGTGGGCTTGCCGGATCATCCGTTACGGCTCGGCTATTTACTATCAGCTCCCTATTTACCGTCAGTTCACTAATTTGCGAGCGTTCAACCTGGCTGTTGCCGGCGAAGACCAACACTGCGTCTTCTGAATCGTTGAACACAGTCGGCGCCGTGATACGCGGTTGCGATTCATATGTTGTTGTTTCGACATCACCCACCGCCAAAGGCGCAGATGTGCTGGATTGCAGCTCAGGCAGCTCATTTTTAGTATCGCCAACCGCCAACGGCACAGAGGCGCGGGGTTTCTGCTCACGCAACTCACTATCCGTACTGCCGATTGCAACTGGTGCAGAGGCGCGAGGTTGCAGCTCACGCAACTCACTATCCGTACTGCCGATTGCAACTGGTGCAGAGGCGCGAGGTTGCAGCTCACGCAGTTCATTTTTGGTGTCGCCTGTCGTCAACTGTGCAAAGGCGCCGACTTGCTGCTCCGTCACCTTTATATCTGTGTCATTAACTACAACTGGCGCAAAGGCCTCGAGTAACGGTGCACCTATTTCGCTTTTCGCGTTGCCGGTTACAATCGATGTAGACAGGCCGGATTCCAGCCCATCCTGTTCGCCTCCATTAGCATCAGTGATGGTTGGTACGGAGGCCTGATCCCGCAATTTGTATTGTGTGCTTTCTATCTCGCTACTTATGAATGGCGCTGAGGCTTTGGACTGCGGCTCGCTTGACTCACCATCTGGGTCATCAATTGTCAGCGCTGCCGAGCTTTGAAATTGTAGTTTAAATAGCAGTGCCTCCGCGTCGTCGGAAGTAAATGCATTGACTACCGTATCATCTTTGGCCGCTGCAGATTGATCCCGTATGGCGGCGAGAAATTCTCTCGCCTCGCCATCCCGCTTTGGAGAGCCTTCATAGCCCTCGATACGACGGCCTGGCGCTATCGCGCCGGTCTCGGGTTTGACGTCTTTTTGTAAAAACCCACCCAGCTGGGCGCCAAAATTCAACGCTGCGTCCATGAACTCATCTTCTCGTAAATATTTGTTAGTCAGAACATGGCACAAATTGGTTACTAACTACTTGCGTGTAAATTCGTTAACTAATCAACGCATAGGCCATGAGATGGTAAACGCAGAACTGGCGATAGCGCCGATAGCAACGCCGATACCGCAGCCGATAGCGGAGCGGAAAGCGCAAATCCTCGAGCAGGCGCGTGAGTTTGAAGCCGTTTTTGTGGCTCAAATGTTGAAATATAGCGGGCTGGAAAAAGCCATCAGCAGTCAAAGCGGTTTTGGTGGAGAAGCCTATTCTTCCTTGCTGCTCGAGCAATATGCAACCAAGATCGTAGAGAAAGGCGGCTTCGGTCTCACCGAGAACATTTACGAACAACTCCTGAAGAAGGAGGGACTAAATGAAACAGACACTGCCGCTTGATGAAACTATTTTGCAGCTCGCCAAGATTTTAGAGTATGAAAAAGAACAGCTTCTTTCCGGCGGCTATTCTCAATTGACGAAAATATCCAACGCAAAAATCTACCATCTGAAACTATTGGACGCCCATATTTCAAGTCTGAATAACAATGCCGCTCTTACACAATTTACAGCAGACATAAATCGCGTAAAAAAATTAGCAATTGAAAACGAAACCTTACTGCAATCGGCAAAATACGGTGTAACTGCGGCTCAGGCGCGCATTGCATCGATTAGAAATTCCGAGAGTATGGTTGGGACGTATACGCAGGATGGTGATAAATTGCGCGTGCAAGACGCTGCTGTCACGCGCCGGAAAATTGCATAATTGCGGTTAACCAAAATTTATCCCGTGGGTTGTATTACTAACAATGACAACTCGAAGTGGTTGTCGTGGGATAGGCAGAATGCGTTCCACTACCGTTAGAATGATGCTGGCCCCAAAAATACGGCAAAGCTTAAACGGGATTTGCACATGTGTATAAAGCACAAACGAATTTGTAAAGGAACGAAAAATGTCTAGTCTGCTTACGAACGAAAGTTCACTGATTGCGCTAACAACCTTGCGCCAAATCAACAAGAACCTCAACATGGTTCAACAACAAATCTCAACCGGTAAAAGCGTTTCCAACGCTCGCGACAA
>JAADIH010000107.1 GCA_013151435.1 Alphaproteobacteria bacterium
TTGCCTGAGAATCGATGCCTTGGCGGAACCGTTTAAATCGTTATAAAGCGCCAATGAAATTCCTCGATCGTACAAAGATATATATTCAAAGTGGCGGAGGCGGCGCAGGCTGCCTGTCATTTCGTCGTGAGAAATGTCTCGAGTTCGGCGGCCCCAATGGCGGTGACGGCGGCGCTGGGGGGCATGTCTGGGCTGAAGCCGTCGATAATCTCAACACACTCATCGACTATCGCTACCAGCAGCATTTCAAGGCCATGCCTGGCCGCCCCGGTGAAGGATCAAACCGTACGGGCCGTGATGGCGATGACATCATCATCAAGGTGCCGACGGGCACACAGATTTTCGAAGACGACGAGGAGACCCTAGTTGCCGATCTCGACACACTTGGCGAGCGCGTGCTTCTTGCCAAAGGCGGCAATGGCGGATTTGGCAATGCACGTTTCAAATCATCCACCAACCGGGCGCCGCGCCGGGCAAATCCCGGCCAACCCGCCGAAATGCGCACAATCTGGCTGCGCCTCAAGCTGATCGCTGATATCGGCCTCGTTGGCTTGCCTAATGCCGGGAAGTCAACACTCCTCGCGGCGGTCTCCGCCGCTAAACCAAAGATTGCAGATTATCCGTTCACGACACTTCACCCTAATCTTGGTGTGGTGCGTATTGAGGAAGGCCATAGTTTTGTGCTGGCCGATATCCCAGGACTGATCGAGGGCGCCCATGAAGGCGCAGGCGTTGGCGATCGCTTCCTTGGCCATGTGGAGCGCTGCGCGGCGCTTTTGCATCTTGTCGATGGAACGCAAGAAGACGTCGCCGGAGCCTACGAGACCATACGTACAGAGTTAAAAGCCTATAGCAGCGAGCTTGCCGAGAAATATGAAATCGTCGCTCTCAACAAAATCGACGCCCTAACCCCGGAAGAAATCGACGAAAAGTTAGAAGCCCTATCAAAGGCTTGCGGAAAGCCAGCACGCGCAATTTCAGGCGCCAGCCACGCCGGGCTCCAAACACTCCTCGGTAATTTATCTACCCTGGCCAATAAATCCCGCGCGGAACAACGCAAAGTCGAAGATCCCCAGGAACTCGGCTGGGCGCCGTAAGCCGAAACGTCGTGGACAAAATGGCTGACGCCATATCGCCAACGGATCGGTCTGTTGGGAGGGTCCTTTAACCCACCCCATGCGGGCCATCGCGAGATATCGCTCGCCGCTCTTGAGCGCCTCAAGCTTGATGCGGTCTGGTGGCTAGTGACGCCCGGCAACCCGTTAAAAGACCCCGATACATACGCGCCTTTCAAAGAAAGGCTGCGCCTGGCGCAACGGCTCTCAAACCATAACGATATCATCGTCAGTGATTTTGAGTCTCGCCATAGCCTTCAGTATACTGTTGATACACTCAGTCAGCTCATTCTGGAGTACCCGGAAGTTCAGTTCATTTGGCTCATGGGAGCAGACAGTCTTGTTAATTTCCACCGCTGGAAAGATTGGCAAAAAATAGCTGAACTGGTACCAATGGCCGCGTTCAACAGACCCAGCCATTGCGAGGACGCCCTCAACAGCCCCGCTGCTAAAGCACTTCTCTCATCTCGCATTGATGAAAAGACGCCAGAAATGTTGACGGAGAACAAGCCCCCCACCTGGGTCTTTTTTTCTGACACTGACAATCCCAGCTCCTCGACCGAGATTAGAAACCAATCCAAGCAAAAAAAGATAGTGAAGACATGACAGATATTACTGCCCCTTATGGACCTCTTGCCTATTTCCTAGACCTCCACCCAGACCTCGGGGACTTCGAGGCAGATGTCATAAAAGGACTATCGCTATCTCAAAAAGCGCTTTCACCGAAATACTTCTACGACGCATACGGATCGAAAATATTCAACCACATTACCGAGCTTGAAGAATATTACCCCACACGCACTGAAAAAGAAATTTTTCAAAAAAATGCAAAAGCCATAACCGCGTCTATCGGATCTGGTGCTGCAATCTTTGAATATGGGTCAGGGTCCAGCGAAAAAATTGACTGGCTCATCAATGGCCTTGCAGATCCCACCGCTTATGTCGCGCTCGACATTTCAAAAACCCACTTGATTGAAAGCGCTTCTTCCCTGACGCAAACATATAAATTGCCTATTGCAGCGATCTGTGCGGATTTTCATACGCCGATCATTTTACCATCTGGTCTTTTACCGCAAGAAGAGCGGTGGCTAGGTTTTTTCCCAGGATCGACCCTCGGCAATATGACGCCCGAAGGCGCTGTCGCTTTGCTGAAGAACGCGAGCGAAACGCTTGGGTCTGGCGCTAAGTTTCTGTTGGGCGTCGATCTGGAAAAAGACCCGGCGATTTTGAGAGCTGCCTATGATGACAAAAAGGGCGTTACAGCCGCTTTCAATCTCAACCTTTTGCGGCGCATGCAACGCGAGCTTGATGCCGAACTCTGCCTGGACGATTTTGTCCATCAGGCCTTATTCAATGATGACTTATGCCGTATCGAGATGCATTTACGCGCCATAAAACCGACGTCAATTATGGTTAAGGGACGTAGGTTTAGTTTTGACGAAGGCGAGACGTTACATACGGAAAATTCTCACAAATACTCTGTCACACGACTAAAAAAGCTGATCGAAAAAACCCCCTGGCGCTTAGAAGAAGTATGGACTGACCCCAAAGACTGGTACGCAGCGTGCCTTTTAAGCAACAGATAATTTCACTCTGGTGGTTGGAGAGCGCTCTAATCCGTCTTATATTTATGATGCGAGATCAGACTCGTGTCGCTTATGGAGGAATAAGCTGAATTCACTAAACGGCGCAGCGGCTGCCGGAAAACCCGCACCAGGTTTCATTAGTGAGCCTGACGACCAATCGCCCGAGCTGGCCCCCCACATTACTGGTGGCATTCTTGCTGAACTTTCACCAGAAGATCAGGGCCGCAAAATACTCTCTCTTATTTTGCAGGAACTCGACGACGATAAGGCCGAAGACATTGTCACAATTGATCTTGCCGGAAAGTCCGACATTGCTGATGCGATGGTTGTTGCTTCTGGCCGTTCGCAGCGTCATGTGGGCGCCATGGCCGATAAGGTCATGCGCCGTCTTAAGGATGCAGGCCTCAGGCGCGTCATGGTCGAGGGCGCATCTGCCTGTGACTGGGTGCTGATTGATGCTGGCGATGTCATCGTTCATCTGTTTCGTCCCGAAGTGCGCAGTTTTTATAACCTTGAGCGCGTCTGGTCAGAGGCGGCGCGGATGCCGATCAAATCCGACGCTTAAACATCACGAGCAGCATCGAATCTGATGCGAATACAAATTTCAGCCATAGGCGCAAAGCCAGGCGCATCTGAAGCTGCGCTGATCGAAGACTATACGAAGCGTGCGAACGCTCTTGGCCGCAATATGGGGTTTTCGGGACCCAAGATTGTGACCTTTGAAGCGCCGCGCTCGCTTTCTGGCTCACAGCGACAAAAGAAAGAAAGCGGCCTTTTGCTGAACTCAGTTCCTTCTGGGGCCAATATTGTCGCTCTCGATGAGCGCGGACAAACATTGAACAGTGAAAAATTCGCCGCACGTCTCGGTCAGTGGCGCGATGACGGCATCAGTGACGTTGTGTTCCTGATCGGCGGCGCTGACGGTCACGATCCAGCGGTGGCCGAACGCGCGACACTTCTTTTGTCTTTCGGCGCCCTAACCTGGCCGCATATGCTTGCCAGAGTGATGCTGTCAGAGCAATTATACCGCGCCATGACAATTCATTCCGGCCACCCATATCATCGCTCATGAAGATAAAATCCTTCTTGTCTCCCACACTGATTGGCGCCGCCCTGTCTCTGGCGATCCTTTGGCCGGCGGGCGCACAGCAAAATACCGAAGAGCTGCAAAATATTGAACGCCGCCTCAAAAGCCGCGCCGAGGATGAAAAAGAACTGCGACGCGAGGCGCAAGAACGTGAAAAAGAAGTCGCCGCATTGCGCCACAGCCTGATTGAAACGGCAAATTCTCTCCAGGACGCTGAACGAAAAATTACGTCGCTGGAAGCTTCCATAAGCGAGCTTGAGGCGGAAAAAAAAGACGCCGAGGCCGCTTTGCGTACAGAAAGCAATAATCTGAGCGAGGTCCTGGCGGCGTTGCAATCGCTGGAATTATCGAAGCCTCCAGCGCTGTTAGTGACGCCAGAGGACGCCAATAAAGCGGCAAGAGCGGCAATGCTTCTCGCCGATGCTGCGCCCGCCGTTGAACAAAGAGCGGCTCGGTTGCGGACCGCAATTGAACGCCTCAAAACACTAACCGACACTCTTAATCTTGAGCGCACCGCTCATGAAACCACCAATATTGAGCTGACGGCACGCCGCGATGTCCTCTCGGAATTGATGGCCAACAGAGAACAAGAACGGGACGTTGCCGCCAGGCTGGTCTCAGCCGCCCAAAGAGAGACAGCGCGCCTGGCCGTCGAAGCCACATCTTTGCGCGAGCTGATACGCCGCCTTGAGCGTGTGGCGCATTCCGTAACCCCCCGAATAAAGCCACCGCCGCCGAAACAGGCCGCGCCCGTGGTCGCAAGCACGCCTTCGCCAACCTTAAGGCCAAGTCTTCGGCCAGCCAGGGCCTTGCCATTTAAGCCCACCCAGAAATTTGCCGACGCGCGCGGAGCCTTGCGGGCGCCCGTGGCAGGAAAGTTAACCGGCAGATTCGGCAAATCTCGCCCCGAGGGCGGCATTTTCGAGGGTTTACGCTTCGCAGCACGCGATCAGGCGATTGTGACCGCCCCTTTTGAGGGAAAAGTAGTGGTTGCACAGCCTTGGCCCCCAATTGGTAATCTCGTCATCCTAGACGTGGGTGGGGGCTATCATCTATTGTTACAGGGTGTAGACGGAATTCTAGTCGAAGAGGGGCAGCACATCGCGGCTGGAGAGCCGCTTGCAACGATGGCTAAAGGGGGCGCAACGCTGGATCTAGAGATCCGAAAAAACGGAGAGCCTGTTAACCCAACGTTGTGGCTATCCAGGAAAAGTATGGAAGAACTGGCTTTCTAGCCAAACCAATTAACTAGCCAAAGTGATTAAGGTGTACCTGATGAAAAAAAGTTCGTTTCGCTCCCCCTCTCGTCTTAACGCCGAGAATAAGGGTCACTCAACCGGAGCGCTAATCGCTGCCGCCTTTGGCGGCGCATTAATTTTTGGCGCCCTGTCGAGCGTCGTCTTTGCGCGGGTGTCGATTTCCGCCGACACTTTCCGGCAACTCGATTTATTTGGCGAAGTCTTCGAGCAGGTTCATGAGAATTACGTCGCCGACCCAAATGATGGCGAGCTCATTGAGGGCGCCATCAACGGCATGCTCGGGACCCTTGATCCACATTCAAGCTATATGAGCGCTGATGATTTCCAAACCATGCAAGAGCAAACGCGCGGCAGTTTCGCCGGGCTCGGTATTCAGGTCGTCATGGATAATGAAGGGCCCGATAAAGGATTAATCAAAGTCATCGCTCCCATCGACGGTACGCCTGCGGCGCGGGCCGGTATGCAAACCGACGACCTGATCGTTGAAATTGATGGTGAGGCAGTGCTTGGCATGTCCCTCGATGAAGCCATCTCCAAACTAAAAGGCAAAAAGGGAACGAAAGTAGACATCAAAGTCGTGCGCGCTCGCGATGAAGATTCTTTTGCACTGACGCTGGTGCGCGACATTGTCATTGTACAATCTGTACGGTCGCGGGTTGAAGGGGATTTCGGCTATATCCGCATTGCCGCCTTCACTGAGCAAACTGAAGACGGCCTGAAAAAAGCCCTGAAAGATCTGGCCAAGGAAATCCCTGGCGGCCCCAAAGGTCTTATTCTTGACTTGCGCTCCAATCCGGGCGGCTTACTCGATCAATCGATTGCCGTCGCTGACGCTTTTCTGGAAGGCGGCGAAATCGTTTCTACGCGCGGCAGACGCGCCCGCGATACTTTACGTGAAATGGGGACGCCCGGCGACAAGATGAACGGCAAACCGATCATCGTCTTGATCAATGGCGGATCGGCGTCAGCCTCTGAGATTGTTGCCGGCGCCCTACAGGACCGCAACCGCGCCCTCCTTCTAGGCACCAAGAGTTTCGGCAAGGGCTCTGTACAAACAGTCATACCCCTTCAAAATGGCCTCCAGGGGGCGTTGCGCCTCACCACCGCGAAATATTACACACCGTCTGGTCGGTCCATTCAGGCCCTTGGCATTGTTCCTGACATCCGCATGCCAGTCATCTATCCGGGGCAAGATGAGGTCTCCGAGCGCATTGGCGAGCGCGACTTACCAAATGCGCTTTCTGCGGAAACTGATACGGATGAGGACGAAAGCTCCGAGGTGCTGGCCGATAGCGACAGCCTGCCCTTGGTGGAGCCAGTTAAATGTGGTCGCAAAGAGGATGAGACACTCGAGGATTGTCAACTCAACCGGGCACTGGAAATCCTCGCTGACTCGACCATTTACCGACGCGAACTGGCGGATGCCGGCGCCGCACGCCACTAAACATCGCTAAATCTAATAAAAACAGGGCCTATGCGTCACAGCACGGGTCCTGTTTTCAATTGGTTAACCCTATTCTTTCTAGGTTTGTCTGACAGCCGAAAACCCGAGCGCCGCGGGGCGCCCGATGAAGCAAGATGACATGCCATATGGGCTCCACACGCCGCCATAAATTCCGAAGGCCCGTTTTGAGCCGCCTGACCATGGCATGGCTCGGCGTCGGCGCCATGTTCGTCGTTCTCGGTGGGATCTTTATCTCTTTTGCCGCCAGCGACCGGGGCCACGGGCGCGTTGCCATGCCCATCGATGAAATTGAAATCTTTGCCAGCGCGCCATTGCCCGCCACAGCACAAAACAATGAGGATAAAGCCGCCCCCACAGCGGTCGGGCTGCGCCTGAGCGCACCAGATTTGCGGAAGGGGGAGGCTGTAGAAGACCCCGGTGCAAATGCGCCCGAAGGTCTCACAACCAATGATATTCTTCTCTACCCAGAAGAATTAAGCGTCGCAGACAACGCGGCGCCATCGTTTTTGGAAGAAGAGATCGTCATCACCATTGACGGTAAACCGCAAGGCGCAGCGCCGGTGATAAATGCATCTTTGACGCCAACGCCGCTGGCGATCCCGGACCCTTACCCGGCACTTCTTCGCTCAACACCCCTTGGCAAAATCCCGAGAATTGCCCCCGACGGGCGAAAAGCCATGACGTCCTATGCACGGCCCTTTAACAATCCAGACGGCCTGCCACGTATTGCGATTATTGTTGGGGGCCTAGGATTAAATCCCGCCTTAACCGAGCGCGCCATCGACGAATTGCCGCCGGAAATTTCTCTCGCCTTTGCCCCTTACGCCAAGGAACTGAGTTTCTGGACCGAAAAAGCACGCCGATCCGGCCATGAAGTCCTCATTGAATTGCCTATGGAGAGCTATGGCGGCAACCAACAAGCTCTTGGCGCAGCGGCGCTCCTGTCCACACGCAGCGCACAGGAAAACCTTCAGCGGCTGGATTGGCTTCTCGCCCGCTTTGGTGGATATTTTGCTGCCACAAACTACATGGGGGGCAAATTTTCAGCAGATGAAAATGCACTCTTGCCAATTTTACAAAAGCTGCGCGATGCTGGCGTCGCCTATATCGATGACACCGGCGCAGCGCGTCTCGCTGGCGAGCAAACGGCCGTAAGCTGGACCACTGTGAACCGCATGATCCCACCAGCTCCCGATGAAAGCAGACGGCGAGCCGTCCGCCGTGAGCTGAAAGCCCTTGAAAAAATCGCCCAACGCGACGGCGCCGCGCTTGGCAAAACCTACGTTTACGCCGCGACCCTTGATGAGATTATCCAGTGGTCGAATGGCCTGAATGAAAATGGTTTCATCGCGGCGCCCGCCTCTTCTGTCTTGCAGGCACGCACCTCATCCCGGTAAGGGATAGGGGAAGCCCTTAAGAATAGAAATCGTGGACCACAAAGACCTTATAAAACACTATCGCCCGAATGTCGGCGTCACCCTGTTCAACCGCGACGGACATGTCTGGTATGGTCAGCGCATAGGTGATTTTTCTGGCTTTGGTAGCGGGTCCGATGATGCACCGCGCTGGCAGATGCCCCAGGGCGGTATCGACAAAGATGAAGATGTAGTGGCGGCAGCCTATCGCGAACTGAAAGAAGAAACCGGTATTTCTTCTGCGCGGCTGTTGACGGTGACCCCTGGCTGGCTCGCCTATGACTTCCCACCCCAATATAGGCTTAAAAACTGGCGTGGGCAGCGCCAGAAATGGGCGGCGATGTTATTTGAAGGCAAAGAAGACGAAATTGATTTGCAGGCGGATGACTATCAGGAATTTGATGATTGGCGCTGGGGAGAATTGGAAGAAGCGCCATCGCTGATCGTGCCGTTCAAGCGTCATGTCTATGAAGAACTGATGACGGCATTTATACCTGACTATATACGCGCTGCTCACTGATGGGATATCCATCAGATTTTTTGCTTAAGCGCCTGCTCTATCGCGACGGATTGATGCTGGTGATCGACAAACCTGCAGGTCTCGCGGTGCATTCCGGTCCTGGCGGCGGTGACCATCTGGAAAACTATTTCGATGCTTTGCGCTTTGGTCTTCCGCGAACACCGGCCCTCGCACACCGCCTTGACCGTGACACTTCAGGCTGTCTGGTTTTAGGGCGTCACCCCAAAGCCCTTCGAAAGCTTGGGAAACTATTTTCTGAGCACCGCATCGAGAAAATCTATTGGGCGATCTGTAAAGGCGTTCCGCAAAAGCCATCGGGGACGATCAACGCCCCACTGATAAAACAGGCGCGCGGCAAAGGCTGGCGCATGGAAATTGCCGATGAAAATGATGAGAATGCTCAGGCGGCCAGAACCACCTACCGTGTACTCTCAAGCCATGACGGAATGTGCTTCATTGAGGCAAAACCAAAGACCGGCAGGACCCATCAGATCCGTGTTCATCTGGAATCCATCGGCGCGCCTATTCTTGGCGATCCGCAATATGGCCATTTCACACAAGTAGAGCGCGATCAGCCAATGAAGCTCCACGCCAGGCGCATCATCATTCCTATTTCAAAGAATAAAGATCCGGTCGTGGTGGAGGCAGAACCACCAACAGATATGAGGGAAATACTGGAGAGATTGGGATATACTATCCCCGCACATTCCCCCGACAGCGGAAACCTGCAGGAATAACAAATCCTACAAAGCCGCTTGCAGCTCTTTTAAGCGATCAAGCGATTGTTGCGCATCAAGTTTTTTGTCGTCCGTATCGGCGTCAGCCAAATCTTCTTCGGCATCCTTGACGCTTTGAGCAATTTTCTCTGCATTCAACTCTTCGGCGGGCATGGCTTCTTCTGCGAGGACTGTAAGTCCCGCCGGAGAAATTTCTGCAAACCCACCGCGCACAAAAAAGCGTTTTTCTCCTGAGCCATCTTTGATCATCAGCATCCCGGGGGCGAGCGTTGTCATCAGCGGCGCATGGTTTGGCAAAACGCCAATCCAGCCTTCTGAACCCGGAATATCAACCTGGTCTACCTCCGCAGACATCAGCTCACGCTCCGGCGAAACGAGAGAAAAATGTAATTTGTCAGCCATGAATGTTTACGCCGCTTCTGCTGCTAGCTTGCCAGCTTTTTCAATGGCTTCATCGATGGAGCCAACCATGTAGAATGCGGCCTCTGGCAGATGATCATAATCGCCAGCAACCAGACCTTTAAAGCCTTTGATGGTGTCCGCCAGCGGTACCAGCTTGCCCGGCGTGCCGGTGAAGATTTCCGCCACAAAGAATGGTTGCGACAAGAAACGCTCAACCTTACGCGCGCGCGCCACAACCAGCTTATCTTCTTCCGAAAGCTCATCCATGCCGAGAATGGCGATGATGTCCTGCAGCGATTTATAGCGCTGAAGAATGACCTGAACGTCACCGGCAACTTTATAATGCTCTTCGCCAATGATCCGCGGGTCAAGAATACGCGATGTAGAATCGAGCGGGTCCACCGCAGGGTAGATGCCTTTTTCAGAAATCGCGCGGTTCAAAACCGTCGTCGCATCAAGGTGGGCAAAGGATGTCGCAGGCGCCGGGTCGGTCAAGTCATCGGCCGGCACATAGATCGCCTGAACCGAAGTAATCGAGCCTTTGGTTGTTGTGGTAATGCGCTCCTGCATAGTGCCCATTTCCGTCGCCAATGTAGGCTGATAGCCAAC
>JAADIH010000280.1 GCA_013151435.1 Alphaproteobacteria bacterium
TGTTTGGAAAAATGGAGCGGGCGATCAGATTCGAACTGACGACCTAAACCTTGGCAAGGTTTCGCTCTACCCCTGAGCTACGCCCGCTCACTGACGTTACCGGCCTATAAATGACCAGCAGGCGCCGCTATATGCACGACGCGTTTGGGCTTTGCAAGCTGCAATGATACGCGAATGACGGAAATACGCCCGATCGGGTTGCAGCGCGGTGGAATGGGTAGGGATATGTTATGAGTGATGCGCTGGAGCGTCCGCCAGGCGCCAAAACCCGCGAGGATTTGCTCGCCTATCTCGATAATCTCGGCGTTAACCATCGCACCGTGGATCATCCGGCGATTTTCACGGTGGATGAGGGGCGCGATCTAAAGCGTGACTTAGCCGGCGGCCACTCAAAGAATTTATTCCTGAAAGACAAAAAAGGCGCACTGACCCTTGCTGTGGCGCTCAGTGACACCCGTATTGACCTTGTGGGGCTGGGAAAGGCTATAGGCGCAAAGGGCCGCCTCTCATTCGGTAAGCCGGATCTGATGACGGCGACCCTTGGGGTCATTCCAGGCGCGGTAACGCCTTTCACGCTGATCAATGAGAGTGCTCGCGGGCTCGGGCATATCATCCTCGATAAAAACATCCTTGCCTATGATCCGGTGTGGTTCCACCCCTTGGAGAACACCGCCTCCACGGCGATATCGCCGCATGATCTTGTGGTTTTTGTCGAAAGTTGTGGGTTTCAGCCCAAAATCCTGGATCTAGCTGCACCTCTGACACGTTAACTGGTTGCGTTTCGTCCATGCCAGCCTCATTTATGTGGTGAGCAAAAGACGTAAAGCATGGAGATGGTCATGGGTTCGATCCTTGGCGAAAATAACCCCACTCCCGCAAATCAGGCCCCTGATATCATCAAGGATGCCAGCATCGAGAGCTTTGAGGCGGATGTCATCTCCGCTTCCATGACGGCGCCGGTGGTTGTGGATTTTTGGGCCGATTGGTGCGGCCCTTGTAAGCAGCTTGCGCCAGCCCTCGAAAAAGCTGTACTCGCCGCTGGCGGCAAGGTCAGCCTGGTTAAAGTCGATATCGATAAAAACCAGATGCTCGCCTCACAATTGCGCATTCAGTCCATTCCAACGGTCTATGCGTTTTATCAGGGCCGCCCTGTGGATGGCTTTCAGGGCGCGGTACCGGAAAGCGAAATCAAGGATTTTGTGGAACGCCTGACCCAGCTTGGCGGTGAGGAGGACGGTGGGGGCGCACAAGGAATTGAAGACTATCTGAGCGCGGGAGAGGCGGCGCTGCACGAGGGTGATATTCTGGCGGCGGCACAGCTATTTGGTCAGGCGGCTGAAGCTGACCCAACAAATATAACGGCGCTCGCCGGTCTGGCGCGTTGCCAATTGGCGAGCGGCGATCTTGAGCAGGCAAAGCAAACGCTTGAGCTCGCCCCTCCGGATAAACAAAATGATGCAGCCCTCGTTGGCATCAAGGCGTCCATCGCCCTTGCAGAGACGGCGCCTAAAGGCGGCGATGTTGGCGATCTTAAAACACAAAGCGAAGCCGATCCGGCAAATCTAGAAATACGATTTGAACTTGCGGGCGCTTATATCGGCATGGGCTCTCTGGAGTCGGCCATTGATGAATTATTGGCGATCATCGAGCGCGACCGGGAGTGGAATGAGGAAGCAGCGCGTAAAAAACTGCTGACATTATTCGACGCCCTTGGCGGCGGACATCCGGCGACGTTGCGGGGCCGACGGCGTTTGTCGTCAATTTTGTTTTCCTAGAGCAAAATGCGATAAACATGAATCGATCATTTTGCTCTTTATCATTGTTGGTTGCGCCGGTTAACGCGAAAACCATTTTACACTTTTCGCTCGGCGCACTGAAAATCGGGAGGTGGGCGGCTTACCCTAAATGACCCAAAAACCTTCACAAGGTCCGCTGCCACGCGCATTTTCATCATCGCGCTTGCCGGAAACGATCCCGCTTTTTCCTTTGCCCAATGCAATTGTATTGCCGGGGGGGCAATTACCGTTGAATATATTTGAGCCCCGCTATCTTCGTATGGTGGATGACGCACTTGGCGGCGCCCGCTTGATTGGGATGATCCAGCCAACCCATGAGGGCTCTGGCGCCTATCCGGAATTATTCTCTGTTGGTTGCGCCGGTCGGATCACCTCTTTTGTTGAGACTGGTGACGGGCGATATCTGATCACGCTCACCGGAACGCGCCGCTTTCGTATATCCAGTGAGATTTCAACGGACACGCCCTATCGTATCGCCGAGGCGGATTGGTCGGCTTTCGAGATGGATGCACATCCAGACCCCACTGCCGATGATGTTGATCGCGAGCAATTTTTACTCATCATGCAAGATTATCTTGATGCGGAGGGGCTCCAGACAGACTGGGAGGAAGCAGACAATGCATCGATTGATGCGCTTGTGGTGTCACTCGCTATGGGTTGCCCGTTTGCCCCCAATGAAAAACAAGCCTTGTTGGAAGCGCCAACGATAGCTGATCGCGCCGTCTGCTTGATGGCGCTGATGGAAATGTCCGGCGGAGATGAGCCCGACGGCGATCAAATGTTGCAATAACAGCAATCAGCGCCTGAAAATTTAGGGCGCCAGCAGAGAGCAAACTCATATGAGTGATGTAGAAAAAACCGACAAGTCCAACGAGATAGATCCACGGCTTCTGGAAATTCTGGTCTGCCCTCAGACAAGGGGGGTCCTGGTTTATGATCGCGACAAGGGTGAACTTCTCAGCAAGAAGGCGATGCTTGCCTATCCGATCCGCGATGGCGTGCCGATCATGCTGGTGGATGAGGCGCGCACTCTCAGCGATGACGAGGCGACGAAGCTATAGATTGTGGTGGGTTCGATTCCGCCTAGCTCCACCACTCTCTTATGGAAACGACAGTTTAGTTTAGCACGGCGTATTTTGTGGGCTGGGGTGGTAAGTGATAGCTCACATTTATTAGCGTTCATTCGACAGAGTGCGTTTTCCGAAACTCACTTGGCGTTAGTCCAGTCTCTCGTTTGAACGCTTTGTAAAAAGAAGACCGGGCGTTGAAGCCAACACCCATTGCAATAGTGAGGACGGTTTCATTATCAGAAGCAATTTGTGGTTTTGCAGCGCTTATTCGCCATTTGTTCACATAATCAAAAAAACTTGTCCCAATCGTCTCGTTTAGTGTTTGGGAAATGTAGTTCGGTGATACCGCAATATGTTTGGCCAGCTTGTGGAGAGATAAGGCTGAATCAAGATAAAGCTGATCCCGGTCCATAGCAGCATTAATCTTACCTGCGATACGACCCGCCTGCTCATCTCCCAGGGCCGAGCGTTGATATTTTTGTTCTGACGCGGCATCGGCCGTCTCAGCAGCCAGGGCTTCAGGCTCAAGATCGAGATAACGACCTTCAAACCCAGGTTTTTGCCGTAAACCCCAAAGCCCTAGCGACCAGATGAGAATAAGCGCCATAGCGGCGCCAAACCGGTGACTAAGTAAGGGGTAACCAAAGAAGTTATCTGAGATGATCATCGCGAAGGACAAAACCCAGACGCCGCTAATCACGAGAACAAGCCAACCAAGCCAGTGTAGTTCGCGTTGTTCATTACTCGCGAAAAGAGTTTTCAATCGCTGACGATAGAGCGATAGGCGGCGAAAGACACGGATCACATAATACCCAGATTGGGCGATCCATCCAAGGATCAATAAAAACACATACCCCGCCACGATGAAGGGAAAGATTTTTTTACTGCCCGTCGCCCCGGCAAGAACCTCTTCTTCCGTTCCATAGATGAACATCGCCTCACGGACTTCCATGGGCAGGCTAATAATCAACCCTGTCGCCACAAGCCCTAACCCAAATAACACCATGTGCCCGCTATGGCGCCACGCAAGCCTCCACGGCGTCTCAGATGTCAGGCCCTCTACATAAAGCCATAGCATCGGCCCCAACAGTAGATAGGCAGGCAAGGTGATCGAGATGAGGTGTGTTCGGAGCGCTGGTAAGAATGTGGCGAAAGCAGGCCCGGCGGTGATGATGCCGCCCGCGATAAAAAATACCGCAAGCGGAAGATATGCCGGTGTTCTTATCGACCGCGTCAGCAAAATTGTGACGCATAGAGCAACTTGGCCGAGCGTGGCCATGACCAAAGCGAGAACAGCAATGTCTTCCAAAAACAGTCCCTCCAACCTGTCCACTATCTAAAGGTGTGCGAGCGTCTATAGCAATGCAACCGCCATTTCCTGTGTCCTACCCGCTAGGCGCAGACAGAAAGATGTCCGCGACAGCATCCCCGGACGACATAGCGCTTCAAAATGAGCAGATTGATTGGGGAATCGCGGCTTATTTTCATGTGGCCACTGCCAACGCGAAGAAGAAAAGAAAAATGTCTCCAATAGTAATGTTTCATGTAACGACAGGAACCATCGCCGTGTTTTCCGGCGCTATCGCTCTATTTTCCCGCAAAGGCGAGCGGATGCATCGCGCAGCCGGTAACTTGTTTTTCATTTCGATGCTGGCGATGGCGGCGGCTGGCGCCTACCGCGCCATTGATGTGCCGATGATGATCTCTGTTTTGGTTGGGTTGTTCACCATCTATCTG
Organism: Alphaproteobacteria bacterium; assembly: GCA_013151435.1. Taxonomy (GTDB): domain Bacteria; phylum Pseudomonadota; class Alphaproteobacteria; order Caulobacterales; family Parvularculaceae; genus Hyphococcus. The sequence continues at coordinate 4,604 of JAADIH010000280.1, forward strand.
GTGGCGACAGCCTGGGTAACGGTTATGCGCGATGAGCGCCAAGCCGGCCTGTTCGAGATCGGCGCTTTAATCGCCAGCCTGGCAGTTAGCGCAGGTGGCGCCATCTTTGGTCTGCAGGCGCTGAACAGCGAGGATGGTTTGATGGATGGGTTTTCCTCCGGCCCTTATTTCTTCTTTGGTGGCCTGGCGTTATTTTCGGCTGTCCTTGACGCCAGCATGCTGATACGGGGCGGTCTCGCGGGAAAGCAACGGATTGCACGTCATCTTTGGCGCATGTGCTTTGCGTTCTTTATCGCTGCCGGGTCCTTGTTCACCGGACCGGGGGCAAAGGCATTCCCCGATGCCATACGTGAAACGGGCATCTTGTCTGCGCCGGAACCCTTGATCCTGCTCGTGATGCTTTTCTGGCTCATTCGGGTGTTGTTCACCAAGTGGTGGCGGATCGAATAGCAAGCATTGAGTAACCTTGCATGCGGGATCAGTTCGTCGTTTTGCAACGTCGCCACCTCCGTAAAAATTTTGCTACCTCAAACCGACTTGTCGCAGTTAGCCCACACTAAAAAAGGCCGTATAAAGTGGAAATCCCCATCGTTGCAAAAATTCATCTTGTAGTGGGGACAGCCACGGTTCTTGCTGGTGCGGGCGCCTTGTTCTTTTGCAAAGGGTCCCGCCTTCATCGCGCATCTGGCAATCTGTTCTTTTTGTCGATGCTAGTTTTAGCCACAAGCGGGATCTATCTAAGTTTCACACGCTCGATTGAACTCACCGGGCTTCTTGCCATTGTCTCGCTCTATCTGGTTGCGACCGGATGGCAGGCCGCAAAACAAAAAGAAAACACAGTTGGCTTGTTCGAGAAGTGGGCGTTCGGTGTTATTCTTGCCAGCAGTGTTGCCTGCGCCTCTGTCGGACTTGCAACAGCCATGAGTGAGACGGGATTACAAGACGATCTTCCCGCCACGGGCTTTTATTTCCTTGCCGGCCTTGCCGCGTATTTCGGCGCTTTAGATTTCAGCGTGATTAAGCGTGGCGGCCTTGCCGGTAAACAGCGCATCGCACGTCATCTTTGGCGCATGTGCTTTTCGATGTTTATCGCTGTGACCATCTTTTTCCTCGGCAATAGTAATATCTTACCTGAAGTATTGCGCACGCCATTCTTCCTGGGCGCGCCCATAATTGCAGTGCTGGTATTGATGATTTTCTGGCTGATCCGCGTATTGTTTACTAAATATCTCCCCGAAAATATCATCAGTTGATTTTAGGGTAGCGGTTCCAGATCGTCAGAAACATCATGCAACTCAGCTTCCCAATCGTTCAAAACTTCAAATAAATGGTTCGATGTTTGTGCGGTTAGCCCCACTTACAATGAATGAGTGCGGCTAGGGACAATTCGCGTAAACCTGTGTATGCCGGGCCAAATCACCTTTGGAAGGAATGAGGATGAGCCCTCTCCCGCTTGTTGAGGCGCCCGCGAGCGATCTGGTTGCCTGCGAGACGCCTGATGCGGCGATTGCCCGCCTGACAGAGCTTTATACGCACGCCCATAAGCGCATCTCCGAGCGCTTTGATCGTTATCTGAAGGGTGAGACGCTGGATGATGTGAGCGGGCCGGTTTATCCTTATCTCTGCGCTGAGGTGTCAGCCGAGGCGACGACCCAAACCTCAAAACTTGCGCTGGGGGGTATTGCCTCCACCAGCATCCATGGCTCGACAATTACCCAGCCGACCTTGTTTGGCGATTACCTTCGCGAACAGCTGAAATATATTATGGGCAATTTTGGCGCGCGGATTTTTGTAGGGAATTCTTTCTCGCCGATCCCGCTCGCCTATGTGCTTGAGCGCGCGACGGCCGAATTAAGCCAGGATCAGCGCAATCGCTTGCAACAGCATTTCTATACGCCCAACTTGCTTGCGACCAATGATGATATTGTTGATGGCCAGTCTGTTTTAAAACGCGGCGGCCCGTTGCCGTTATCGCTTTTTACGGCAGAGCGTATCGACTTTTCTCTTCACCGCATTCAGCATTATACTGCGACCAAGCCGGAATATTTTCAAGACTATGTTCTGTTTACGAACTATCAGCGTTATGTGGATGAGTTTGTCGACTATGCTAAAGAAGAGGTTTCTGCAGGGCGTGCGGTCGCATTGGTCGAGCCCGGCGAGCGGATTACCCGTAAAGGCGCGCCGGGCCCGAGCGGGAGCGTTCAGAAATTACCGCAAATGCCGGCCTATCATCTGGTCCAGGACGGCAAGCAGGGAATAACCCTGGTTAATATTGGCGTTGGCCCTTCTAATGCGAAAACTATTACCGACCATCTGGCGGTGTTGCGCGCGCAAGTGTGGCTGATGATCGGTCATTGCGGGGGACTACGCCGCACCCAGCGCCTTGGAGATTATGTGCTGGCGCATGCATATCTGCGCGATGACGGCGTTCTGGATGATGTCCTGGACCCCTCCATACCGTTGCCGACGCTGGCAGAAATCCAGCTCGCCTTGACCCGGTCGGTGCAAGAGGTTTCCGGGATCCCCCAAGGCTCGCTCAAGCAGCATTTGCGCACGGGCACCGTGGTGACCACCAGCGATCGTAACTGGGAGCTGCGTTTCGAGCGTAACGCCGTGCGCCTTAATCAGGCGCGGGCCATCGCCATTGATATGGAATCAGCGACGATTGCCGCCAATGGATATCGCTATCGCGTCCCCTACGGAACACTTTTATGTGTGTCTGATCGCCCTCTACATGGAGAGATCAAACTTCCCGGCATGGC
>JAADIH010000093.1 GCA_013151435.1 Alphaproteobacteria bacterium
CCTTTCGCGGATATGTCGCCGGAAGGCAATCAGGAGTATTTCGCAGACGGATTATCTGAAGAGCTGTTGAATGTGCTGGTGCGCGTTGATGGATTAAAAGTCGCGTCGCGTACCTCGTCTTTTGCATTTAAGAATGAAATATTGAGTATTGGTGAAATTGCCGAGCGACTTAAAGTCAATCATGTGCTTGAGGGCAGTGTGCGCAAGATGGATAGTCGCATCCGCATCACGGCGCAGCTGATTGATGCGCGCACCGACCGACATGTATGGTCGCAAACTTATGACCGGCATCTTTCGGATATTTTCCGCATCCAGGATGAAATCGCCACGGCGGTGGTCGACGCCCTGCGTGATCAGCTTGGCATGTCACAAGATGAAGAAATCAACATACCAGACCCGATAATCGCAAACCTCACAGCCTATGACGCCTATCTCAAAGCCCGTGAGCTTTATCTTATGCGGGGCAAGGCGAATGTCGCTGAATCCATGCGCTTGTTTGAGCATGCCGTAGAGATTGACCCGAAATTCGCGCGAGGCTGGGAAGGCCTGGCGGGGGTTTACGCCATCGCCACCAGCTGGGGTATTTATGATAAGGACTATTCAGCCATGGCGTTGGTGGCGGCCGAAAGAGCGCTCACCATCGACCCAGATTTGTCTGCGCCTTATGCGGTGATTGGACTGACCTATCGCACTCATTATCCAACGCCCTGGGTGGAATCCATGGATAATCTTGAAAAGGCGATTGAGCGCGACCCGAAAGTCACTGACCCGCGTCTTTGGCTTGGTATGGACTATTTGGCGGTGGGCGAACTGCGCAAAGCAATCGAGATTTTTGATGGGTGCCTTGAGCTTGATGCGAGTGCAAAGCTTTGCCGGAAATACCGCTCTTTATCCTATTTGGCGCTTGGGGATTTTGATACGGCGATGATCGACGCCAATATCAATGCGGAAGAGGGTTACTACAGAGACTTTGACGCTTATTTGCCGTTCTTTCTTGAACGCGGCGACCGGCTGCTTGCCTTTACGGTTTCGCGTACTGTCAATTGGTGGGGTGACTTTCCGCATCGTGAGTTCATTGCGGCCGTAGAGAACCCAGAAAACCAGCCTGCGGATCGCATTGAGAAATTCAGGAAGTGGGGCGAGTCGAAGAATGTCAAGATTTCTTCCGTCACCAATCTGATGCTGACATTGCGGGCCTATGATGAGGTGACTGTTGGCAATTTCAATAATGACTATGAGCAAATCTGGTTGCCGCAATACGCCCATTACAGAAAGTCACCGCAGTTTAAGCGGTTGGCGAATGATCTCGGGATAACCGCCTATTGGCGAGATGTGGGCTTCCCGCCGCAATGCCGCGCGCTTTCGGATGCGGATTTTGAGTGTGATTGATGGGTAATCTTGTTCAAGTAGCGCAATATTTTGATCCAGAAGAGGCATATTGTGCGAAAGGATATCTGCAGTCATACGGAATAGATACGATTATCCAGAATGAGCATCACTTGACCATGGCTCCATGGTTGCGTGTTGCGTTAGGTGGGTATCGGTTGTTGGTATTTTCTGATTTAGAAGAAGATGCGCGGCAAGCTTTGAAAAGCGTATCTACAAGTGACGGTTTTGAAAAATTGGAACAACTATCCTCAGAAGGGGAAGCGTTTGGTCCACCAAAACGAAGAATAAGAAATTGGTTCTGGTTGCCGATTGCATTTCTATCGAGCGTCCCGTTCATTCCTCTCTATAGATCAAATATGGGATTGCTTATGCAAAGCTGCGTGTTGGTTTTGCTTTACGCTACATTCATTGGATTAAGATTCTGGCAGTTTAGTTGAATTTATCTGAATGTCGGTAGTTGGTTGAATGAATCCATACATGACGGTCAGGCTTAATATATCGCGTGCCTAATCTGTTTCCCTTCAGCCTTCGTAATGCTTCGTTTCACTTCGCTCCTCAGGATGAAGGGACAAGGTTGTCACGAAGGATAAGTGAAGCAGATTTATTGCCTAATGCAGGCTGGCATTGTGGATGTTTCCACCCGCTCCAATCAAACCTTACTTCTGCGCCCCGTCACATTTCTGAGGATCGTGCGACGCCAGACCCAGCGCAGCATGGCGAAGACCGTAGCGGGGATGAAGGCGATGGTGAGCCAGAGCGCGAGGGCTTCCCCGGGAAGGGCTGAGGCGGTGAGGAGGCCAAGATAGGCTGTGACCGCAAACAGAACGGTGACCACAACTGGCCGGGCGATGGAACGCGCGCCGGCAATCCACAAGACGCCTTTGACGATCAGCGCGCCAATCAGCAATGCGAATGCGATCACAACGCCTTTGCCGAGAAGATAGGCGCCGGTTTCCGGATGTTTCTTGAAATCGACAGGCACCGGTGCCTGGGAAGATATAAATACCGGCGGCGTATCGATGGCCATGGGCAGATCGATGGCGGATTTGATATGCCCCATGGTGACAAGTTCTTTGCCGGTTTTTGCATCCCAGATGCGCGCGGTATTATCGCGCGAGCCGCTGACAATGATCGAGCCATCGTTCGGCGAATCGAGACTGCGAACCCCGTCTTTGTGGCCTTCCAGTTCAATGATGAGGGTCTGATCGGCAATATTCCACAAGCGAATAACAGGATCGATGCCGCTGGTCGCCAGTGTCTTGTCGTCATTGGCAAAGGCTATTGAGAAAGCTTTTTCAGCGCCGTGATTAAACGTAGCGAGGCGCTCTCGCGAAGCGGTGTTCCAAATCCGTATGCGGCCGTTTTCGGCGGCGGCGGCAAACATCGACCCATCGTTTGAGAATTTTACGTCATTGCCCTCGCCGCCAATCGACAACGCCGAGACACGCGCACCCGTCCGCCAGTTCCACAAACGCACATTACCATCTCGTGAGGCTGAAGCGAGCAAATCACCGTTGGGGCTAAAGTGCAGCGCGTGTACGCGATCCGTGTGCCCGCGCAATGTTCGGATGGCCTCACCGGATTCCGGGTCCCAGATAATGATCGTATTATCGTGGCTAGCCGTTGCGATGGCTGTGCCATCAGGCGCCCAGACAGCAGCGCGAACAGTGCTGGTATGGCCTTTCAATTGACGCACCAGTTTCATATTAGAGATTTGCCAAATATCGGCCGTGAGATCACGTGAGGCGGAGACAGCAAGTTTTCCATCGGGAGAAAAGTCAGCGCCCCAAACCCAGCACTTGTTCTCGTCAACGCTGCATCCCTTGTCGTGCTCCGTAAATTCGCCAAGCTCCACGCCGGTCTGCGCGTCCCAAACTTTCACGGTATTGTCGTCTGAGGAGGTAAGAAGCTTGCTCCCGTCAGAAGCGAGCGTCACATTATTGATATCTGCCCCCTCAATGCCTTTCACCTGAACCCCTTCAAGGGCGGCTGCATATAAGCGCCCCTCAAGGACCAATGGCGATATGGCGATCAGCGAGAACAGGATCAGCGCCATATAGGAGCGTGGTAAAAGGGCGAGCGATGCGGCGCCCGCCGCACGGTCGGCCTCTAGTGTTCCGTATCGGGATAAAAAGGCGAGAACCCCCATGGCGCCGACAAAAAACGGGCGATAGGCGGCAAATACAAAATCCGAAGAGTAGGCGAGGGCGGCAAAGGCCGCCGCAATGATCGCCGCCATCAGGACGGCCTGGCCATAAAGCGCGATGCGCCGTTTTGAGCCCGTTGTTGTATAGGCGCTCTTTTGCCTTTGTTGCTTCGGCGGCTTTGGCGGTTTTTGTTTTTTCATGGGCTTAGATTTTTTCGCTGTCGGCGCGGGCGTCGGATCTGGCTTACGCTCTCTTGGTGGTGCGCCCCGTGCGCGGGATGCCCCTTGCACAACCGTTCCAACAAACGCCTTGAGTGCGGGGTCGTTGAGATTGCCGCGCCAGTGGGTGAGGTCGGCGGTTTGTATTTGCCGGAAGCCCAGGGGAATATCGACATTGTCAAAAAGCGCCGGAAAGAGAATGTCCCGCGCGGCGCCTTCGTCAGCCTCGTCGCAGACAAAGCGCGAGCCAACAGAATTGCGCGACCAGATAACCAATACAGAGCGCGAGCTTGAAAGGGCTTCAGAAATCTCCTGACGGAACCCTGCGCCGGTCTTAATTTCTGGATCCCACCAGACACGCAAGCCCTTTTGACCGAGCGCTTGGGCGATCTTCTCGACCTTCGGCCGATCATCACGCGAATACGATATGAATACGTCGTGTTGCCCCACGTTTCTTTCCTCCCAGAAAGGTCTGCGCCATGCCTAGTCTTTGCATCGGCTCAGAATTGAACAGTCGTCCAGTTTTACTACTGCCCAAAATTCATGCGGAGGCTCCCCCCGCGGTCCCAACCATAGTTTTCAGTATACACAATTCTCTGTGGTGGATACAAATACAACGAATTTGCTGGCGGGCGCTTTCTAAGGCTGTGGAGAAAAATGTAATAAATACGGCACATGTTCTTTGTTTGTTCGCGCCAACGAATTCATAAGGTTTCTCAGTCATCCCACGAGATAAGCAGACCGATGCAGTTGGTCACTCATATTGACAGCAGCCCTTCCTGAAGAATATTCATGCCGAGCAACCTATTGGGCGCTGAGCGCGGTTGGCGATATTGCCGACAACCGCAGCGCGAGGCCCCGATTTTGTGTTTATGGGTTGCCACATCTCATTCGGGGCCGTCTCAAGGAGAGCCCTGATGAAAACCATCATAGAACCTTTTCGCATCAAATCCGTTGAACCCATCCGGATGACCACGCGCGCGGAACGCGAGGAAAAGCTGCGGGACACCCATTATAACTTGTTTGGACTGCGCTCAGAAGACGTATTGATTGACCTTCTCACCGACAGCGGGACGGGCGCCATGAGTTCGCAGCAATGGGCGGCGATGATGCGCGGCGACGAAAGCTATGCCGGTTCACCATCATTCGAGCGGTTCAAGGCGGCGATCCAAAATCTGATGCCGTTTGAGCATATCATTCCGGTGCATCAGGGCCGCGCTGCGGAAGCCATTCTATTTTCGATCCTGGGCGGCAAAGGGCGCAATATTCCAAACAACACTCATTTTGATACGACCCGCGGTAATATCGAAGCTAGTGGCGCCATGGCCCATGACCTTGTGATCGATGAAGGTAGGGACCCGGCGTCTTTGCATCCCTTCAAGGGCAACATGGATTTAGCGAAGCTGCATGAGTACATGTGTGAAAAGGGCGACAGTGTTCCCTGCGTGATGACGACGATCACCAACAATGCGGGCGGCGGTCAGCCGGTGAGTCTCGAAAACATTCAGGCGACGGCAAAGATCGCCCACGAATTTGGCAAGCCCTTTATCATTGACGGCTGCCGGTTTGCTGAAAATGCGTGGTTCATTAAACAGCGGGAGCCGGGGCAGGCGGATCGTTCTATATCGGATATTGTGCGCGATTGTTTTGCTTGTGCTGACGGTATGACCATGAGCGCTAAAAAGGATGGGTTTGCCAATATCGGAGGCTGGCTGGCTTTGAACGACGGAGATTTGGCTGACCGTGCGCGAAACCGTTTGATTCAGACTGAGGGGTTTCCGACCTATGGTGGATTGGCCGGGCGCGACCTTGAAGCCATTGCGCAAGGGCTGACCGAAATTGTCGATGAGGAGTATCTTCGCTATCGTATACGCACCAATGAATACATCATAACAAAACTGGATGCGCTTGGTTTGCCTGTCGTCAAACCCGCGGGCGGGCATGCGGTTTTTATAGACGCGCGGCAATGGCTCTCGCATATCGATCCGCTTGGCTTTCCTGGACAAGCGCTTGCCTGTGGTTTGTATAAAACTGGCGGCATTCGAAGTTGCGAAATCGGCAGTGTCATGTTTGGGCGTCAGCCTAACGGTCAGGAAATACCAGCCGCTATGGAGCTCGTGCGACTGGCCTTTCCCCGGCGCACTTATACTCAGTCGCATGCGGACTATATCATCGAGGTTTTTGGTGAGATAGCAGAAGAAAAACAATCCTATCGCGGTTTTCGCATCGCATGGGAGGCTGATACCATGCGGCATTTCTCTTGCCGCTTCGAACCATTGAAATGAATGTAGAACTCAAATTTAGCTATCTTGAATAGTAGATTGTTGTGCTTGGTATCTGGATCCCGGATCAAGTCCGGGTGACGCATCTGTAAAGTACTGTGCTATAGGCAGCGGTATGTGACGCGAATTTGCAAAGGTGGATTGAATGAAAGCAGCTATCAACACTGTCTATGGCGCGCCGGAAGTTGTTGTGGTTGGCGAGGCCCCAAACCCGGAGGCGGGCGAGGGCGAGGTTTTGATCCGCGTTCATGCAACGACGGTGAACCGCACCGATTGCGGGATGCGCACGCCTTATCCGTTGTTCGCGCGCGCTTTTATCGGCCTGTTCAAGCCAAAGCTGCATATTCTCGGGCTCGATTTCGCTGGCGTGGTTGAGGCGGTCGGCGCTGGCGTCACGGCGTTTAAGCCTGGCGATAAGGTTTTCGGTCTTTCGCCCAACGTCTATGGCGCCCATGCGGAATATATCTGCGTTCCCGCCAACAGCTCCATTACGCACATGCCTAACGGCGTCGATTTTGCTGAGGCCGCGCCGCTTGAAGGGGCGTGGTATGCGGACATGTCGTTGCAAGCATTCAACATTGGCCCTGGCCATAAAATCCTGATTTATGGTACATCTGGCGCCATTGGAACGGCAGCCCTGCAACTCGCCAAAGCCTACGGCGCGAGTGTCACGGCGGTAACGAGTAGCGCACATTTGGCGCTTGCAGAACAGCTCGGCGCCGATCGTGTCGTTGATTATGAACAGGAGGATTTCACCGCTCTCGACGAGGCATATGACTTTGCCTTAGATGCTGTCGGGAAGCAATCGTATTTCCGCTTCCGTAAAGTGTTAAAGCCTAAGGGGATTTTTGCCTCGACGGATTTAGGGTCATGGGGGGAAGTGATGTGGCTCGCGCTTTGGTCGAAGATCACAGGCAACAGGCGTGTGATTTTCCCCATGCCCAAAGCGAGCAAAGCGCTTATAGAAACGATGAAGGCCCGCATCGAGGCGGGCCAATACCGCGCAGTCATCGACAGGCGATATAGACTAGATGATATTGTCGAGGCCTACCGGTATGTGGAGACCGGACAAAAAGTCGGCAATGTTATTATTGATGTAGCGCCTTAGCCGCCAGCGCTGTCCGTGTCTTCAGCGGCGGCATCGTCTTCATCTTGATTAAGAAGACCGCCGACCATGGTCGTGCCCGATTTAACAATCCCATCAATGCCGTTCATGACATAATCCGGTGCGCCGTATTTTGCGCCGCCATACCAGCCAGCTAAAAGCACCAAGAGAGGCACTGACCCATTGCGTGGAAGTGCGCCTAAAAGTCGAAAAATCATAT
>JAADIH010000184.1 GCA_013151435.1 Alphaproteobacteria bacterium
ATTTAAAAAACGGCTAAGCAGCAAGGTAAAAGCTTCTATAAGTGGTTGATTTTTCGTGAAAAAGAATTCTTGTGAAAAATTGTGTCAATACAGAACAGGTTTCATTTTATGCTGTAGATCGGGATAGCTTTCAAAGCTGCCTTTCCACAAGTGACACGAATTTTTCGTTCACTTATTTGGAGCCTAACAGCGCAATAAACCGCGAGAATTCATGATCAATAGATACAATTGAATCTCAAGCGTTCCGAATTTACCTGTTCACGCGTCCCGATCGGGGACGCGATAGCGCAGATGCGAGTTAGATGGATAATAGATGATGAAGGCGAGGTGTTGCGGTCTTTAAATTGTCGCGTCCATTAAAAACCACCACTGTGATTGGAAAAATTATGCGCAGTAAGCGCTGGTGATGGGCAATATTATTTATTCATAGGGCGGGAAAGGTCCGAGAGCAGAAAAGTAATTTCATTTTTAATCTAATTGTTGGCGTCGGCCCTGCCGATCAGTAGACTGTTGCTCTTAGGTGCGGTTAAAGGTGAAAACACCTTTTTGCACAGAGATCGCGGAGAATGTGTGTTGACCAATGCGAGTATAGCCCAAAGGCTGATCAAAAAGGCCAAGCTCGATCTGAAGAAGGGAAACGCGCAGAGTGCTGCGCAAAACTTCCGACGCGCCTATGAGGCAAATCCCAAAAATCAAAAACCGCTGGTGAGTTATGCCTCGGCCATGCTGAAACTCGGCAATGCGTCGGAGGCGTTGCGGGCAGGGGCGACGGTACTTCGCGTGGAGCCTGAAAACCTTGATGCCCTTAAAGTTTCCTCTTCGGCGGCGATGGGCCTTCGCGATTGGGGCACGCTTTTACAGATATCTGAGCGCTGGATCGCCGCATATCCGGGCGATGCTGAGGCGATCCAGTCGCTGGCCTTTGCTCATTTTGAAAGAGGGAATGCGATTAAGGCGCGTGATGTCTATGGCGCTCTCCTTGAGGCAAACCCGCAATCGGCAGAACATCAGGTGATGTATTCGCGTCTTTGCCTTACGGCGTTCGACTATGCCGGTGCCGAAAGCGCTCTTGAAAAAGCCCATGGATTAGCGCCGCCTACCGCTGACTCTCTTTATACGCTGGCGCGCGTGAAGATGTTTTTGGGGGCGCTGGATGAGGCAGAATTATTATGCTTTGAAGCAATCAAGGAAGATCCCAAATTTGCCCCGTCATTTGCGCAATATGTGACACTGCGTAATGGCAAGGTTGATGACGATGTCACGACGCAAATGTCGAAACTGGTCATGAGCGGGACCCTGCCTCCAGAACACAAGGCGTCTTTGTTTTTTGCTCTTGGCGATATTCATCACAGTCGTGAAAAATATCATGACGCCATGCAAGCATATGACAGTGGGAACACCATCAGCGGCGAGCTATTTGGGCGCGAGGGTTTGAAGTATAATCCGGCAGTTTTTGAGCAATTACGAGAACGCGAGAGCAAGCTGTTTAAAGATATGGCACTGGAAAATGCCTACGCGCCGGGACCTGCGCGACCGATTTTTGTGGTGGGGATGCCGCGTTCTGGTACGACATTGGTGGAAAGTATTCTTGCGGCCCACCCGGATGTTTTTGGCGCTGGTGAGTTCGGAGAGATGCCAGTCATTCATAACGCCGCATTGGGCTGGAGTGAAAGCAATGGCGGCGCGCGCCTCGCAAAGGCGCCACACGCGCAACTACAAAGCTGGCGAGATCAGTATTTTAGCGATTACCCAGAAATTGAAGGGGCGCGCTATGTTGTCGATAAACAGCCGTTGAATTTTAGGGCGGTGGGCCTCATCAAAACGCTTTTTCCCGAAGCGGTGATCATTCACATTCGCCGCAATCCAATTGATACAGGGTTTTCCATCTATAAGAATGACTTCGGAAAGGCTTGGCCTTATGCCACCAGCCTTGAAAATATTGCGCATTTCTATGGGGAATACGCACGCCTTGTTGTCTATTGGGAGGGGCGTATGAGGGAAGCGTTCCCGCTTTTTCAGTATGAAGAGCTGATAGCTGATTTTGAGCCCCATGTGCGTCGTCTGCTGAAGTTGTGTGATCTTGAGTGGAGAGATGAGTGTCTGGAGTTTCATCGGGTAAAGCGCGCGGTGGCGACATTCAGTACAACACAGGTGCGCCAGCCCATTCGGAAAACGATCGTCAGCGCCAATACCCAATATGGCGATTTGTTACAGCCGTTGATTAACGGGTTGATGCAGGCGGGCGTGGATATGGAGACTGGCGCGCGGGCGGTCTGATCGCGTCTGGTCAGGGCTTAAGTGGGACTGGCATTCTTGAAGCTCAATCCCTATGTTCCGCCTGAAATGACCATGCTTTCAACCATATCCACAATTGACGCGCCCCGGATTGATCTCGGCGTGCCGGCTGGCGCGCGGGTGATCGTCGCCATGTCGGGTGGCGTCGATTCCTCCGTGACTGCGGCGCTCTGCAAACTTGCTGGCTATGACGTGGTTGGCGTCACGTTACAGCTCTATGATCATGGGGTCGCCATTCAAAAGAAAGGCGCTTGTTGTGCGGGGCAGGACATTCAGGATGCGCGCCGTGTGGCTGAGGATATGGGCTTTCCCCATTATGTGCTCGACTATGAAAGCCGCTTTACTGATGCAGTGATGAATGATTTTGCGGACACTTATCTTGCTGGCGCGACGCCAATCCCTTGCGTGCGCTGTAATGAGCAAGTGAAGTTCAAAGATCTATTGCAAACGGCGCGCGACCTTGGCGGCGCGGCCATGGCAACAGGGCATTATATCAGGCGCGTTGAGGGGCCTGATGGGCCGGAGCTGCGCCGTGCTTTTGATGCGGCAAAGGATCAAAGCTATTTCTTGTTCTCAACCACAAAAGAGCAGCTCGACTATTTGCGTTTTCCGCTTGGCGATCTGCCAAAGGAAGAAGTGCGCCGCATTGCCGGAGAGTTGGGCCTCGCGGTTGCTGACAAGCCCGACAGTCAGGACATCTGTTTTGTGCCAGAAGGAAAATACGCATCTGTTGTAGAGCGCCTTCGCCCCGGAGCTGCAGGGCCCGGAGAAATCATCCATGTTGACGGAACGGTCATGGGCCGTCACCCCGGTGTTATTCACTATACGGTTGGTCAACGTCGCGGGCTTGGGGTGGCCACCGGCGATCCGCTTTATGTGGTGCGGCTCGATGCCAGCAAAAAACAAGTTATTGTGGGGCCGCGTGAAGCGCTTCTCATTAGTCGTATTGGTCTCAAAGAAGTCACCTGGCTTGGCGATGGTAATGGCGAAACCGTTGCTCGTACCGGCATGCCCATTGCGGTTAAGGTTCGTTCTACGCGGCCCCCGGTTACCGCAAAACTCACCTGGGATGGCGCCAATCCAAATGGCGGCTGGGTGGTGGATCTCGATGAACCGGAAGAGGGCGTCGCCCCAGGGCAGGCATGTGTGTTTTATTCACCGGACACTGCCCATGATCGTGTCCTTGGCGGTGGCTGGATCGCCAATACCCAGGCGGCGCTGCCATGACTTTGATCCGCGCGCTAAAGCGCGAAGATGAAGCCTCATGGCGGCGGCTATGGGCAGGCTATCTCGCCTTCTACAAGACTGATTTACCGCACGGCCTCACTGATGCACTGTTTGAGCGCTTGCTCACTGGCCAACCACATTTCGCGTTCGTGGCGATCAAGGACGATGAGATGATTGGCTTTGTTCATTGCCTGCCGCATGCATCCACATGGTCAATAGATGACTATTGCTATCTCGAAGACCTCTATGTGGATCCATCAGTGCGCGGCTCTGGCGCCGGACGGGCGTTGATTGAGGCAGTCTATAAAATCGCCGGGGCTTACCACGGGTCTATTGGCATACCGATAATGGCAATGTCACAGCACGCCATCTCTACGATAAGCTTGCAACCTTGAGCGAGTTCGTCCAGTACCGGCGCAGTTGATTAATCGCGCGGGGATCCTTCCATGGCTAAGAAGCTCTATGATTGTCTGAAATGCACAGCCTATTGCTGCACCTACACGCATATTCCGGTGACCAAGACTGATCTCAAGCGTCTTGCGAAACATCATGGGGTCAGCGAAGAAAAGGCTGCAAAGAAATTTACCAAAAAGGGCGACAAGGAAAACCCACGGGTTTTGCGTCACTCAGATGACGAGCATTTCGTGACAGCCTGTATGTTCCTTGATCAGGAAACGCGCAACTGTACGATCTATGAGGGACGACCAAAAATCTGTCGTGAATTTCCCACCCAGAAGCGTTGCGGATATTATGAGTTCCTGAAATGGGAGCGTGAAGTACAAGACGACCAGGATTGGGTCGCCACAACGGACTAATGAGAAATGACCGAAGCTGTAGACGTTATAGTTATCGGCGCGGGTGTGGTTGGGCTGAGCGTTGCCCGGGCGCTTGGCCTTGCCGACCGCGAAGTCATCATCGTTGAACAGCATGATACATTCGGAACGGAAACCTCGTCACGCAATTCTGAAGTCATTCATGCGGGCATTCAATATCGCCCCGGAGGGATGCGTGCCCGATTGGCAGTAGCGGGCCGGGATGCGCTTTATGCTTTTTGCCAGAGCCATGGCGTCAACCATTCGCGTTGTGAAAAACTCCTGGTCGCCAATGGTGAGGAGGAGCTCGCGCGCCTCAAAGCCGTGATGGAGAACGCCAAGCAAAACGGCGTCACCGATCTGCGCATTGTCAGCGCTCAGGAAGCCTTGGCGATGGAGCCGAATATACGTTGTGATGCGGCGATTTATTCGCCCTCATCAGGGATCGTCGATAGCCACGGGCTGATGCTGGCGCTGTTGGGGAATGTGGAAAATGCCGGCGGGGTGCTGGCGGTGGAAAGTCCGGTGATGGGCGGGCGTGTTGTTGATGACGGCCTGGAGTTAAGTATTGGCGGCCGTGAGCCGATGACCTTGCGCGCTAAAACTGTTGTGAATTGCGCTGGGCTTTATTGTGATCAGGTCGCCCGATCGATTGAAGGTATTCCCGCGGCCACCATCCCTAAATTGTATTATGGCAAGGGCCAGTATTTTACATATTCGGGCGCTGCGCCGTTCTCGCGGTTGATCTATCCGCTGCCGTCCCCGGACAGCCAGGGCGTTCACTATACGCGCGACCTTGGCGGGCAGGCAAAACTCGGCCCCGACCTCTCCTTTATTGCCACCAATGACGATTATGCGGTTGATGATACGCGCCGCGAAGCATTTGCCCAGTCGGCACGGCGCTTTTGGCCGGATATCGAGACGGCTGAGCTGGTCCCCGGATATGCAGGTATTCGCCCGAAAATCGCTGGCCCAGGGGAGGAGGGCGACTTTTTTATTCAGGACAAATCCGTCCATGGGATTTCCGGATATATCGGGCTCTATGGCATCGAATCGCCGGGTTTGACGACTTGCCTCGCGATTGCCGACCATGTGGCTGAGTTACTGGAATAGTCTGGCTTGCGGGCGGCCTCGGGCCCCGCTATAGACCTCCGCTCCCGGCGCGAGCGTAAGCCCGTTCCGGTGACCCTTTGGCGGGGTAGCTCAGTTGGTGAGAGCGCAGGATTCATAACCCTGAGGTCGCTGGTTCAAGTCCAGCTCCCGCTACCAAACATTCTTTCTTCCTACGCCAACGCCCGCCCCAATGCCACGCCAGCCGGTGAGATTACGGTTTCGTTCCTCGACCGCCATGGCTGGTTGGAAACGCGCATCGAGGCGCCAGCGCTCTGCGATCTCCTCCGTATCCTGAAAAACGCCGGCCTGAAGTCCTGCGAGATAAGCGGCGCCAAGCGCCGTTGTTTCCGTCACCTTTGGGCGCTCCACGGGCAGGTCTAAAATATCTGCGAGAAACTGCATGGTCCAGTCGTTTGCAACCATGCCCCCGTCAACGCGCAGTGTTGCGGGCATCACACCGTCTTTTGCAATCTCAGCCATCAGATCATGGGTCTGATAGGCAACCGCTTCGAGGGCAGCGCGCGCCAGCTCGGCACGACCGGCGCCGCGTGTAAGCCCCGTTATAAGACCGCGCGCGCCTGGCGCCCAATGGGGTGCGCCAAGTCCGGCAAAGGCGGGGACGAGATATTATTGCTCTGGATGCTTTCAGCCAGTGCCGTTGTCTCGCGCGCATCTTTGATGATCCCGAGTTCATCGCGCAGCCATTGCACAGCGGCGCCAGCAACAAAGATCGAGCCTTCTAATGCGTAATGGGCGACGCCGTTAAGGCGATAAGCAATGGTCGAGAGCAAGCGGTTTTGTGAGGCAACCACTTGCTCGCCTGTATGGACGAGGACGAAACAACCTGTGCCATAGGTACTTTTGATGTCACCGGCAGCAAAACAAGCTTGTCCGAAGGCTGCGGCTTGTTGGTCTCCGGCGACGCCGCAAATTGGTATGGGCCGCCCAAAAATTTCCGGCGCTGTCTCACCAAAATCCGCAGCGCAATCGCGCACGTCCGGTAAGACTGCGCGGGGCACGTGGAATAAATCAAGCAAGGCGTCATCCCACTCATTGGTATGGATATTAAACAGGCTGGTGCGGCTGGCGTTTGTGGCGTCAGTGGCGTGAACTGCGCCGCCGGTGAGACGCGAGATCAGGAAACTGTCAATGGTGCCAAAAGCAATCTCGCCTTTCTCCGCCCGGTCACGCGCGCCGTCCACGTGGTCGAGAATCCACGACACCTTTGTGGCAGAGAAATACGGATCCAGTAAAAGCCCCGTGCGCGCGGTGACATCAGCCTCAGATCCTGCCTCGTACATTTTTTTGCAAGCTTCTGCGGTGCGGCGATCCTGCCAGACGATGGCATTATAGATCGGTTCGCCTGTTGCGCGGTCCCACAGAATAGTTGTCTCGCGCTGATTGGTAATGCCGATCGCAACGACCTTATCGCCAGTTTTTTCGGCGGCCGTGAGGGCTTCGCGCGAGACGTCGAGGATTGTGCGCCAGATTTCTTCGGGGTCGTGTTCGACTTGCGCTTCGGCGGGGTAATATTGTTTGAATTCTTGCTGAGCGCTGGAGACGATTTGTCCGGCCCGATCGAAAACGATGGCCCGGCTCGAGGTTGTGCCCTGGTCGATGGTGAGGATATAGGGGCCTTCAAATTTTGTCATGGCGCGTGTCTTCTGTCTTTAGCTGTGTTATTTGATAACAGTGTGTTGAGCCGATCTTACAGCAATTGGGTGCGATGAAACAGCCAGTAAATATCTATGTGGATGCTGACGCCTGTCCAGTGAAAGACGAAATCGTTCGCGTTGCAGACCGCCATCAGTTGTCAGTGTTTTTTGTTTCCAATGCGCGCATGCGCCTACCCGTAGGGTTTGATGTGCGGCGTGTTATTGTCAGTGATGGTTTTGACGCCGCCGATGACTGGATCGCCGAACAAGTGGGCAAGTTTGATATTGTCATCACCAATGATATTCCGTTGGCTGAGCGTTGTCTTAGCGCTGGCGCACAAACGCTCGGGGCAGGGGGCAAGCCGTTTACAGCCGACAATATCGGGATGAGCATGGCGATGCGTGAGCTTTCACGCGACCTCCGGGATATGGGCGAGATATCGGGCGCGGGACCGTCTTTTACCAAGAAAGATCGTTCGCGATTTCTTGAAGCCTTGGAATTAGCAGTGCGGCGGGCGGGCTGAACACGCGGTCATATTCTTGTGGTTGATGGCGTATCAGGACGGAGGGAATAAAAAGAACAGCGTTGTCGCGGTGCTGAGAAGAACAAATAGCGTAACCATCCGCCAAGTTTGCTTTTTCATCAGATGCAGTGCGACTGGAATCAAGAGGAAGTTGGCGCTGCATATAAAGACCATATAACTCTGCGTCGGAATGAGCTCATCAAGCGGGAAGCCTGCACCGGCGACGCCTTTTGCGACAAACGGCAAGCTGACCGCCATATCAATCGACAAGACAAGTCCGATATAGGCTTTAGCAATATCCGATAGTGCGATCTCGCATGTCCGCAGGAAACCCACCGCCTTTTGGGTCAGGGCAAAACCATATTCGCGACCGGCGATAAGCCCCAAAAACACGAAAGTCGTACTCATTGGAATATTGTTGAGCTCTTTAAAATAGAAAAGCAGAGACGCGTAAGTAAAGTCGATGACCGTCGCGGATCGGATATCGGTTACCGCCGTCTTGGTTTTTAGAATACGCTGTACGGGGCCGCCTTTTTTGGAAAAGGTGTATGCAAGAAGAGCCACAATCGCGAACATCGCCGTAAAACTTTCAAACGCCGATAATTGGCGTGGCAAGAATACAAAAATATTGGCAAAGTCCTGAATGAGCCAGACCGACCACAGATAGGCGGTGGTCAGCCATTGCAGCACGACCCAGATCGGGTGGTGTTGTTGATGCTCGGTTTTCCGGAAAAACTTTTCGAGTGTGTTCGACAGCACCAGGAAAACGCTAAGCCCTACGGCAAAAGCAAGGCCGTACCCAATCAGAGACTTTTGCAACATTGACGAGAGGCCGCCGATCGAAGCAAAAATAGTCAGAACCATGAAGGATGTAGAGACCGGCACACCAAACCGTGTGATGATCAACAGGACAAGTGGCGGCAGTGTATGGTACCACTGAACCTCAATTGCTGGGTATTTTTTTAAGTTCGCCAGGCGTCCGTATGATGGGTCGCCGTCATTGATCATCCACCCATATGTAAAGGTGACAACCAGTATGATCGCGGCAAACAAAAACAACCAAAACCAGTGAATGCGATTATTGGAAGAGATAAAGGTGCCAAGCGTTTGCAACGCGTCATTGCCGACGACTGAATAGGCGGCGAACAGAAACCCAACGGCGGCAAAAAGTGATATATCGTACATGGACCTGTTGCACCCTGATTGCTACTTTTGCCGCCTCCTACAGACAGGGTTTTACAGTTTTATGACAAAGCCTCAATCAGCAGACATTAAACGATATTACTGAGTTCGTGTGATGCTTTGACGGCAGTCCAGTCCGAATAATTCGCGAATCAGTGATCTGGAGCTGCGGATCCATCATCTTAAATTTTCGTTTCACAAAAGGTTCATATTTTTTTTTTGAAAGCTTCATTAACGCCCACTAGATGCCGCAACTACCTACTCAATTAGATAAAAGTGGATTTCGAGATGCTCAAAAAAACGATCTGTACACTTCCCCTTATTAGTGTGCTTGCGTTGGCCCCATTATCAGTTTTTGCAAGTGATGATGTTTCACCTGCTCAAAGCTCTCTCTTGTCGGACATAGATATTTCCGGTGTTGTTCAAACAGATTATTCCCGTGTTTCTGGAAAACGCTCTGATTTCGATTTTAATGATATTGAGGTCCGGCGTGGGCGTATGGGCGCCTCTGGAGTGATAGCGCAAGAAATAAAATTCAAATTTGTCGTGGATTTTGATTCTCCTAGCAACGTTCATTTGATGGATGCCTATATCGCTTTTAAGCCCGGTTTCGCGCCGGTTGAAATTAAGTTGGGCCAATTTAAAACTGCCAATTCTTTTGATGAGCAGACGTCATCCAATTTTAGCTCGACCCTGGAAAGAGCGGCCTTCACGGATGTTTTTGAATTAAGTCGCGGCGTTGGTGCGAGTGTAGCCCATAAAGGTGCGCGTCATACTTTGACTTTGGGTTTTTTTGGTGGTGACATTACTGATAACGTATTTAGTCGGTACGCAGTGGCCGGCCGTGCAACCTATGTCCCGGTATTAGTTGATGACTTAACCGTGCATACAGGTGTTTCTTTTCGATACCGCAATCTTGATACAGATCAACCGATGTATGATTATAGTCAGGGAGTGATCGCGGCGCCAACCGGAAATATTGTAAGTACAGGCAGGCTTGCTCGTTCGGATCTTTTCTTGGGGGAAGAGGTGGTGGCGCTAAAAGGAAGGTACTGGGCTGCACATGAGATTGGTGCGACAATCGTGAATTGCATGGCATGTGCAAATGATCCCGTGCTGACCGGCGGCTATGTTGAGGTGGGGGCATTTTTTAATGGACGGCGCACCTATAGCGGCGGACGGTTTGGACGCCCTGAAATTTATACCAGCGTCAGAAATGGCGGGCTCGGTGGTTTCAGTCTGGTTGCCCGGTTTGATGTGCTCGATCTCAACAACGGCTCTGTGAATGGGGGCTCCTATCAGTCGATCACCCTTGGTGCAGACTGGTGGCCGACACCCTATACACGGGTAGGTCTGGATTTGTTCAAGGTTGATACGGATTTCGGTGATGTCGTACCGGAGCTAGCCCCTGCCTTTGCAACAGCTATTGCTGGTGGGCTAACGCGTGAAGACGCGCATGGTCTGACGGTCAGATTTCAAATCCTAATATAGCTGCAAAAGAAAAAGCGCCACTCATGGTGGCGCATTCCTTCATCATCAAAATGTGCTGAGTTTAGTCAGCCTTGGCATAGATAGCAGCGCTGCTGCATGAATTGTCGAAGCACTCGTCAAAAATGCCGCCAGCGCTCATCTGCCCTGAAGACACAGCCAAAGGCACAGCCATGGCAATTCCCAATACGGCAGCTACGACGTAGAGGAGGGGTCTTTTTACACCTGGGTCACTTTTAAACATCGGGCAATCCTGTCTTACAAATCTGTCTAACTCATTATTATTACGGCAGCTTTTTTCCACTGTAATATAAGTGATAAATAACTGTCATTTAACTGTCATATATATTGCGCACTGGATGCGCATTGTCAACCTAAATGTGCAAAAATTGCGCGTTAACCTTTTTAGTGCGTTGATTTTGCTTGGTTATCTTTGGAAAATATTTTGAAACCTTCAATCTCAAAGCGAGGAATGGCCTCATTTATGAGGGGTATTCCGGCGTTTCATGGGGCAGTCGGGAATATCCCTAATGATTTAGTGTGAGATACAAATCATCCCATTCCGGGTTTATGGCTTCGATGAGATTCACTTTCCAGACACGTCGCCATTTCTTGATTTGCTTTTCACGGGCGATGGCATCGTCGATCCGAGCATGATCTTCACAGTAAACCAGGCGGGTCAGCCCATAGCGCTTGCAGAATGTTGATCCTTCACCATTTCGGTGTTGAAAAATACGTGCGGGTAAGTTTGCCGTCACGCCAGTATAAAGTGGTCCGCCCTTGCGGTTGCTCATGATGTAAACATAACCAGCCATAATAGCGTAACTTCGCTCGTTTCGATCAGTTCGTCATCCCGTGTGCGCGCCTCATCGCTCGTCATCCCGTGCGCAATGCGGCGTGTAACGCCGCCTTGCAGACCCGGGATCGCCAACCTCTTTGCGCACACCCTCAACCGATCCCGGCCCAGCGAATCAACACTGCGTGTTGCATCGCATCCGGGATGACCTGCGAGGGATTGGGAGAGAAAAGAATCGGTAATCCGGTCATCCCGGACTTGATCCGGGATCCAGACTTAGCAGCATATCCTCAAAATTCATCACCAGAAATTCATGGTGTAATCAGCATGAAGTAAAATGAACTGTGTAGAGAGTTGATAAGTATCTGTTGACTGGATCCCGGCTTTCGCCGGGATGAGCGGAGGCGGAGCATTCGCTTATTCGATAACTTCCTCTCGTTCTAGAACGCTACGAATTTCCTCAAAACAACTTGCAATATTGCCTTTCGAAAATCGAACTTGACCCAAGCCGTGGACATTAGAGAATTCGGCACACTCTTCTTCCAGGATGACAATTGCGCGTCGCCATCCCAGCTTGCCTTGAAACAAACCGACTTCATGTATAACGTTTTCTCGCGCGTGCACAGAGCCATCACCGTGAAGATCTTCGGCAGTGAGCACTAAAAATGCAAAGCCACATGAAGACAGCATTTCGGCGAGACGTTCTTGTGTGCTTATTCCGGCTGGTGAAACTTGGTTAAATTCTTCGAAATCAAGCGATAAGCGAGTTGTCAAAAAGTCTTTTAGTATACGCCACTGCTCGGAGCGACCATGCCCAATGAAAATCTTTTTGGAAAGATCCGCCTCGTTTGGTAGTGGCTCGCTAAGGGATAGTGCCTCGGTAATAGCACTTAGCGTTTCAGCTATTTTGAATAACCGATCACAATTTTCTGAAATTGACCGCAGTGAAGAGTTATACGTTATATGAGGTGGAACGATTGTTCCTTTGGCTGCTTCCTCCGAGTCACGTGTCACTCGAGGTACCTTGCTATAGCGAGAATTGACAAAGTCCTCTGGAGAATATGTCGTCAAAGTATTTTCAAGTCGTTCTTTGTATCGGTTAATAGAGGTCAATGTATCTTGGGTAGCAAGAAGATATATAATGTCTAAAGACCGATCGTGAATTGCAGATATTTGAATGACCACATCATTTGCCAGCGAATTTAGTTTATCGTAGAAACCTTCACCTATGTCTTGAAAGACGAAGCTTCGGATTTCCTCTTCCGTATATACTTTCCAGTTAGGGTTGTGACTCTCGCCATAGCCATGGACAAACCCCCATTCTACATCAAATGAATGCCCTGCGGGTGGTGGTGCGAAGTGGGTATAATACGTATATGCATGGTCACCAAACCATGACCTTGAATGTGATTTTTCAAGTTTTTTCAAGCGTTCTTTAAAAATCTCTATAATATCGGTGCCTTTTGTATGAGATTCGAATAAATTCGATAACTGTATAGAATCGCTTGCTAGTTCTTTCAGCTTTTCAATAATTTTTTTCATAGGACTCAGCTCAGTTCCTTATCTTTTATAAATTTTAAGCCGCTTTTCGTTTCCTTACCACCTTCTTCTTCGCGCTCACCTTCGTCGCACTCACCCCCTTCAGCATCCCCTTCAAGAACTGCCCCGTATAAGACTTCGCCACCTTGGCCACGTCTTCGGGGGTGCCTGCTGCGATGATCTCGCCGCCGCCATCGCCGCCCTCGGGGCCGAGGTCTAAAATCCAGTCGGCTTGTTTGATGACGTCGAGATTATGCTCGATGACGATGACGGTGTTGCCATTATCTGCGAGTTCCTGAATGACTTCCATCAGCTTGCGGACGTCCTCAAAATGCAGCCCTGTGGTGGGCTCGTCCATAATATAGAGCGTGCGCCCGGTGGCGCGCTTGGCCAGTTCCTTGGAGAGTTTGACGCGCTGCGCCTCGCCCCCCGAAAGCGTTGTCGCCGACTGTCCGATCTTGATATAGGAAAGCCCCACGCGGTTGAGAGTCTCCATCTTGTCGCGAATTGATGGTACGGCTTTGAAAAACACCGCGCCTTCTTCCACCGTCATGTCGAGCACGTCGGCGATGGACTTGCCCTTGAATTTTACTTCCAGGGTTTCGCGATTATAGCGATCGCCCTTACAGATATCGCAAGTGACATAGACGTCAG
>JAADIH010000022.1 GCA_013151435.1 Alphaproteobacteria bacterium
CGAGATTGGCCGGCGCCTCCAGCGTGATGCGCCGTGTGATGGTCTTAAATTCTGCAGATTTAAGCTTGAGGGTCACAATGCGCCCTTCAAATCCGCTTGCTTTCATTCGTGCAGAGACTTTTTCACAAAGCTCCCACAATATGTCTTCGAGCCATTCCTCATCGGTGATGTCTTTATTGAAGGTGGTTTCTGCTGAAACGCTTTTTGTCTCGCGGTCTGGTTTGACAGTGCGGGCGTCTTTGCCTTGTGACAGCCTTGCTAGGCGCAGTCCCATCTCGCCATATCGCTTACCCAATACGGATGCATCCATGCGCTGCAAATGACCGATCGACGTAATCCCATCTTGTGCGAGTCTTTTCGCCATGGCTTTTCCTACCCCCCAAATCATGGTGACGGGTTGGCGGGCGAGGAATGCATGCGTTTCCCGCGCACCAATGATGGAAAATCCGCTCGGCTTATCGAGGTCGGAGGCAATCTTGGCTAGGAACTTATTATGGGAAAGACCGATGGAGGCGGTGACGCCAAGTTCGGATTCAACCCGGGCCTGTAATTTTGCGAGCGTGACCGCTGGCGCACTCCGTGTACGCGCGCAGTTCCAGAAAGATCCATAAAGGCTTCGTCGATGGACAGGGGCTCAACCAATGGGGTGAGGTCAAGCATGAGTTGTCTGACGGCGCGACCAGTTTCTGCGTATTTTGACATATTGGGCTTTATCACCACCGCATCAGGACAGGCTTTCAGCGCTTTAAACATCGGCATCGCAGATTTAACGCCATAGGTGCGCGCAACGTAACAGGCCGTTGCAACGACCCCGCGGGCGCCGCCGCCGATGATGACGGGCTTATCCTCTAACTCTGGATTGTCGCGCTTTTCAACGGCGGCATAAAACGCGTCACAATCAAGATGGGCGATGGAGAGGGTAAAGATCTCTTCATGGGCGAGAATTCCGTGATCCCCACATTCTGGACAAGAAAGATGGGCCGGGCTGATTCGGTGCGAATCACCTGCGGGCGCAGTGGCGGTTTGTACGGGAATTTGCGCAAAACAAGCGCGACATAGGCAGGGAATGTTTGTTTTCGTGGACATTAACAAAAGATTACCAGAATTTTCAGCAAATAGAGGAGTAAACTTAAGTCCCAGATAAACATTCGATTAAGACCTTTGTTGCAATAGTAGGTATCTGCGGTGCTGATTCGCCGTGCGACGAGGCCAAATAGCGTATGATGTCTGCGATGGAAAAGATGGATATGTCGGCGCTTCCCAAGACGGTGCTAATCGTTGAGGACAATGAGCTCAACATGAAACTGTTTCATGATTTGCTTGAAGCCCATGGCTATAATGTTCTCCAGGCCCGCACGGGTCCTGAGGCGTTGGCCCTTGCCGATGAACACCGCCCGGATCTTATTCTTATGGATATTCAGTTGCCGGAGATTTCCGGCCTGGAAGTGACACAAAAAATTAAGAACAATAAAGAACTTGCTAATATTCCCGTGATTGCGGTGACAGCTTTCGCCATGAAAGGCGATGAAGAGCGAATCCGCCAAGGCGGCTGCGAAGATTATATTGCAAAACCTATCTCCGTTGTCTCATTTCTTGAGAAAGTGAAAAGGTATTTGGATTAGGTTTTATCCAGATACTTAACTCACACCCAGCGGGGGCTATATGACGGCAAGAGTACTAGTCGTCGACGATCTTGAACCAAACGTGAAATTGCTCGAAGCGAAGCTGCGAGCAGAGTACTTTGACGTGGTGAGCGCCTATTCGGGCCAGGAAGCTGTAGACACAGCTATTTCAGATCAGCCGGATATCATTTTACTTGATGTGATGATGCCGGGCATGGATGGCTTTGAAGCTTGCCGTCGGATTAAAGAAAATCCGGAGACCATGCACATCCCGATTGTTATGGTGACGGCCCTTGATCAGCAGACAGATCGTGTTGTGGGCCTTGAGGCGGGCGCCGATGACTTTCTGACAAAGCCTGTCGAGGATCTCGCCTTATTCGCCCGCGTGCGCAGTCTTTCCCGGCTGAAAATGATGACGGATGAGCTGCGGGCGCGTTATGCGACGGGCAAGGGGCTTGGTGTCGTTGATAATATCGAAATTGATGTGGACTCGTCAGAAACCAGAATATTCATTATCGATGATAATGAAGAACAGGCAGAACGATTAAAATCTACGCTTGGCGAAGACCATGCAGTCTCTTGCGAAACTGACCCTGAGATTGCACTTGGGCGCGCTCAGTCTGGTGATTTCGATCTCATCATTGTCAGTCTTTCAATTGAGAGCATGGACCCATTGCGGCTGTGTTCGTCGATACGCTCCTTCGAGGAAACCCGCCTGACGCCGATCCTCGCGGTTGTTCGGCAGAGCGACACCAGAAAACTGGTTAGGGCGCTTGATATTGGCGTCAATGATTATTTGAAACGTCCGATTGATCGGAACGAGCTTACGGCACGTGTGCATACTCAATTGCGGCGTAAGCGATATGTGGATCAACTCCGCTCTTCTTTCCAGGCGAGCTTAGAGATGGCGGTGACAGATCAACTGACCGGGCTCTATAATCGTCGCTATCTCGCCAGTCACCTATCAGCGATGTTTGAACGGGCGCAATGGACGGATCGGCCGCTCGCTACAATGATCCTCGACATCGACCACTTCAAAAAGATCAACGATACCTATGGCCATGATGCGGGCGATAAGGTGCTAAAGGAATTTGCTGATTGTGTAGCGCGATCAGTGCGCGGTATTGATCTGGCTTGCCGTTATGGCGGGGAAGAATTTCTGGTGGCGATGCCCGATACTGATATGGCGTTTGCGGCAATCGTTGCGGAACGATTACGCCAGGAAGTCGCGGGCAAGAAATTTATGATCAATGGCGGGCGGGATGCGATTGAAATCACGGTCAGCATTGGCATTGCGTCAACGGAAAATAATCCGGACGAGGATAGTGCGCAAAAATTAATCAAGCGGGCTGATGAGGCGCTTTATGAAGCCAAAAATGGCGGCCGTAATCGCGTCATTCAAGCCGCTTAAAGTTCCCGCATCAAAAAACCGCCCATAAAGGGCGGTTTCGAAATCTCAAAAGAAGCAAAAGTCGTTACTTGATCTTGCCTTCTTTGAATTCAACATGCTTGCGCACAACCGGATCATATTTCCGAAGAACAAGCTTCTCGGTCATCGTCCGGGTGTTTTTCCTGGTGACATAAAAAAACCCGGTGCCAGCAGTTGAATTGAGCCGGATTTTTACGGTTGTTGGCTTAGCCATCGAAATACTCCTTGAGGCCGCAAATAGCACGGCGAGCGCGGAAATTACTTATGGAACCGACATTGTCAAGTCGTTATGCAGAGAACTAGGCATCATAATTATGGGTAGCTTCAGCCCCAGCGAAGCCGTGCATGCGATTTGCCCATTGCAGGCCGACAACCGCCCCCTTGGCCATGGGGAGAATGAGGAAGGATGCCGTCAAGATTAATGGCAGCCAGATCGCAAATTGCCCCCATAAAGGCGGATCAAACAGCTGCTTAACCGCCAGGGCCAGCGGAATCATGACATGCCCAACCAACAATATGGTAATATAGGGCGGGGCGTCATTGGCCTCATGCCCGCTTAGATCAAGCCCGCAATGGCTGCAATTCACGGTTGTCTTGCTGTACCCAGCAAAAAGCGCCCCGTGCCCGCATTGAGGGCATTTTTTGCGTATCCCGCGTCTGACGGCTTGTTGCCAGGAGCGCTGCCCAGCCTCACCGCCAAATTCTTTAGTTTCATTCATCATGTGAGCCATATGCGTGGCCTTGGTAGTGGAGGCAACGCGCTCTTTTATCGCGGGGGCATATCACTCGCATGAGCCTGCTTGCTTCCCATGGTGGAAACACAGCACACTATCTTGGGCACATAGGAGAGCGGTTGATGGGCATAATAAAATGGGGTTTAGCACTCGGGGTGGGTGGATTTTTGCTCATGATGGGGTTCATGAAGTTTACGGGCGGCGCCCATATATTCCCCTATATCGAATTTAAGGCATCCAGCGCGGGGCTGCCTTTTGCCGAATTTGCTTTTCCTTTGGGCAACATGGTGACAGCTGCACTTGAAGTGTTGGCTGGGGTGTTACTCATCGTGCCGATGACCCGGCGAATCGGCGCCCACCTGGCCGTACTGCCTTTTTTAGGCGCGGTAGTGTTTCACCTGTCGCCAGTTCTTGGGATTTCGACCCCAACAGGTTATGCGGACCCAAAGCCCCTGGAGGTGCTCGCCGCCGGGGGACCATTCGCACGAGCCGACTTTGCCGCAGCAGAATCCAACATGCTGTTTATGATGGCGGCTGTAGGGCTCGCCGCCGCGATTATCAATCTTATTGTTCAGCGAACGCATTAATCCCAAAGGCGACATTGTCGCCTAATGGTCTAGTCCTTGAACACGCGATCAAAAATAACATCAACATTTTTGGTGTGATAGCTGACATCGAAAAGCGCTTCAATTTCACTTGGTTTTAGTTTCGACGCCACATCCTTGTCGGCCTTCAAATTGTCGAGGAATGGGCTTTCGCCGCGCCAGGCAGGCATGGCGTTGCGTTGCACCCAAGAATAGGAATCTTCACGCGACACTCCGGCCTGGGTGAGGGCGAGAAGAACCCGTTGTGAAAAAACCAGCCCCCCAAGCTGGTCGAGGTTTTCTTGCATGCGTTCAGGATAAACCAGCAGCTTCTCCATCACGCCCGCCAATCGGTTGAGCGCGAAATCGAGATGGATTGTAGCATCGGGTCCGATCCCGCGCTCGACGGAAGAATGCGAGATATCACGCTCATGCCAAAGGGCGACATTTTCCATGGCCGGAACCACACACATGCGCACCAGCCGGGCAAGGCCGGTTAAATTTTCGGTGAGGATTGGATTGCGCTTATGCGGCATGGCGGAAGAACCCTTTTGGCCTTTGGAGAAATACTCCTCAACCTCCAGAACTTCACTGCGCTGCAGGTGACGGATTTCTGTTGCCAGACGTTCAATGGAAGAGGCGATGATGCCAAGCGCTGCAAAATAGGCGGCATGGCGATCACGGGGGATCACTTGCGTTGAGACGGGCTCGATCTCCAGACCCATTTTATCCGCGACATAGGTTTCAACGGATGGATCAACATTGGCGAATGTTCCAACGGCGCCAGAAATGGCGCAAACAGCAATTTCTTCGCGGGCGACTTCAAGGCGGCGTTTGCCGCGTTCGAATTCAGCATAAAACCCGGCGAGCTTAACCCCAAAGGTTGTGGGCTCAGCGTGAATGCCATGGCTGCGGCCGACGCAAACTGTATTTTTGTGTTCAAGCGCCCGAGCCTTCAGCGCCGCTAACACGCGATCCATATCCTTCAAAAGAATATCGCAAGCCCGGGTCATCTGTACCGAGAGGCAGGTATCGAGGACGTCCGAGGATGTCATTCCCTGGTGAACAAAGCGCGCTTCGGGGCCGACCAGTTCCGAGAGGTGCGTCAGGAACGCAATGACGTCATGTTTGACTTCACGCTCGATCTCATCGATTCGCTCGGCGCTGAATTTCGCGTTGCGGCCCTTTTCCCAAATCGTTGCCGCAGCTTCTTTGGGGATAACCCCAAGCTCGGCCATGCGGTCAGCCGCATAGGCTTCGATCTCAAACCAGATGCGATATTTGGTGTCGGGCGACCATATGGCGGTCATTTCCGGGCGTGCGTAGCGAGGGATCATTCTTCTCTCCAGTCTAATCAGATCGGACTAGAATTGCTGCAAGCGAATGTCAAAGGCTAGAGCGCTTCGCGAAAAAAGCACATCCCGGACGTGGTCCGGGATGTGCGCGGTTTTTCGCAAAAGAAGCGTGGTAAACAAAACTCAAGAGCCATTCGATGATTCCGATTTAAACGCGATTGGCTCTAGAGGCGCTATAGATCGCCAGTTTTTGACGTGGTATCGCTGTTCAGTGAGCCCATGGGCGCATCACCGAGCGAAGAATTCATCTTTTTGGTCTGTGCTCCCCAAATCCACCAGCCGATGCCAAGCCCTGTCCCGAAGGCGGCAATCAATAATATCCACATATGGGCGGCAAGCCAGATCATCAAAATGTCCCATACGTTTAAAAATTATTCTTGGGGGCGTTCGTCAACAATGTCGAATTCTATCCGGCGGTTCTTTGCACGGCCATCAGCTGTGGCATTGCTATAGCGAGGCTCCCTGGAGCCAACGCCGCGGGTTCGTAATTGCGCGCTATTAACGCCGATGGACCGAAGGTGGCTGGCGGCGGTCTCGGCGCGCCTCAGGCTCAGCCGGAGGTTGCGCAACTGATTGCCCGATGAATCAGAGTGCCCAGACAATTCAAGTACGATTTCAGGACATTCACTCAGAAGATCTGCGATATCTGCCAAATAGGCACGGCTTATCGGCCCAAGAGAGTTGCGGGCATAGGCGAATGTAATGTGCTGGTCCGAAATGAGCGTGCGGAATTGATTGGCGCATGTCTCAGCATTTACTGAGATGGCAACAGATTCCGACATGATTTCCGGTTCGGATACTGGCTGAGCCCGGGAAATATTTTCCTTGCTTTCTGCTTCCTTGACTTCTGCCAACCGATGGTTGGGGCCAACAATAGGGGGGGTGTCATCAAAACTGACAGCGGAGAGATCGACGGCCGTCACCCCGCCAACAACTAATCCGCCCCGCCATTCAGCTCTGGCTATAGCAGTTGCGGCCTCGGCCATTGCCGCAGCATTGGGCGCTTCACCGGTCAACACCGCCTTTTGCCCGTCCAATCGTACACTCGCCCAGGGCGCCTCAAGAGCGGACAGGGCGTTCTCGGAATTTAATTGCAAGCGATGCTCAGCAGATAAAAGGGAGCCGGGCAAGAATTGGGTTTTTACACTCACTATGCCGATCGCAATGATGATCCATAATCCAAGTAGAAATTTTAGAAATGCGATCATCGTTTATGAACCTTCCCCGAATCACCATTCGAGGATGACCTTACCTGATTGCCCTGAGCGCATGACGTCAAAGCCCTTTTGATAGTCATCGATCTTAAAGTGGTGGGTGAGGATTGGTGAAAGATCGAGGCCTCCTTGCAGCATAGCGCCCATTTTGTACCAGGTCTCGAACATCCGGCGCCCATAAATGCCCTTAATCTCCAGGCCCTTAAAGATCACCTTATCCCAGTCAATGCCGGCGCCATTTGGCATGATGCCGAGCATGGCGATCTTTCCACCATGATTCATGGTCTCGAGCATAGACTGGAACGCCGATGGCACGCCGGACATCTCCAGGCCGATATCGAAGCCTTCGGTCATTTTCAGATCGCTCATGACGTCTTTTAGGGATTCACTCGCGACATTGACCACCCGCGTCGCCCCCATTTTGGTGGCAAGCTCAAGGCGATAATCATTGATATCGGTCACCACCACATGGCGGGCGCCGCAATGTTGTGCAATCGCGCCAGCCATAATCCCGATCGGCCCGGCGCCGGTGATCAATACGTCTTCGCCAACCAGATCATAGGCGAGGGCGGTATGGGTGGCATTGCCGAACGGATCAAAGATCGCGCCCATATCGTCAGAGATATCATCGGGCAGGCGATAGACATTAAACGCCGGGACGGCGACATACTCCGCGAAAGAGCCAGGCCGATTGACGCCGACGCCCACACTATTGCGGCAGAGGTGGCGTTTGCCCGCGCGGCAATTGCGGCAATAACCGCAAGTCACATGGCCCTCGGCAGAGACCCGGTCGCCAATTTT
>JAADIH010000015.1:0-7236 GCA_013151435.1 Alphaproteobacteria bacterium
AGGCCGAAGGATATCACATTTCTACTGGACCGGGTTCTGGCTGATCCAGTGTTTATGGATTCAATTGATGTTGAACGCATTGGCGCTGCCGGATTTTCTCTTGGTGGTTATACAGTTGTAGCAAGTGTTGGTGGGCGCGGTGATTTTGAGCAATTCGAGGCGTTCTGCGCATCTGAGATGGCTGACGCGACTTGCGATCCTCAGACGGAATACCCGAATGTTATTGAAGATCTGGAAGCACTTATCGCAGGAGATCCTGCTGCTGCGGCTGACCGGCAAGACGTTAAGGCGGATTATCGTGATCCGCGTATCGGCGCTGTTGTGGCCATCGCGCCCGCGATTGCTCAGATATTCACGACCGATAGCCTTGAAGCGATTACCGTTGATATGTTGGTGCTGGTTGGTGATGCAGACTCTGTTGCGCCAGCGGCCACAAATGCTGAGCGCATAGCAGAGCATGTACAAAAGGCGCGGCTGAAAATCTTTCCGGACGCTATCCATTACACCTTTCTGAACGAATGCACGGCGCGCGGTCAGCGCTTTGTTCCCGTCTGCCAGGACGAAACGTCAGTGAATCGTTCAGCGATTCATGACGCGGCAGCGAATGCAGCGATTGGGCATTTTGAAGCAAGTCTAGGTCCCGCTAAGTTCTAGGTGCTAAGCGTGTAACATTTCTTCCGCTCGTGTTTTAAATCCAAGTAAAGACGAAGTATTAAAAATACCGTATACAGAGGAGTATTTGCTTTGTGTGCAGCGCATAGAGGCTAAGGTCATGATATCGGATAAAAAGCCAATGCAGCCCCCTAAGATCATGGGCGTCATCAATGCGACGCCGGATAGTTTTTCCGATGGCGGGCGCTTCCTGGATGCGGATGCCGCTATTGCGCATAGTCTTCAGTTGGCCCGCGATGGGGCATACATTCTCGATATTGGCGGAGAGTCAACGCGGCCGGGTGCTGTGACAATATCTGTAGAAGAAGAATGCGCCAGGGTTCTTCCCATCATTGAAGGGATAACGGGCAAAGCAAACGCCTTGATCTCTATCGATACGCGAAAACCCGAGGTGGCGAAGGCGGCAATGGCGGCGGGAGCGACGATCTGGAATGATATCACCGCGCTGACTTACGCGCCTGGCAGCGTTGAGATGGCGGCATCGCTTGGGTGCCATGTGGTCCTGATGCACGCCCAGGGTGATCCTAAAACCATGCAGAATAATCCGTATTATGATGATGTTGTCGAAGACGTCTACGCATTTTTAGCAGGCCGTATTGATGCGTGCGTTAAGGCGGG
This sequence comes from Alphaproteobacteria bacterium, assembly GCA_013151435.1. Classification (GTDB taxonomy): domain Bacteria; phylum Pseudomonadota; class Alphaproteobacteria; order Caulobacterales; family Parvularculaceae; genus Hyphococcus. The sequence goes on from JAADIH010000015.1 coordinate 1,291, forward strand.
TATCGATCAGTCGAAACTCATTATCGATCCTGGTATCGGCTTTGGCAAAAAGCTTGAACATAATCTGGCGCTGTTGGCACAGCTCGACCGGTTTGTCGGATTGGGGTGTCCAGTTTTGCTTGGGGCTTCACGAAAGCGATTTATTGCGGCGCTCGACAGGGACGGCCCGGCCGATTCTCGGCTTGGGGGGTCATTGGCTGCGGTTATGACTGGGTACCGCCGTGGCGCGTCGATCTTCCGGGTTCATGACGTTGCTGAGACCCGCCAGGCGCTAAAAGTTGCTTTCGCAATCGAAACCGCCATGGAAAAGTCACCATCATTAGGTTAAACCATTTATCGTTTCATTGTGCTAAGGCTTCGGCTTGAAAGATTTGTGGAGACCCTTAGGTAAATGCGCGGCGACATTTTAGTGACGAGGCAGATGACTGGCAAAAGAGAGATTTTTGGAACGGATGGAGTGCGAGGCCTGGCGAATGTGGGGGCGATGACCCCTGAAAACATTCTGCGGCTCGGCATGGCGGTTGGCCGTGTGTTCAAAAATGGCGCCCATCGCCATCGCGTTGTCATCGGCAAGGATACGCGCCTTTCCGGCTATATGATCGAGCCGGCCCTTACCGCAGGATTTGCGGCGTCCGGCATGGATGTTTTTTTACTGGGGCCATTGCCGACCCCGGCCATGGCGATGCTGACCCGGTCTTTGCGCGCTGATATCGGGGTGATGATTTCTGCTTCCCACAATCCGTATCATGACAATGGCTTAAAATTCTTTGGCCCCGATGGATTTAAACTCTCTGATGAGACGGAACTTGAAATTGAGAGGTTGATGAAACAGGGGCCAAACGTCGGGCTTGCTGAATCCGCTGAGCTCGGTCGTGTCAAGCGCATTGATGATGCGGGCGCACGTTACATAGAATTCGCCAAAGCGGCGTTTTCCCGCCGTCAATCCCTCGAAAATATGCGCATTGTCATCGATTGCGCCAATGGCGCTGGCTATAAAGTCGCCCCCACAGTTCTTTGGGAGCTTGGCGCCGAAGTCAAAACAATCGGCGTCGATCCAGACGGTTTTAATATCAATCGTGATGTGGGATCGACAGCGACGAAAAAAATGCAGGAAGCCGTATTGGAATATCGCGCTGACATTGGTATCGCCCTTGATGGTGATGCAGACCGGGTCATTATTTGTGACGAGAAGGGCCGGGTCATTGATGGCGATCAAATTCTTGCGGTGATTGCGCAAAGCTGGAAAGCCTCTGGCGCGCTAAAGGGCGGTGGCATTGTCTCCACGGTGATGGCGAATATGGGGCTCGGAAAATTCCTTGAGGGCGAAGGTCTAACGCTGGAGCGCACCAAAGTTGGCGATCGTTATGTGGTTGAGGCGATGCGCGCCAAAGGCATGAATGTTGGCGGTGAGCCATCTGGCCATGTGATCCTCAGCGATCATGGGACGACTGGCGACGGTCTGGTGACTGCATTGCAGGTGCTCTCCGTTGTTGTGGCCCAAGGGCGCAAGGTTAGTGAAATCTGTCATAAGTTTGATCCGTTCCCGCAGCTCTTGAGCAATGTTCGCTATAACGGCGGAGATCCGCTTGGCCATGACAGCGTGAAAGCGGCGATTAAAACCGGCGAGGAAAATCTCGGCAAGAAAGGGCGCCTGGTCATTCGAAAATCCGGCACCGAACCGCTGATCCGCGTGATGGCTGAGGGTGAAGACGGGGATATGGTGAAAGCGGTTGTTGGCGATATCTGTGCGGCAGTGAAAAAAGCGGTTTAGAGCGCATTCATAAAAAGTGTATACGGTTTTTGGGTTCGAATGCGCGACCACAATAGAATCTATACGCCCCTTCCTTCACCCTGAGGAGCGAAGCGTCACGAAGGGCGAAGAAAGCGCTCTCTCTTTGCGCGCCAGTCTATCTCTGAAAAATAAAAAACCACCGGCAAGATACGCAATGCCGGTGGTTCATGTCCCCGAGAGGGGTGGGGATTTAAGTGTAGACTTGAATGCGTGCGCTCGAAGAACAAACCCTGTTGGCGATACGGTGCATACGTCGTTTCGAAACGTAACCCGCCTCTGGGCCTTTTGCCTGGACCGTACAGACAAGGCGCGGGCCTCGGCGTGAACGTACAACTTCTTCGATCAGAACGATGCGGGCGCGATAGCGTGTATCGAAGACCTCGCGATTAACGACGCGCCCTTCGCGGCCGCGATAACCATTACGCCGGCCATAGTCTTGGTTATTGCGCCGGTCATAGCGGTCATGGTTGTCGCGTCGGTTATATCTATCATAGCGGTTGTTGCGATTATACCGATTGTATCCATCTCGCCGGTCCCGTCGGTCGTAACGATCATAGTTACTATCGCCGATCGTGATTGAAAAACTGACGCCTGACCGTCGATATTTGCCTGCGCGAAAGTATTTATCCGCAGGATAATAGTTATAATAATTTGCGGCATGACTACGGTGGTCGTGATCGACCGTGCAAATTTCCGGCCGGTACTCGGCCCCATATTCCGATCCGTATGACGTCCGGTCATTGGCGAATGCAGTGCTGGCGCCGATAACGAAAAGGCCAGCTATCCCTGCTGCAAAGGTTTTAAAAAGTATCTTCATGACTGGTCTCCGTGCTTGCCCCAGCTGGGTTTCCATGAAGCTCAAGATGGCGTGAGAATGCGGCGAGATTGGCGCCGCATTGTGCCAAATTGCGGACATATTCACTCAATGCGAACACGGTTTTGTGACCTTGAATGCAGCGGCATCCTAAATACAGTAATCTGCGTAGGGATCGTTTCGAGGTAACATCAGATAGACAATGCTGGTTGGGGTTAGAAAAGCGCGCCTAAGGCAAATGCCGGATCAAATGCGGCGATCATCAACGCCATCCCGATGCCGCCAAAGAAGATGACTGAGATGATTGCCGCAAGCGGTGGTTTCCGTCCCCTCATTGTCGCCATCAGCATACCGGCAGCACCAATATTAGAGATGATCCCCATCACTACCGGCCCCCAGGGGAAACGGTTGCTGAGTGCGGCTTCTAGACCAAACCCATATCCCACCAGCAGGGCAGTAATTGCGATACCATATAGGCGAAAGATACCCGGATCTGCATCCTCATCTGACCCAAATATTGGCCCAAGCCTTGATATTGGGGCACATAAGAGCGGCAAAGCAATCACTAAGGCGGTTATGCCAATTTTGATGCTGATAATCAGCGATAAAAAGTTCATATATAAATCCATATTATGTACTCAACTTCGAATCACATATATAGGTTCAAATGTCAAACTCAACCGCTAATATATCCGTGGATACTCAGCGCACGCTGGTTGCGATCGAAGATTGCAGCATGGCGCGGGCAGCTGACCTGATTGGGGACCGCTGGACATTGTTGATCATACGCGAGGCGCTTTATGGCGTGACCCGCTTTGACGCCATGCATGCTGACCTTGGCGCGCCGCGCACGGTATTATCGGGCCGGCTAAGAAAGCTCTGTGCCGCCGGTATTATGACAAAACGACCTTATAAGAAGCCTGGGCAACGCCTGCGTCACCAGTATGTACTCACATCAAAGGGGGTCGAGCTGGCCCTGCCGCTGATTGCTCTGATGCAATGGGGAGATAAGCATTTGCGGTCCGGGGCGCCGCTTGCAGAGATTGTGGAGCGCAAATCCGGGTCGCCTTGCCGGGTTGGCTTGATCAATGATGCGGGCGCGCCCGTTGAAATCGGTCAGACTCAGTTTCGATTGAAATCGTAACCAGCCAAACTTGTTGGGATTTTCTCGGTGTTGTTCCGGATCAGGCTCAGTGATGATCGCCGCGACGGCCGTTCGTGCCGGTAAAGGTTGCGATCAAGATCAAAAAGACTCCGAATCCGAAAACCAGCCAGGATGCTTTCACATCTGCACCCATCCGATATGCGGCTTCTGGAAAAACCTGCAACATCAGCGCCGCGAGGCAACATAGTAGCCCCACCCAGATCAGCTTGTTTATTGCCATGCTTGCTCTCCCGCGCTGACATTATATTTATTCTGCGCTGAATATTGCGTAATCTGGGCGCGCATATGAAAAGAGTGGGGCAATTGCCTGACGGGCGCCATGAGATTGCGGCGTAAATGCGTATGAGAGCGCCGGGCGAAAAGTGGGCGCCGGTTTTTCGCCCAATCGGCGCGCAGTAAGAATTTAGAACATCAGGCGAGCAACCGGAAACGCCTGATGCATTGGGAGAAATTCTAGATGAAAGGCCGTGTACTTATCATTGCCGGTTCTGACCCTTCCGGTGGGGCGGGTATTCAGGCTGACATCAAAACTGTAACGGCGCTTGGCGGTTATGCTGCAACGGCAATCACTGCGATCACCGTCCAGAACACCAACGGCGTCAGCGCGGTTCATCCCGTGGCGCCTGACATCATCGCGGCGCAGATCGACGCGGTGATGAGCGATATCGGCGCTGATACTATCAAGATTGGCATGATTGGTAATGTTGAGGCGGCGCAAGTAATTTTGGCGGCGTTAGAGCGTAACAAAGATATTTCCATTGTTCTCGATCCCGTGCTTGCCGCGACCAGCGGTGACGCGCTTGGCGCTGACGGCGTTGCTGCGTTTATAAAATACAGGTTGGCGCCTCTCGCTACGGTAATCACTCCGAATAGAGATGAGGCTGAGGCGTTGACGGGCGTCTGCGTTATCGACCGGCAATCACAAATCGAGGCCGGAGAAGCGTTTCTCGCCTTTGGCGCAACTACGGCCCTTGTCAAAGGCGGGCACCTTTCGGGGAAGGTCGTAGAGGATGTTTTGGTGACGCAGGATGGTGTGGAAGTATTCGCCAACCCCCGCATTGATACGACATCAATCCATGGCACGGGCTGCACATTGGCGTCTGCAATTGCTGTGGGGCTGGCGCAGGGTTTGGCGCTGCCATTAGCAGTAAAGTGCGCCAGCGACTATGTGCATATGGCGATCAAAACAGCGCCGGGTTTTGGCGCCGGATGTGGGCCGCTCAATCATGGGCATACGGTGAAGTCTGATATTAGCTAGCCGTAAACCGGCTCTAGCTTGTCAGTACTCCTATTCGTCACACCAAGATTTCTCACTTGCCACAGGGTGCGGCGAGTTCGATATCAGACGTCATTGATCGGCAGAAGGAGAGACGCGATGCGCAGCTTTGAATTTGAAACCTATGATGTTTTTACCGACCAGCGTTTTGCGGGAAACCCGCTTGCGGTAGTGATGGATGCGCGTGGTCTCTCTGATGAGGAAATGCAGACCATCACGCGGGAGTTCAACCTCGCGGAAACGTCTTTTGTGTTGCCGCCGGAAGATGCTTCAAATGCCGCGCGAGTGAGGATATTCACCCCGGGCTATGAAATGCCGTTTGCCGGCCACCCAACCGTGGGGACGGCGACTGCCATTGCTCGATCGCGGGGCCTATCGGGTGAGATCAAGCTGGAGCTGAATGTTGGCGTCTTCCCGGTTGTGGTCGCAACCAAAGAGCATGGTGGATTTGCCGAATTTCAAAACCCGAATCTGCCACAGGAAAATGGATCGCCGCCAGCCGTTGAGGCCATTGAGGCGGCTCTGTCGTTACCGGCTGGATCAATCGACATTGGGGCCCACAAGCCACGTCGTATCGGCGCCGGCGTTGATTTTATCTATGGTAAGGCGCCGATTGATGTGGTGCGCAGTGCGCGCGTTAATAGCGCAGCATGGGACGCGTTAAAGCTCGAGCAGATCGTTGGGGTTTATCTTTATGCTGAGGGTGGAGAAGACAAAGACGCCGCCTATCATGCGCGGATGTTTGCGCCCGACGCTGGAATTATCGAAGACCCTGCAACGGGAAGCGCTGCGGCAGCGTTGCCGGGCCAGATTGCTCTTAGCGAAAACTTAAGCGATGGCGAACATCGCTGGGTTATCGAGCAGGGTTTTGAGATGGGGCGGCCGAGCCGAATAAACGC
>JAADIH010000015.1:7272-10475 GCA_013151435.1 Alphaproteobacteria bacterium
ATGCTGTGGCGGTGCAAAAAGGTCAAATCTTCCTTTGAGTCTAATCTTCTGCAGACATTGAGGCGCCGGGGTCTTCACTGGTTGTTGCGGCAGTTTTCATTGATCGCTGCCATTTTGGCGCACGCTGCGCGACAGCGACACCCGCCAGGATGACCGCCAGAGCAATGAATGCATTGGGCTCTAAGCGTTCAGAGAAGATCAGCGCCCCGACCGCTACGGCCCAAAGCGGCGTCACGTAATTGGCAAGCGACATGAACCCTGCGCCCGTACGGCGGATCAACATGATGATCAGGACAGCTGCAAGTCCTGTTGGGCCGATGCCGAGACCGATAACGCTGAATATTGCTGACGTTGTCCACTGTGATGAGGCTAAGTCAATAAACAGCAGCGCTGGTGTGGCGATGACGGCGCCGCTGAGAACAACGCCTGCGGCAAAGACCCTCGGCCTGATTGGTGCGGCGCGGCGCGCATAAATCGTCGATGCCGCATAAAGGAATGTCGCCAGCAACAGCCCGGCCTGAGCGCGCATATCACTATGAGCGGCGCCTTTTAGAACTTCTGGCCCCATCAAGATGATAACGCCGACAAAGCCCATGGCGAATCCAACAAGTTTTCGCCTGCTTACTGGTTCCCCGGCAAAGAAAAATGCGAGCGCCAGCGTCCAGATTGGCATGAACGCCATATAAATGCCGGCAAGCCCACTTTCCACATATTGCTGCGCCCATGGAAAAAGAAAGAATGGCAATACATAACCGGAGGCGCCCACAGCGATCATCGAGCCCCAACTGCGCCGAAGTCTTAAGCGTCCGTCGATACGCTGAAACAATGGCGGAAAGCGGCGCCCCGCATGACGCATAATTATATACAGAAAGATTGCACCCACCCACAGACGGCCAACGGCGATGGCGGCGGGCGGCATGGACTCGAGTGCATTGTGGATCAAGGCGAAGGAAGATCCACCCATGGCGACGATCATGGCTAACAGCATCCAGTCGTAAAGGGTCGCTTCCTTTGGAGATTTAAAATTCACCGCCATGCATGTTGCGCTATCGGTCTTAGGGCCAATGCACAACCCGGAAATTGCTATCGCGCAGGATAGAATTTCTCATCTCACAGCAAAAGCCATTTGACGTGTAACGGAATTTCGTGCGATGCGGATTGTGGGCTACGCCTCCCCAACGGGGCGCTTACCATCTGGAAGGATGGAGAATATGACAAAGACCAAGCCAGCGGTACGCCCTGCGCGACCGCATTTTTCATCGGGGCCATGCGTGAAGCGGCCTGGATGGTCTCCAGAAAATCTTGCCGCTGCTCCCCTTGGACGATCGCATCGCTCCAGGGTTGGGAAAGCGCGGTTAAAAGAAGCCATAGACCGCACAAGAGCGTTGCTCGGGGTTCCCGATGACTATCGGATCGGCATTGTGCCTGCGTCCGATACCGGCGCCATGGAAATGGCCATGTGGTCGATGCTTGGTCCCCGGCCTGTGGATATGCTGGCCTGGGAGAGTTTCGGGCGCGGCTGGATCACCGATGCCGTAAAGCAGCTGGATCTCGATGCGCGAATTTTGGATGCACCCTATGGTGAGATTGCAGATTTGGCAGCCGTTGACCCAACCCATGATGTGGTTTTCACCTGGAACGGCACCACCTCCGGCGTGCGGGTTCCTGATGCAAAGTGGATCTCTAAGAAACGCGAAGGGATTGTTATTTGCGACGCCACTTCGGCTATTTTCGCGCAACCCCTCGAATGGTCAAAGCTCGATGTCGTCACCTATTCCTGGCAGAAAGTGTTGGGGGGTGAGGGCGCCCATGGGATGTTGATCCTTAGTCCGCGTGCGGTGGAACGGCTTGAAACTTATACGCCGCCCCGGCCTTTGCCAAAGCTTTTTCGCCTGACCAAGGGCGGCAAGTTGATTGAGGGAATTTTTGAGGGTGCAACGATCAACACGCCGTCTATGCTGTGTGTAGAAGATTATATTGATACGCTGAAATGGGCGGCATCGATTGGTGGGCTTGATGCGCTTCATGCGCGCGCTGATGCCAATGCAGCGTCACTCTCCGCATGGGTCGAACAATCACCATGGATCGATTTTCTCTGCGAAGATCCTCTCTTGCGCTCGAATACGTCTGTGTGTTTGAAAATCTCACATGAAGCGGTGACGTCGCTTGATGACAAGGCGCAGCGCGCTTTTGTGAAATCCATGGAAAAATTGCTCGACGCTGATGAGGCCGCTTTTGACATAGGCGGTTATCGTGATGCGCCTCCCGGTTTGCGCATCTGGTGCGGCGCTACGGTGGATGTCAGCGACATTGACGCGCTCGGGCCCTGGCTCAAATGGGCGTTTTCCACCGTAAAATCCTCGCTTTAATTCCAAAAACCTTTTTTCCAAGATTGGTAATCATTATGCCTAAAGTTCTTGTATCCGATGCGTTAAGTGAAACTGCCGTCAATATTTTTAAAGAGCGCGGCATCGATGTGGATTACGAGCCGGGGCTCGGGAAAGACGCTAAGAAACTACTTTCTGTCATTGGTAATTATGATGGCCTTGCCGTGCGCTCAGCCACCAAGGCGACGGCCGCGGTTATCGCGGCCGCTAAAAACCTCAAAGTTATCGGGCGCGCTGGCATTGGCGTTGATAATATCGATATTCCTGCAGCGACCGCAGCAGGTATAGTCGTGATGAATACGCCTTTTGGCAATGCCATCACCACGGCGGAACATGCGATGCCATGATGTTTGCATTGCTCCGAAAAATTCCGCAGGCGAACCAGTCAACCCATGCGGGGAAATGGGAAAAGTCGGCCTTTATGGGGGTGGAAGTTTACAGAAAGACACTTGGCGTCATTGGCTGCGGCAATATTGGGTCAATCGTCGCCGATCGCGCCATTGGGCTGAAGATGCGGGTTGTGGCCTATGACCCTTTCCTTACCGAAGAGCGTGCTGTTGAGCTTGGCGTTGAGAAAGTTGATCTCGATACGTTGCTTTCCCGTGCAGATATTGTAACGCTGCATACGCCCTTGACCGATAAGACGCGCAATATTTTGAGCGCGGAGAATTTGGCCAAGATGAAGAAGGGCGCCTATGTGGTGAACTGCGCTCGCGGCGGTTTACTGGATGAGGCGGCATTGAGCGATGCGCTTGATAGCGGGCATATCGCTGGCGCCGCGCTTGATGTTTATGCGGTGGAGCCTGCGCGCGAGCA
>JAADIH010000191.1 GCA_013151435.1 Alphaproteobacteria bacterium
TCTCCCGCCTTTTCTGAATCGGCGACCCATCTTGGGGTTTGCCTGTCGCAGCATGAAACAAACGAGAATGAAACATGCCTTTAAGCGTGCTAGCCGTTGATGATTCGCGGACGATGAGAGAGATGTTGCGCCTTGCCCTCACGGAAGCGGGCTTTGAGGTGTCGCTTGCGGAGGATGGCGAGCACGGCCTTGAAGTGCTTGCCGACATGGCGCCCAATGTCATTGTTACGGATATCAACATGCCGAAAATGGACGGTTTTGGGTTCATTGAGGGCGTAAGGCGTTCTGCCGAACATCGCGTAACGCCGATACTCGTCCTGACGACAGAGTCGGCGCCGGAACTTAAAATGCGGGCCAAGAATGCCGGCGCCACCGGTTGGATCGTCAAACCATTTGATAAAGACAAACTAGTCGACGCCATAAAACGCGTCGCTGCATAGATTCGGGAGCCTTTCCAGTGGATTCAATGGCGGAAATTAAGCAGACCTTTTTTCAGGAATGCGATGATTTGCTCGGTGAGTTAGAGACCGGCCTTATGGATATGGAGGGCGGCGACGGGGATTCTGAAACGGTTGCCGCGATTTTCCGTGCGGTCCACTCAATCAAAGGCGGCGCCGGGGCGTTCGGGCTCGATAAGCTTGTGGCGTTTGCGCATATTTTTGAAACGACGCTTGATGAAGTCCGCGCGGACCGGTTGGAAGCAACGCCTGATGTTTTGGGTGTGTTGTTGCGTTCGTCAGACGTATTGGCGGATTTGGTGCGCGCCGCCCAAGACGATAAGGAACTGGGCGATGACGCTACTGCGGGCCTCGTCGAAGAGCTGTCAGCATTCGTTGGAGATAAGGCAGGCGCAGCCGACGAGGCGCTAGCGGGCGGTGAGGATATTTCATTTGCGCCGCAAGGCACGGCTATTGATCTTGATGATGTGTTTGGCGACCTTGGTGATGTTGAGGAAAATCAGTCCTTCACCATTAAATTCCGTCCGATGCCGGAACTCTACGCAAACGCGAATGAAACCGTTCTGCTGTTCCGCAACCTGGCCGAGATGGGCGATGTAGAAGCCGTATGCGATGAATCGCAAATTCCAACGCTTGATGAGCTTGATCCGGAAGGCGCCTATCTTTCCTGGACGGTTACCGTTCACACCAGCCATAGCAAAGACGAGTTGCTGGAAATTTTCGAGTTTGTCGAGGATGACTGCACACTCGAAATTACCGCCGATGAGGCGTCGGATGACACGGACGAGCCCGACCTGGCTGATGATGATGCTATATCAGCCGAAGAAGAGGCGCCGCCGACAGAGGCAGATGGCACACCTGACGACGCCGGCTCTGGCGATGAGGCTGCAAGCGAAGACAATATTGTTTCACTAGCCGAGAAAAAAGCCAAGCCGGATGCTAAGGAGCAGGCGTCAAAGGAAAAAGATACAAGCGACGCGACGATACGGGTCAATCTTGTCCGTATCGACCGTCTCGTCAATCTGGTCGGCGAGCTGGTGATCAATCAGGCGATGCTCACCCAGGGTGTGATTGACGCCGGGCTAGAGCGCGGCGATTCGGTTGAGGCGGGCCTTGAAGAGTTAAAACAACTGACGCGTGAAATTCAAGACAGTGTCATGGCCATCCGTGCGCAACCGGTCAAAGCCTTGTTTCAGAGGATGTCGCGTATCGTCCGCGAAGCCGCAAGGGCGACGGAGAAATCTGTACACCTCGTGATGGAAGGCGAGATGACGGAAGTCGATAAGACGGTTGTCGAACGTCTGGCGGACCCCTTGACCCACATGATCCGCAATGCGGTCGATCACGGTCTTGAGAAGGCTGAAACACGCATTGCCAACGGCAAGCCCGCTGAAGGCACAGTGTCGCTCACAGCAGCACACCGTTCCGGCCGCGTTGTGATTGAGGTTTCCGACGATGGTGCGGGAATAAACCGTGAGCGTGTCAGAAACATCGCCATTGAAAAAGGTCTCATCAGTGAGGAAGATAAATTATCCGATAGCGATATCGATAATTTGCTGTTTTTGCCCGGCTTTTCGACCGTCGAGAAGGTTTCTAACCTTTCTGGTCGCGGCGTCGGCATGGATGTTGTCAAGCGTGCTATCCAGGCTGTCGGCGGGAGAATAATGATCTCATCGCAACCCGGAAAAGGCTCGACATTCTCTATCAGCCTGCCGCTGACACTTGCTATTCTCGATGGCATGGTCGTTGAAGTCGCTGACCAAACTCTGGTCGTTCCCCTTACGGCAATTGTTGAGACGTTGAAGCCGATGCCATCAGACATCCACGAACTAGGCGCCGGTGCAAAAGTTATATCAATCCGTGGTGAGTTTATTCCGATCATCGATGCCGGCCTTACTATGGGATATCGAACCGAACCGGCAGACCCGCTGACCGGGGTTGTGCTTTCGGTTGAAACGGAAGAGGGCGCGCGCGCTGCGGTGATCGTTGACACAATTCAGGATCAACGACAGGTGGTCATAAAAAGCCTGGAAGAAAATTACGGCCATGTCGACAGCGTCGCTGCGGCGACAATCCTCGGCGACGGCAGGATTGCGCTCATTCTCGACGTTGACTCAATTATCGCTCGTGAAGGCGACGCGCCTTCATTTCAAGAAAATAGTCTAGCTGCAACAGGGTAAGACCATGTCAGAAATAGAAATAAAAACGAAGAGCAATGATGACGCACTGGAGCTGGTGGCGTTTTGTGTGGGCGATCAGGAATATTGCGTGAACATTATGTCCGTACGAGAAATTCGTGGTTGGACGAAAGAAACGTCTCTGCCGTTGACGCCTGCTTATGTGCGCGGCGTGATAAATTTGCGGGGGTCAGTTGTCCCGGTTATCGATCTTGCGTCCCGCCTCGGTCTTGAACAGACAGAACCATCCGCGCGGCATGTAATCATCATTATGCAGATTGGCGAGCAGGCGGTTGGGCTGGTCGTTGACGCCGTGTCGGACATCTTAACTATCCTGAAGGAAAAAATTCAACCAACCCCGGATGTGTCTTCCGAGGCTGCGAGAGGCTTTGTTGAAGGCGTGTTGGCGATGGAAGAAAGAATGATCAACTTACTCGATCTAGGCACCGTCCTGCCGAGAGATACGATTGAAGGAATTGCAGCGTAATGCAGACCTCAGCGCAACGCCATAACAAAACAGAAGCGATCACGCCCGGCGAGTATCTTTTTACGGCGGATGATTTTCAACAGATTGCTACGTTGATAAAAGATGCGTCTGGCATCTCTCTGACCGAATCAAAGGTGTCTCTGGTTTATTCTCGGCTGGCGAAACGGTTGCGCGCTAAAGACATAAAAACATTCCGCGAATATTGCGCATTTGTGAAAAGCGACGACGGCGCTGAAGAACGCAACAATATGTTGAATGCGCTGACAACCAATGTAACGCGATTTTTTCGTGAGCCGCATCATTTTGATATCTTAAAATCTACTGTCTTGCCGCCATTGCTGGCGCAAGCCAAGCGCGGCGGGCGTGTGCGCATCTGGTCATCGGCCTGCTCCAGCGGCGAAGAGCCCTATTCCATCGCTTTAACGCTGTTGTCTCTTTTGCCGGATGCAACGTCATACGATATAAAAATTCTGGCGACTGATATTGACAAAAATATTCTCGATAGAGCGCAAAAAGGCGTTTACAGGACATCCAATGTTGAGCCGGTTCCGACGAACTTGCAGCAGAAATATTTTGATAAGGTCGGCAACGCAGGTGAGGAACTGTGCGTCAACGACACTGTTAAAAAACTTATTACGTTCCGACCGCTGAACCTGATTAGGCCATGGCCGGTAAAGGGCCCCTTCGATTTTGTATTTTGCCGCAATGTTGTGATTTATTTCGAAGAAGATACGCAACAAGAGCTTTGGCAAAAATATTACAACGTGCTTGCGCCGGGCGGGTGGCTGTTTATCGGCCATTCAGAACGCGTAACCGGACCGGCTGCGGCGGCGTTTAGTTCCGAAGGAATGACCGCTTACCGAGACAAAACAGGCGGCGAACGTTGAATGTGATTGTTACATTTCCCTATCAACCGAGAAATTCTGAGCGTATTTCTAAGTAAGAGGACAAAACCATGGCGTTAAAAGATAAATTGAGAGTGATGGTCGTTGACGACATGTCCACGAGCCGCAGTTTGATCTATGACTGTTTTGACAAGCTCGGCATTAGCAATGTCAGTGCAGCCAAAAATGGGGCGGATGCGCTTAGCGCTATCAAGAAAAGCCCGGTGCATCTGGTTGTATCTGATTACAACATGCCGAATATGAACGGGCTGGAATTGCTCAAAGCGTTGCGTGGCAATGCCAAGAGCCAAGACGGAGAAGATCGGCTTTATTCTCGTTTCCGGCAGCCCAGACCAAACATTGGTCGATAAAGGGCGTCAGCTCGGTATGAATAATTACCTGAAAAAACCGTTTAATCCGACAGATTTGGAACGTTGCATCAAGGAAGTATTCGGACGATTGGACTAATGCCTGGCCCCCGCGTTGTACAGTAACAGTAGAGTAGCCGTTCCAATGTTAGCCGTCGAAAAAGATACGGATAATTCCGGTCCAGATGCGCAGCTTGCCCTGCTGCTTGAGTTTGTTCAGCAAGAGCTGGACAGGCTTGCAGTGACAAGTGATCGCCTACAGGGCCAGATTGGCGAGCTACTGATAAGTGGCGGCGATGATTTGCCTGCTGATGTCTATCAAGTTCAAGATATCGATCGCGTGTCGCAAATTATTCATGACCTTGCCCGGTTTCTTAAATCTGTAGTCCTGCAAGTGCATCCGGAGTGGTGTATTGATGCAACGCATGCGGCAGATAATATAATTATGAGTGAGTTGGCGTCACGCCTACGCGGAGAGCAAGATAATTCGCCTAAAGAACATGCGCCAGCTGCCGTTGGGGATTGCCTTTTTCTTTAGAGTTGGAATCTGATATTATAAGCTATCCATAAAGTGCGCAGTCAGATTAAATTCCTTGCGGAAACAACATTTTACAGAACAACGTCTATTGTTCAGATGCTTTGGCATCATGAGCTTATGGCTTTCTCATTCGTGCAATCTCTTACGGGTTTGATGAACCAGGTGCGTAGTAAACCCCAATTAACCAATATGGTGTAGCGTCGTTCATGAAATTGTCCGTCCCCTGAAGGAGAAACCCAAAATGAACCTCAAACGCCAATTTGCGCTGATCGCCGCCCCGCCGATTTTATTTTTATTGTTAAACCCGCTTTACGGCGCGACAATTGGCTGGAATGGTATTCTTTTACCAGTGCTTGCAACGCTCACAATGACGCTGACAAGCATTGTTCTCTCTTACTATTTTGCGCGTCCACTTTTAGCAAAAATCTCCAACCTGTCAAAACGGGCAAAAGCGATTCGCCAGGCCGATGGTTCGACTTCGGGTGATGATGCAAAAAACACGGATATTTTTGACGAAATTTCTGCGGTCTTTAAGAGGGTGACGCTAGAGCGCGAGGAAGTAAAAAATGCTCGCGAAACCCTTTCAGAAGCCAAAGCAAAACTCGATGCGATTGAACTTTCACAAGCAACGATTGAGTTAGATCTCGATGGAACGATTTTGGGCGCTAACGAAAATTTCCTCAACACGATTGGTTATTCCCTCGATGAGATTAAGGGCCAGAATCATTCGATGTTCGTTGATGCGGAATATAAGTCGAGCCCTGATTATAAAGCTTTTTGGGACGGTTTGCGCCGCGGTGATTTCAATGCGGGCAAATTTAAGCGTATTGGCAAAGGCGGAAAAGAGATTTGGCTTCGGGCAAGCTACAATCCGATTCTCGATGAGAGCGGAAAGCCATATAAAGTTGTAAAATTTGCGTCAGACATTAGTGACACCGAAGAGGCGGCGCATGAAGCTCTCTTCAAGAGCTCTGCATTTGGCGGTTCATCGGTTGCGATGATGATGGTCGATCGTGATTTCATCGTCACCTATGTCAATGAAGCGACCAAGCAGCTTCTGGCGGCGAATACGGATGCGTTCCGTGAGGTTTGGCCGAGCTTTAACGCTGATAATATCCTTGGCGCCTGCATAGACATGTTCCACAAAAATCCGGCGCATCAGCGCCAACTTTTGTCGGACCCATCGCGTCTTCCTTATCAGACCGAGATCACGGTTGGAGACCTTAAGTTTTCACTGAATGTTAGCGGTGTCTTCGACGCAGATCGAAACTATATCGGTAATACGTTGGAGTGGGCGGATGTAACGGTAGACCGTCTCAATTCGGGAATGTTGGATGCACTGTCGCGTTCACAAGCAACGGTTGAGTATAATCTCGACGGGGCGATCGTCAGCGCCAATGAAAACTTCCTGAAAACGATGGGTTATACGCTAGATGCACTCAAAGGCCAGCCTCATTCGCTACTTGTTGACGCAAAATATAAAGAAAGCTCAGAGTACAAAGCGTTCTGGGAAGCTTTGCGCCGCGGCGAATATCAGGCCGGAACCTACAAGCGGATTGGCGAGGGCGGAAAAGAAATCTGGATTCAGGCAAGTTACAACCCGATTCTCGACGCCAGCGGTAAGCCCTTCAAGATTGTTGAATTCTCGTCGGATGTGACCGAAACTGAAAACGCTGCACGCGAAGCAACTTTCAAAAGCGCGGCGTTTGAAGGCTCATCGGTTGCGATGATGATGGTCGACCGCGACTTTATGGTCACTTATGTTAATGAGTCCACCACAAAACTTCTGTCAGAAAATGCAGATGTTTTCAGTGAATTTTGGCCAAACTTTAATGCGGCCCAAATCGTAGGGTCGTGTATTGATATATTCCACAAAAACCCTGCGCATCAGCGTCAGTTACTTTCTGATCCCTCCCGCCTGCCATTTCAGACCGACATCGCCATTGGCGATTTCAGGTTCGCACTAAACGTAAGCGGTGTGTTTGACGCGAATGGCGATTATGTCGGCAATGTTCTTGAGTGGTCTGATGTGACGGCGGATCGGTTGAATGCCGGAATGCTCGCCGCCCTTGATCGTGCGCAAGCGACGACTGAATTCTCGCTAGACGGTAAGGTTGTTGATGCGAACGAAAATTTCTTAAACGTTATGGGGTACAGCCTGGATGATATCAAAGGTAAACATCATAGTATATTTGTTGATCAAGAGCTTAAAAACAGCCCCGACTATGGCGTTTTTTGGGAAGCGCTGAAACGCGGAGAGTTTCAATCGGGTGAGTATAAACGCACTGGAAGAAATGGCTCGGATGTCTGGATCCAAGCGTCATATAACCCGATTCTTGATGGCAGCGGCAAACCATTTAAAGTTGTCGAATTTGCATCCGACATCACCGATGTTGTCAATCAGCGTCATAAGGATGAAGAAGAACGTCGTGAGACGGCGAAAGCGCAGCAGTTGGTTGTGGACTCGCTGGCCAATGGATTACGCAAGCTTTCCGATGGCGACCTTACCGACACCATCGAGACGGCATTTACAGCCGAATACGAACAGCTTCGTCATGACTTCAATAACGCGGTGTCGAAATTGAAAGAGACCATGGGAACGATTGTCACCACAGTGGAGGGCATTCGTCACGGGTCCGGAGAAATCAGCACCGCTGCGGATGATCTGTCAAAACGGACAGAAAACCAGGCGGCGACGCTGGAACAAACCGCCGCTGCGTTGGATGAGATTACGGCGACGGTGAAACAGACATCGGAAGGCGCGAATGAAGCGAACTCTGTTGCGTCGGAAGCTCGTAAAGAAGCGCAGACAAGCGGCGAAATTGTCAAAGAGACGGTTGAGGCGATGGGTGAGATTGAAAAATCATCCGTTCAAATCTCGCAAATCATTGGCGTTATCGATGATATTGCATTCCAGACCAACCTGTTGGCGCTCAATGCTGGCGTTGAAGCTGCACGCGCAGGCGATGCCGGTCGAGGGTTTGCCGTTGTCGCACAAGAAGTACGCGCTCTCGCGCAAAGATCCTCCGACGCGGCCAAAGAGATCAAGGGCTTGATCACATCGAGTTCGCAACAGGTTGAAACTGGCGTTGAGTTGGTCGGTCGCGCAGGCACTGCATTGGCGGGAATTGCCGAACGTGTGGAGAGTGTCAGCACGCTGGTTTCCGAAATTGCCGCCTCCGCGAAAGAACAGTCGGTGAGCCTTTCGGAAGTCAACACCGCAGTCAACAAAATGGACCAGGTGACGCAACAAAACGCGTCCATGGTTGAGCAAACCACGGCCGCCAGTCACTCACTGGCCAATGATTCAGATGAACTCATGAGCCAGGTTGCTCACTTTAAAATTGGCGATCATAAATCAGGCGGTTCAGACGCTGCGCCGTCGCGCAATAAAAAAGGCGCCAAGCCCAAGCAGTCGGTGGCCGAACAACAAGACCGCGCGGCGTCTTTCGCATCTGCAACTAACGGGTCGGCGGCATTGCATGTAGAACCAGAGGTTAGCCAGGAAGACTGGCAAGACTTCTAATTCGACGACGAGGCAAGCGGCGCTCTTTCTCAATGAAGGCGTGCCGCTTGCCTCATTAATTTTCATGCCTGTCAGAAGCAGCCGGTAGTATATATGCCCATTCGTGTTCTCGTTGTTGATGATTCGCCGATCATGCGCGGTTTGATTTCACGCGCGCTAGACCATGACCCTGACATTGACGTTGTTGGAACCGCCGGCGATCCTTACGAGGCGCGACAGGCGATCAAGTCGCTAAACCCCGATGTCATCACCCTTGATGTTGAGATGCCGCGCATGAACGGGATAGAATTTCTCGAAAAAATCATGCGCCTGCGACCGACGCCTGTTATCATGGTGTCTACGCTAACCCATAAAGGGGCTACCGCGGCGATCCAAGCAATGAGCCTCGGCGCTATTGATTGTCTGGGTAAGCCTGATCGCGGAAATGCCCGCGAGGTCTTTGCGAAACTACCCGGGTTGGTAAAAGTTGCAGCGAGAGCCAATGTTAGGCCGTTGGGCGAGACGCGTGCGGTTAAGCCCTACCCGGATACGTTTGAACCAAATGAAAAAATCGTCGCCATCGGCGCCTCAACAGGAGGTGTCGAGGCGTTGACGGATGTCTTGTCAGGGTTTCCGGAAAATTGCCCGCCAACAGTTATCGTTCAGCACATGCCGGCATTGTTTACCGTCAGTTTTGCCAAACGGCTTGATACTTTGTGTGCGGCTAAGGTTGAAGAGGCGGTGGATGGTGCGCCGCTGGAGATGGGACGCGTCTATCTGGCGCCTGGTGGCGCTACGCATCTTTCTATTGCTGGAACAGGGCCCTTCACCTGCCGTCTTCGCGCAGATGACTTAGTAAGCGGCCATAGACCATCCGTTGACGTCCTTTTCAACAGTGTCGCCGAGAAGATTGGCAGACGCGCCGTTGGCGTTATTCTTACCGGTATGGGCGGCGATGGCGCCGCCGGTCTGCTTGCTATTCGCGAAACGGGTGCGGTGACAATCGGGCAAGATGAAGGCTCTTGCGTCATTTATGGAATGCCGAGGGTGGCGTTTGAAATGAAGGCTGTGCAGCGTCAATATCCCTTGTCGCGAATAACTCCTGCGATCATGCGCGCTTGCGATCGTAATGCCAAAGCCGAGGCTGCTGCATGAGCAGGTTTACCAACCTTGCGCGCAGCGCAGAACGCCCAAAGCCGGGAGACCAGCGCAAATTCAATGTTTTTCAGGGGCAATACAAAGTATCCAACCTGGAGAATGCAGTTCTATCGACACTGTTGGGATCTTGCGTCGCGGTGTGCATGTACGATCCCGAGGCCGGTGTCGGCGGCATGAATCATTTTCTGGTGCCCGGCGGTGAAAACCGCGCTAATGAGCGCAGTCTCAGCCATGGCGCCTACTCAATGGAGCTCTTGATCAACGGGCTATTGAAACGCTGCGCAGAGCGCAAACGGCTGGTTGCTAAACTCTTTGGCGGCGCTTCTGTAATGTCCGGCCTGTCGGATGTCGGGCAACAAAATGCTGAATTTGCCCGCAGCTTTCTGGCGACGGAAGATATTCTCTGCATTAGCGAAAGTCTTGGCGGCAAGAGTGCGCGGCGTATAAATTTTTGGCCCTGTACCGGCCGGGTGCAGCAATTATTTATTCCCATTGCGGATGCGCCGCAGGTTGAAGAAGAAGACAAAAGTGAGCCAGAAGCGCCGCCTGCCGGTAATGATGTTGAACTATTTTGATCACGCGCCATACTGTGACGCTTGGCCATCAACACCCTCACCCAGACATTTACTCCGCTCAGAGAGAGATTTTTTCTCGACATTCGGGCGTACATCCCCCGCAACACGTCTCTGCTTAGTTTTCCTTGATAAATAGGAATCTACAAGGAAAATATGAGTTTTCGGCTCATTTGGCGGGTTTTCAGGCCAAAGGCGGCTGCGCATTCAGCGCTTTAAACACAGTTTCCTTGCGCAAACTAACAGAGAATATTTTTTGTGGAACGAGGAATAACAATTAGGTTTCAGCGAGACGAGATTAACCTCTGGGCGCCAAACAATGCGATTGAATCGCGTTTTTGACAGGCGACGCTAATCTTTCACGCCACATGTTTCGTCAACTGTTGCAGTTTCTTCGCTCGCATCAAACCGAGTAATCCATTCGTAGGCTCTGGTTTGCGCGCCAGTGATGCGGAAAACGCCGGTTAGGGCGACGCCCCTGTGGTCCGGATTAGTTCTACTCTTTGCCGATGCCGTAATGGCATATCTTCTGCCTGCGGCGGCGCTGCGTGAGGCGGTGCCGAGCTGGACGCCAGAAGCTGCGTCGTTGCGTTGCGTGTCGCGGTTATAGAGTTTCGTCAGCAAGGCAGCTGAGGGCGCCCTACCGTCGCCGAAGACGGTCAAAACCGGCATGGCGCATTTAGCCAGCTTTGGCGATATGCCGAGCACAAGCGATAATTCGTCAGCGGAGTAAAACAGACGATTGCCGATTCTCTCTCCGTTTCGCGCGGCGGCATAATCGCGCCGTTCGGCGCCATTTGGCCTCGCCAAATCGTCTGTGTCACGCCAATCAGCGACGTGTGCGGCGAGTTTGGTCGCATTTTCCTCCTCTTCGCCTAGAAAGCGAAAGAAGTCAGCCAGCACTTGCTCGCTTGCAAGGTTGAGATCGAGCTTTTCGCTTTCCTGAGCTGGTGAGAAAGAAACGTCATAGCCATTGATGGAAAACTCCAGAGTTGAGACCCCTTCGATTCGACCGGCACGCTCGCCAGCGATTGCCTGTGCGGCGAACTCAAGGCCATCGGCCGCCGCCTGGCGGGCGAGGAATGTATTTTCTCTGGCTGCCGCAATGCGCGCCTCAATACGGGCGCTTGCAAGCGCAACAGCGAGCGCCACGGATAGAAGAAGCGCTACCCACAAGACAATGACCAGGGCGGCGCCGCGCTGTCTTTTCTTTCGGTCGATCATTCAATGGGTGTAGCACGTTCTCCGAGACGGTGCATTTCACGGCGGATAAATTTGATTGCATTTTGCGCGTCCGCGTCGCTACGGATAATGCGTGGCGTTAAAAAGATAATCAGCTCAGTGCGGCGCTTGGTGATATCGCGGGACCTAAAGGCGTAACCGAGGCCGGGGATATCCTTTAAAATCGGAACACCGCTTTGATTGTCGGTGTATGTTTCGCGGATGAGACCGCCAAGCGCGATGGTGCCGTTATTTTTGACGGCGACGGTGCTGGTAAATTTGCGTTGTCGGATGGTTGGGGAATCGATGCCGGATGTTGTTGTCGGAACAACGTCGCTGACTTCCTGCGTCACTTCCAAGACCACAATATCACTGGCGTTAATCCGCGGTTTTACTTCCAAAATGACACCCGTCTCGCGCAACTGCACGGTTGAGACAATCGGCGCGCCTTGATCGATGACGCTCTGTGCGGTTTGGGTGACAACCGGCACTTCATCGCCGACCTGTAAGTTTGCCGACTGATTGTTTAAAACCATGATCGACGGCGTCGACAGAACGCTGACATCGGTGACCGATGCAAGCGTGTTCAACGCGACTTGAACATTGGTGTCGAAATATGTGTAACTCAGTCCTGGAAACACAGGTCCTACAGCGCCTTGGCTATTGTCGGCGAGTGTGGCCGTCGATTCTGCATTTTGAAAAAACCACCTAACGCCGTAGCTGAGATCATCGTTGAGCGTGACTTCGACAATCGTAGCTTCGATTAAAACCTGCGGCGACTGCACGTCCATACGGGCCACGAGGTCGAGGATTTCGCGATATTCCTGATCAGTCGCGCGAATGATGAGAGCGTTGTTAAGCTCGTCCGTCGAAATCGTTGCGCGATCGCCGCCACCACCCGGCAGCGCCGGGCGCCGGAAAGTCGGTTGCACTGCTGCGCCGCCTGCATCGTTCGTGGGGCTCGCGCTGGCGGAAAACGCACCGCCGCCAAAGGCTGTATTGAGCTGGTCCGCCAAGACTTCCGCAGGCGTATTCTGGACGGCATAGTAGCGCAAACGACGCTCATCGCCGCCAGATGGCTGGTCAAGCCGTTCGATCCAGGCGCGCGTTTCGCGAAAGCCTTCTTTTGTGCGTGCCGTAACGAACAGAAGGTTTAGCCGCGGTAGGGCGATCAATTCCGCTTGAGTCCCACCGCCAGCTACGGCCGCGTCCAAAACCGTAATGATCTCTTCCCGGATTGTTTCAGCGTTGGCGTAGCGAAGCTTGAACATGCCGAATGTGCGGTCCGTCAGATAGGGCGTGTCAAAAGCCGCGATTGCATCGATTGCGTTTACGACCTCGGCTTGCGCGCCGCGCAGTAAGAGCGCGCTTCGGTCTTCATCGACAGTGATAGTCAAGCGGTCGGATATGAACGGGTCAATAAGCTGCGCCAATTCGCCAGGCGCGGCGAATTTTATCGGAACGATGGTGACGCCATAGCCGACATAACTGTTCCCTGCATTTAGCAGCGGCTGGGCGGCGGCGCTGGCGCTCGTGGTGGTGGTCAGGAGAAATCCAAAATTGGTTTTCACCAGCGCCAAACCAGACTCGGCGAGCACGGTTTCGAGCGCGGTTAGCGCTTCTGCGACCGCGACCGGTTCTGCCGCTGTTAGCGTGATGGCGCCGCTGACGCCGTCAGCGATGGTTAACGGTTGTTCTAGCGCTTCAGCAAGCACTGCGCGCGCAACGTCCGCCACGGGCGCGTTGACGAAAGCAAGTGAGAGCGTTCTGCCTGAAAGCGGGTCATCATCGGGGCCGGCTTGCGACAATGACCCTACAATTGCTTTGTAATACACCAGCCGGTCTGGGTCTTGTTTTGACACAGGCGCCGGCGTTTGAGTAGGGGCAGGAATGCTCCCTTCTTCTGGTGGCGCAGGGCTCGCAAAGCCTGGCAAGGCGGGGGTGCTCGGGCGTGGTTGAAGTTTTTGCAGCGACGCACAGCCGGCCAGCGCCGCGATTAGAGCAAGCCCGAATATTAACCGTGTTGCATGCGGCAGTTTAATCATAGTCGCATCTTTGCTTGGTAAACGAATATAGGATTGAGCAAGTTTTACGCCGCTCTTTATTGTTGTTCAGACGATAAAGGCAGCTCAAAATCTTGCCCTTCTTTTTCAAAACGGGCGCTTATCCCATCAAGCGACAAGAGTTTGAAGCCGTCAATGCTTTCGTCTGGTTTTAAGATGAAGTTTTGGTTGTTATCGCCGCCAAAGACCGCCGCTTGTCGGCCATCGGATTTCGCCATCCCAAGATAGCGGTATTTGCGAAGCGATGCGGCCGGGTCGGGAGGCGGCGCAGCGGGCGCATCGTTAGCGGCCGACGTCTGCGGCTGGGCTGGTTCAGGAAGCTGGCTGCGGTCAAATAACGTGGCGAGAGCGTGAAACTCGGTGGCGGCGTCAGCGAGATCGGGAATTACATTCTTGGTTGGATCTGTGACCGCCTGATTTTTAATAGGCCAGAACGCCAGAAAAGCTGCGAGTACGGCGCTGAGCGCTGCAATGGCATAAGTTGCATGTAGTTGTCTCATTGGGCTGGCGCCTCCGTTGGAGCGCCGATAATCGCAAACTTTAGTCTGAGATTACCGCCGCCAGAACCCTCATCCGTTGAAAAATCAAATCCGGCTAGCCGTTTCTCCCCAAGCTGTGCGTCATCCAGCGCCGCCAGCAGATTTTCTATCGACCCGTTTGCGCGAACTTCCGACATATAAACCGTGAACTGATTATCAAGCGGTGTTTGGCTCGGCTGGCAGGGGAAGGTGATCGTGTTGCCATGTTTGGCGTGGCTATCAGCGAGGGCGCTACAAGAAGCTAGAACGATTTGCGCCGCGGCGCCTGTTTCAGGCTCGATGGTCTTGGCGGTTATATTTTCGTCAGTGACAGGTTTTTGAAATGCAACGATGCGTTGCTCGAGGGCTTTGATTGTTTCCTGCTTACCGCTTAGCTGCGCTTGACCCTCAAGGGCGGCGCCCAGTAGCGACAAAACAGGAAACCCAACACCGAATAAGATAGCGGCAAGAATTACCCAAGAGGAGAGCGCATGGAGGTGTTTGTTTTCGAGAAGCGACATCATTGGCTCTTCTTCGCAAGCCGAGGCATCGGCCGAGTGGTTTGGAACTTCTCATAGCTGGGATATGCTGACGGCGTGCGACGAAGGGGTGGCGTTGCGTTTTTTGGCGCGGAACCAATCGGCGTCAACCCAGAAATCTGTAATGCGTCATTTGCAAATGATATCTGATTAATAATGCCGCCATCGGGTATATCCGCCGTTATCTCGTTTATAGCGCCTTGCACATCTCGCAGGCTGGTTAGCGTTGGGGCGATCGCTGCAAGCGTGGCGCGCTTGTCCGCATCGGCGCGTAAGCGACGCGCCTCACTGATGAGGTCGTTTTCATAGACCTCTAGCGCAGCTATTTTCACGCTAGCGCGATGGTTGAAGGCCGCCGCTAAGACAATGAATACGGACACAAGCACGGCCGCGGCAATGGGCCATTGTTGCAACGCTCCGTTTGCAAGCTTGCTGAATGTCTTGAAAGAATATTTCACTTTTCCCGTAGCATCCGCCGCGGCGCCCACATTGTTTACCTGTCTGCCAGCAAGGGCTTTTATCGCCTCATTGACCGACGACTTTTTTGTAATCGCGACCTCAACGTCAAGGCGCCCGGGATTTGATTTTCTCAACGCCCCGATAGCGAATGACGCATCTTCCGGCGGGATGGGCGATATCTCGTCCAGCCGCATCGCGACGGCATCCGCCAAAGTGGCGCGCGCTGCGGTGGGAAGATCAATCATGGTTTCAAAAATCAGTGAATCTTGCAACGTGACCGTAGTGGGCAGGTCATTCGGCGACCCGCGTTCACCGACCAGCCTTTGCTCACCCAGTAAGGACTTTTCAACCGTTCCGAGCGTGCTGATGTTTGTTGAACCATCAAATTCGATGATGGTTTCTTTGGGCATGAAGCGATATTCACGTAACCTGCGCGGCGCCCAGATGCGCATTCCCGCGCGTTGCCAGTCCAGCGCCTTGCGCCAGTCCGGCAGCGTCAAGCCGGTTATCGGCTGGTGAAGAAAGGCAGGACCTAATCGCGGCATTTGCGGCTCACAGGGTCGAATGCACAATGCAACGGCGCGCCGCCGCTGAGTGCATATTCCAGAATGACCGGCCTGCCGCCATCCTCGGATTTAATTTCCACACGGACAAGCTGTGGCGGACGTTTTCCTTTCCAGTCTTTGCGCCAACCTATTGGTGCGCGCTCTGTGGCGCGCCCGTAATATGAAAAACCACTGACATTTGCGGGGAACAAGTTAGTAGACAGTTGTTCGTCGTCGTCTTTGTCCAGCTTTTGGATAGTCCCCAACAAGGCGCCGTTTTCAATGGTCAATTTAAAAACTCTCGCAGCCGTTGGATTTCCAGCAAATGAAACAACACGCAACGCATCTGGCGCGCCCTCAAAGCGAAGCTTAGGCTCGCCAGCGGCCAGTAAAATAGAATTGCTAAATATTTGGGTTAGCGCTCCGTCAACACTGCGAATGGCTTCGCGGGTTTTACCGTCTTGCAGAATTGCGGACGAGATTCGGATAGAGCCGAAGACCGCCGGGGCAAGCGCGCTTGCGAGCCCCGCCAACAGGGCGGTCGCAATCAACGCTTCCACAAGCGAATAACCCCGCTGTTTCGCAGTCCTCTGCATTAGCGCCCACCCACTGGACGGCGTGCTAAAAATTCGAACGAGCGCACAGCGCTCGTATCATTTCTAACAATGACAATGTCGAATGTTGAAGAGGCATCGCTAGTGTCGCCCAAAGAGAGCGGCGCTCGTTCGATTCTCCACCCGGTAAGGCCGGCCAGGATATCGTCACCCGCCAGCCCCGCATTCAATCGCGCGACGATGGTTTTTACATCGGTCAGCTGTTGGGCGCGTTCCTCGCTTCGCGCATTGAGACGCACCACGCCTGACAACGCGCTTGCAATGGCGGTCAATACGCCGGCCGCTATTGCGGTGGCGATTAAAATTTCGGTGAGGGCGTAACCGCGCTGCCTCGGCTTTTTTGCGGGCTCACTCAATGCGTTCGATCTTTCCTGTTATGGCGTGAACAAGGATCACCGCCCGGCGCTGGTTCTTGGTGATTTCAATGCGGCCGCCAGGATTTGCAAACTGGTCTGCAAACACAATTCCTTCAACAGAGTTGGTCGCCCAATCAATAGCGAGATCACCTCGAAACCGCCGGTTAAGATTGAGGTTAGAAATCATGTACCCCGCATCGGAACGCGCCACCGCAACGCGCTCGCCGGACTGTTGCGCTTCGAGGCGCGCCCGCTTCAAATCCGTCACCAATTGTTCGGCTGTTTGATCAATAATCAGGCGCGGCGAGCGCGCGTTAATTGCACTTGCTGCAATCAACGTGGCGAATGAAAAAATCGATAGCACAAACAGCAACTCAACCAACGTAAATCCACGCTGATGAGGCCGGTTATATTTTTCGGATGTCAGCATCTTCACCGTCGCCGCCTTCTTCTCCATCACGGCCCAGCGAGATCACCTCAAAATCGTCGCCACTTTCCGTAACGCTATATTGAAACGGACGCCCCCACGGGTCGGTGAGGCCGCTCTTTTCTTTGAGGTAAGGGCCCAGCCACCGCTCGGCCGCATCAGGCGCTTCTACCAGAGCGGTCAAGCCGTCAGACAATTCTGGGTAACGACCATAATCGAGATAATAAAGCTCAAGCGAAGAGGCGATGTTCGATGCTTGGGTGCGTGCGATATCGGTTTTGGCGCGTCCCAAATATCCGACAACGCGGGGCGCGACCAGCGTCGCCAAAAAGGCCAATATGGCGAGCACAACCAGCAGCTCAAACAATGTAAGGCCGCGCTGGTGGTTTCGCTTAGAATTTTTTGTTGCTTTCATCATCGCCTCAATAAATCGCATCATTCAAACTTAATACGCCAGACATCACGGCCGCAATGACGCCGGCCGTCAATAGCCCCATGATGGCGGTCAGGATCGGGCCGAGCAACGCCATAAATTGCCTGATTGCGGTGCGGGTGCGCTGTTCGGCAAATTTTGCCGCCTGCGCCGCCATCGCGCCGAGCGCGCCGATTTCGTCCCCCACTTCCAGAAAGCTGGTCATTTCTTTGGACGGTGAGGCAAGGCGTGCAAGCGCAGCGGAGAGTTTGTCGCCGGTGCGCACCGCTTGTTCGATTTTTGAAAGCTCATCGCGTATCAATGCATGATGCACGGTCTCTGCGGCCAATGGCATTGCATCAGAAAGCGCTGTGCCGCCTTCAAGCAGCGTTGATAAGGCGCGGCAATAACGGCCGAGTTCACTGTCGCGGCGCATGCGCCCGAAATAGGGCATGGCCAAAAGCAGGTTGTCGAATTCTGCTTGATAGCGGATCCGCGCAAAGCGCCAGCCAAGCAGGGTCACTAGCGCAGCAAACGGCGCGAGGAAAAGATTGGCCCGGATAAAAGCGCCAACACCGAGCGCGATGCGGGTTTCCGGCGGCGGCGTAGCGCCGGAATTTTCGAATATCAGCTCAAACTGAGGCAGAACAAGAAAGCTTAAAAATATCAGCGTCAATATTATCAACACAACAAGGGCGAGCGGGTAGACGAGCTGGGCAATAATATCCCGGCGGAGGCTTAGCGCGCTTTCATAATGTTCGGCCAGTTTGGAGAACTGGTCCGGCAACGCGCCAAGGCTTTCGCTGGCGCGAATGAGCGCCACCATCAAACGCGGCGCTTTCAATGCGCCATTGACGAGCGCGTCGGAAAGCGGTCGGCCGGCGCGGACCTCGTGGGCGAGGTGATCGAAAAATTTCATCTGCCGATCGGTCGCCGCCTGGGCGTGCGCGACGTCTATGGCTTTCAACAATGGCAGCCCGGCGCCCAACAAATCCGCAAGGCGTTTTGTAATGAAGGAGAGCTCCCGCAAGGAGAGCGCGCCATCGCGTCCGTCGCCAAAAATCTTTAGCGTTGGCGCACTATGGGCTGGTTTTAACGAGATCGGAGCGAGTTGACGTGCGCGCAACCGTTCAATCGCAGCAGGTTTGTCATTCGCCTGTACGACCCCGGTAACAACCTCGCCGGAACGGTCCTCCGCAGAATATTTCCAGTCGGTTGCAGTATCGCTCACAGTCCCAACGCCCGCTGAAGTTCTGATGCGTCGGTTATGCCGTTTGCAACCTTTGTTTCGCCATCGTCTGCGAGTTGCGTAAACCCCCGCTCTCTGGCGGTGTTTCTGACGGTGGAAGCGGTAACGCCTCTGCGGATGACGGATTTCAACTCCTCATCGACTTCAAGAATTTCACTAATCGCCACACGCCCTACATATCCGGTTCCAATACACGCATTGCACGCCGTAACGCCGTCCGCGTCAGCTTTACATTCCGGGCAGGTGCGGCGCACCAGCCGTTGCGCGATAACGCCGATAAGGCTTGAAGCGACCAGGTAATCTTCAACCCCCATATCAAGCAGGCGCGTTATCGCCGAAGGCGCATCATTGGTATGCAGGGTCGACAACACGAGATGCCCGGTGAGCGAGGCCTGAACGGCAGTGCGCGCGGTTTCCAGATCGCGCATCTCCCCGACCATAATGACGTCCGGGTCGTGGCGCAGAAAAGATCGCATGGCGTTTGCGAAATCAAGGCCAATCGCGGGATTGACCTGCGTCTGTGAGACGCCGTCAATTTGATACTCAACCGGGTCTTCAATGGTGAGGATTTTGGTTTTTCGTTTGGCCAACAATTCCAAAAGTGCATAGAGCGTTGTCGTCTTGCCGCTGCCGGTCGGACCGGTAATCAGCAAAATGCCGTTTGGCTGTTGGATAAGCCGGCGCAACGCATCTGCGCTCTTTAAGGAGAAGCCCAGTGCTTCCAGCTCTAATGTGAAAGAGGATTTCTCAAGCAGGCGCAAGACAATGCTCTCGCCGAAAATTGTCGGCGTTGTCGATACGCGCAAGTCTATCGAACGGCCGGCGACAGGAAACGAAAACCGCCCGTCCTGGGGCCGGCGCCGCTCCGCAATGTCTAGGCTCGCTAAAATTTTCAATCGGGAGATCGCCGCAAGGCCCTGCGCTATGGTCAGGTGCTCTTGCATGCTCAACACGCCATCGACGCGATAGCGGATATCAACACCGCGCTCTTTCGGTTCGATGTGAATATCTGACGCGCGTTGTCGTGCGGCTTCGACAATAAGCCTGTTGACGAGCTTTACCGCTGGCTCCCCGCTGGCAAGGTCTTTTAGCTTTGCCGCATCATCGCCAATACTAGCCGCGTCGGATTGTGTTTCCTCGTTTCGAAGCTCAGGACGGGCGAGCGCGGCGATACGGTCAAACTGTGTTTGCGTCGCCAGCAACGGCGTCACTTTGCCGCCGAGCGCAAATGACAATCCGCGCAATCCCTCGCCGCCTATTGGGTCGACGATTGCTGCTGTAATTTCATTTCCGTCCTGGGAAAGCGGAATGATGCGGTGCTTTTCCAAAAATCGCCAATTGGTATTCTTGATAAGATCGCGCGACGGGGCGGCGCGCGCGCCCTGAAAGCGCGGAAGCGAAAAATACGCTGAATAAAATTCCGCAATGGCGTCTTCGGTCATCAAGCCGAGCTTACTCAGCGCCTGATCAAGCGGCGCACCGGTTTCGCGGCATAGTTCGATGATGTGGCCCTGTTGTGATGGGGTCAACAGTCCCTGTCGTTGCAGTGCGGCAATCACTGCAACGGCGGGATGTTCAGTACTATTTAGCCCTGCGGCTTCAAAAGGCATTGGGTGCTCTTGCAACGTTCAAAACTGTTCGCATCAGCTTAGTGCATAAAAGCCAGCCAAACAAAGCCGAAATAAAAGAACTATCGAGTGAAACCACAACAGTCTCGGCTTAAGCATGTGCAATTGCTTTGGTTTCAATAGAAACCAATACAAGTATTACATGATTGCAACACTACCGAACATCCTGCGGCGATCTTTCCTAATAATAATAATTCGAAAATTTGGCCCATATTACGCCTGATAATGCTCGGTTCTTGTTTTGTCATGGGGTTCGTCTTGGATGATATAATATCAGTATAGAGAGTGTATTTGAATCAATTATACAAATGCACGTTGACAGACATCTCTTTATTGGATTGCTCATGACGGCATCAGTTCAAGTATAGAAGCCGAAATGTGTAGATATCGGGCGCACTCATTATTGTGCTTGTCTGGTGTTTGAGAGCTATATCAGTACCGTTTGTATGAGTTCAGCGATCCTGCTGACAGGGCCGCTTTGCGCCGAAAATTACCTAACGCCGGGATTTGTTCCGGGCGAATAAGAGAGGTTTGCTTATGAACCGCCGCCATCCGCAGCTATTTTGCAAGCGCATTTTACTCGCAGGCCTCTTGATCAGCGCCGCAATCTTCCCAAGCGCTTTGGCGCAAACAACACAGACCTATGAATATGACGCCCTCGGGCGATTGGTGCAGGTTGACGAATTTGCGTCCGGTGACGCAGCGCAATATGTGTATGACGCGGCTGGAAACCGCACCAGGTAACTTTGACGACGCCCGGCGATCCTGTTTTTTCAATTGCCAGCGCGAGCGCCAACGAAGGCGGTGCAGTATCTTTGACTGTAACGCGCGGGGGCAACCCTGGCGTTGCCGTTACTGTTGACTATGCAAGCTCAAATAGTTCGGCAATCGCTGGAAGCGATTACACCGCAGTTTCGGGCACGCTCAATTTTCTGGTAAACGAAACACCTAAGAACATCAGTGTCGCCACAACCCAAGACAGCGTCTATGAAGGCAATGAGGCATTCACGCTCACGCTTTCGAATGCCAGCGCGCCAGCAACCATTGGAACTGGTGTTGCGACCGGCACGATTAACAATGATGATACGGCGCCAGCATTTTCGGTGAACAACGTATCAGTGTCGGAAGGTGGAACGCTCAGCTTCACCGTCACAAAAACCGGCTCAACGGCATTATCACATAATATCAATTACGCGACCGCCAATGGCACAGCTATAGCGGGTTCTGACTATACGGCGAAATCCGGAACGCTAACATTCACTTCGTCGCAAACCTCAAAAACGGTGACGGTTACAACCATTGAGGATACCGCTGTCGAACCCAATGAAACTGTACAATTGAACCTTTCAGCGGCAACGAGCGGCGCGACGATCTCTGACAGCCAGAGCATTGGTACGATCAATAATGACGACGTTGGCAACACTCCGCCAGTTGCTAACGATGACAGTGTATCTGGCTCTCAGAACGTAAACTTAGTCTTACTGCCGCTGACAAACGATACCGATGCGAATAATGATACGCTTTCAATCCAAAGCTTTACTCTCAGCGCTGGCCTCACGCTGCTCAGCTCAACAGCACATCAATAACGGTGAGGTCGTCTCTTTGTGGCAATAGAACACTCACCTATGTGGCGAGTGATGGCAATGGCGGCACAGATTCCGCAACGGTCAGTATCTCTTTTACACAAACCTGTGGAACGAGGCTGTGTTTATGATCGAAGAGGTTTTTTCGAAATCTCTGGTCACAAACACACCGCCTTGACCACTAGTTTTTGACTTGCGTTCGTCGCGTTCCGTTCACTGAATTCACGTCCATAGAAAGCCTCGCCCATGTTGTCCGCACGCACCTTCCGCCGGATTGCCGTTGGCCTTGCGCCTGCCGCGTTTTTTGCCGCTTCCGCTCATGCGCAATCGACGCCGGAGCCGTTGCTGGCGCAGGTGCAGGGCGATGCGAACGGGGTTGATCTGGCGACCGGCGCGCTGACCATGTCGGCGAGCGATGTGGCGATCGGCCAACCGGGCGCCGGCGGGCTCAGCTACACGCGGGTCTATTCCGGCACGGGTTGGCGCGGAAAGATGCTCGGCACGATCTGCACAGAATCTGGCGATCCGAGCAAATATATCGTCTCGATGGTCGCATCATCAGAAACGTTCACGCTGACCGGCAGCCTTGGCACGGGAACGTTTGCTTCCGATATCAATTCCGGCGCGAGCCTGACCTACACCTCGGCAAACCAGGAGTTCACCTATACCAGCGGCGACGGGACGGCGGCGGTGTTCGATGCGACGCTGGCCGGGAAGATCGACCCGGCGAACGCCAATGAGGGTGTTCTGGTTCGCACCACCGCCCCGAACGGCGCGGTTACCGACTACACATATAACGAAGCAACCGTCTCCAGCACGACGCGGGCGCGGCTGCAGTCGGTGACCAATTCGTTCGGTTACCAGATGCATATGAATTACGCCGATGACAGTCCGGCGAACACCACCGAGCTCAATGGCAATTGGCTGCGCGTCACCAAAGTCACCGGCTTTAACCGCACAGTTGATTATTGCGCAGCGACGGCAAACACCTGTTCTTATTCCCAAAGCTGGCCGGATGCGAGCTATACCGGGACCAACAGCCAGATCGCGACCGTCACCGATCCGATTGGGCGGGTGACGACTTACACCTAATGCCAGCGGCAAGCTCACCAAGGTCAAATGGCCTAGCTCGACGGTAGATAATCTTACCGTCAGCTATCACGCGGCGGGCGCTTCTGCGGGGTTCGTTTCTACGATCAATCGCGGCTACGCCAGTTGGACCTATTCCTACTCGGATACATCGACCGTGCGCACGACGACGGTCACGTTGCCGGGCGGCGGCTCGAGCGTCACCACGAGCAGGCTCGCCAGCGGTCTTGTCTCATCGACAACAAGCCCGCTCAATCAGACCACCCGCTATCGCTATTATACGTCCGGCCAGGTGAGGCGAGTGATCGCGCCGGAGGGCAATTACGTTTCCTACAGCTATGACGGGCGCGGCAACCTCACCACCACGACTGCTGTCTCCAAGTCCGGCTCCGGGCTTGCCAACATCGTCTCTTCGGCGACTTACGCCGCGACCTGCACCAACAACAAGACCTGCAACAAGCCGCTGACGACGACGGATGCGCGCGGCAAGGTGACCAATTACGTCTATGACGCAACCCATGGCGGGACTGCCAAAATCACCGCGCCGGACCCCGATGGCGGCGGCGCGCTGGTGCGCCCGGAGACGCGCATTACCTATGCGCAAAAGCGCGCGCGTTACAAAACCGCCAGCTCAACCTTCGCCGATGGCCCGTTGATGTGGGTCCCGACCGAGACCTCGGCCTGCGCGACGCTCACCTCCTGCGCCGGCGGCGCGGACGAGACCAAAACCGTCACCACATGGCCGGGAACGTCCTCAGCGCAAAACCTGCAGCCCGTATCGGTCACCGCCAAGGCCGGGAACAATGCGGTGACCACCACCACCAGCTTTGCCTATACCGACTTCGGCTGGCTCGATAATGTCGATGGCCCGTTGTCGGGCGCCGCTGACCGTTCGTTCTTCTTCTACAATGATGCGGGCGAGCAAACCGGCGCCATCGGCCCGGACCCGGACGGCGCCGGGGCGCTGAAGTTCCAGGCTGCGCGCACCAGCTTCAACACTTTCGGCCAACCCATAAAAGTCGAGCAAGGCACAGCGACAGCGCAAACCTCCGCTGCGCTCGCCGCCATGACCGTCTTACAAAAAGCCGAGACCGAATATGACGCCTATGGCCGGCCGGTGAAATCTCTTGCCTATTCCGGCGCGACGACGACGCTGTTGGCGGTCAGCCAAGTGAGTTACGACTCTGCGGGGCGCACCGATTGCGTTGCGCAACGGATGAACCCGTCGGTGTTTGCAACCCTGCCGTCATCGGCCTGCACGCTGGGGACCAAAGGCTCATATGGCGACGACCGGGTGGCGCGCAACACCTACAATAATGGCGGTCAGGTTTTAAAAACCATCTCCGCCTATGGCACGACGTTAGCGCAGGACACGGTGACGCGCACATACACGACCAACGGCCTCGCCGCGACGCTCACCGATGCGGGCGGTAATAAAACCACTTATGAATATGACGGCTATGACCGTCTCACAAAGACGCGGTTCCCATCGAAGACCACGGCGGGGACCTCATCGACCACCGACTATAACCAGTTGACCTTCTCCAACGTTGCCGCGACGCTGGGGCTCGTGACATCTGTGCGCAACCGGGCGGCTCAGTCGATCACCTTCACCTATGACGATCTCGGGCGCATGACACGCCGGCATGTGCCGGGTTCGGCCGACGGGACCGCAACGAAAGAAAACCACGATTTCGCCTATGACAGCTTCGGGCGGTTAACAACGGCCACTCATTGG
Organism: Alphaproteobacteria bacterium; assembly: GCA_013151435.1. Taxonomy (GTDB): domain Bacteria; phylum Pseudomonadota; class Alphaproteobacteria; order Caulobacterales; family Parvularculaceae; genus Hyphococcus. Next base: position 24,589 of record JAADIH010000191.1, read on the forward strand.
AGTGTGACGCTGGCCTACACATATGACCAGCTCGGGCGGCTGACCAAGAAGCAGCATAATGCGGCGCTGCCGATTGACTACGCCTATGACGCCGCCAGCCGGGTGACCAAGCTGACCCATCCGGACGGGTTCGCGGTCGATTACGCCTATGACACGCTCGGCCGCCCGACCTCGGCGACCAATGGTTCGAACACGCTGGCGACGGTGGCCTATGACGATTACGGTCGGCGCGCCTCCCTCACCTATGGCAACGGAACCAGCGTTGCCTACACCTTTGACGGCGGCGGCCGGCTCAGCGATCTCGACTGGAACCTCAACGGAACCACCAACGACTTCAGTTACGACTTTACCTACACGCCGTCATTCCAGACCGCCACCAAGACCCTCTCCGACACCGCGTTTGACTGGGTTCCGGCGGCGTATTCTGTCGACAGCTACACCGCCAACGGCCTCAATCAGTATACCGATGTCGCCGGGGTGACGCCGGTCTATGACGCCAATGGCAACATCACCACCGACCATCGCGGCTGGGACTATACCTATGATGCTGAAAACCGGCTGAGGACCATCAAGAACGGGGCGGCGCTGGCTTCCCTGGTCACGGACGCAGAAAGTTTTTACACATCGCAGCAACTTATCAGCCGACGGCATTAAGAAGCCCCTGACGCAATACTTATGTCGAACGCGCCATTGGCTCTGTCTGGCGAGAATGTCTTTATCACACAATTGTCTTGAACGCGGCGCGTTTACGCCGGGTGTTGAAAGCTTATGCCCAATACTACAATAATACGCGCGCGCATTTGGGTCTTGATAAAGACACGCCCACTCCGAGACCGATTTCGGCTTCCGGTGCAATCAAATCGATTCCCCACCTCGGAGGATTGCACCATGAGTACTTAAGAATCTAGTTTTCAGTAAGGACAACAAGTGTTTCCCGAACGCCCATCAGTTAGCAGTTAAAGGATATCATTGTCGCTCTGCGACATTTGTTGCCGGCGCCACAAGTCACGATATAACCCATTTTGATGAATAAGGGCCTCATGTTTGCCGCGCTCTTCGATACGGCCATTGCAAAGCACCAAGATTTCATCGGCATTAATAATCGTCGACAAGCGATGCGCGATTACAAGGGTAGTTCGCTCACTAGCAATATCATTGAGGCTGCGCAAAATCTCTTGTTCCGTTGCAGAGTCAAGGGCGCTTGTAGCCTCATCAAAAATCAGAATCCGTGGATTTTTCAAAATTACACGGGCGATTGCGACACGTTGCTTTTCACCTCCTGAAAGTTTGAGACCGCGCTCGCCCACTTGCGTGTCAATACCGTCTGGAAGACGTGCAATAAATTCACCAAGTTGCGCTGCCTTAGCCGCGCGCTCGACGTCTTTCCGGGACGCGCCTATCTTACCATAGGCGATGTTATAGAACAATGAGTCGTGAAAAAGCACTGTATCCTGAGGAACAACGCCAATTGCATTTCGCAAACTATCTTGCGTGACCGTACAGATGTCATGCCCGTCAATTAGAATTTTCCCGCCATTAACATCATAAAAACGAAACAATAACCTTGCGATAGTGGATTTTCCCGCACCGCTTGGACCAACGATCGCGACTGTTTTTCCAGCTGGAATATCGAAAGAAATATCTTCCAACAAAGGCCTGCGCTTGTCGTAATGGAATAACACATTGCGAAAGGAAACACCGCCCCGGCCAACTGTTAAAGCGCATGCGCCTGGCGTATCCTCAACTTCAGGACGTTGGGAAAGCAAGCCTAACATGGCTTCCACGTCTGCGAGGGACTGTTTTATTTGAGTATAGACAAGACTTAACGCATGAAGTGGCGCATATAATTGCAACAGATAGGCGTTAACAAGGACAAAATCTCCGATCGTCATTGCGCCCGTTACGACACGCCCGCCAGCTAGAACCATTACTAAAATAGCGCCGGTAGCAGTGATAAGCGACCTGCCGATGTTAAATAACACTTGTACGGTTTGATTGCGAATAGCTGCGCTTTCATAAGCGCGTTTTGCAGTGTCAAATCTACGCGCCTCAGCCTCTTCGGCTGTAAAATATTTTACAGTTTCATAATTCATCAAGCTGTCAATGGCCTTCATGCTCGCGGCCACATCCAGCATATTCATTTCTTTTCGAAACCGAACTTGCCAACGGGTCATTAGCAACGTGAAACCAAGATATGAAGCGATCGTCATGATCGTAATAATGGCAAAACTTGGGTGGTATAAACGAAACAGGACCGCCGACACTAATGCTAATTCAACTATCGTTGGGAAAATACTAAACAATACGAGCTCTAGCAAAAATTCCATGCCAGTAGTGCCGCGTGCAATGATTGTCGCTATGCCGCCTGTCTGTCGGTTAAGATGAAAACGCAACGAGAGAGCGTGAAGCTTTCGAAAGACGTCCAAGGATGTTATGCGAATAGCTCTTTGGCTAACTGTAACGAAAAGATACTCTCTTAGTTCCCCTGTAAGTTGGTTGAGCGCATTAGCGACGCCATAGGCAACAATAAGTGCAATTGGCGCGTAAATAGGAGCAGCGATCAGCGTATCTATAACATGCTTATACAAAAAAGGCGCAACAACACTAATTCCTTTGCCGACAATAATTAGAATCAGCGCCCCCACAACACGTGCCTTAAGCGCGCTTTCCCTCTTAGGCCAAAGTAATGAGAATAGTCGCAAAACGACTTGCGCTACCACTCTCTGATCATTTTGTGATTGGGTTGGCTGTTGACCTTTAGCGTTCATCATTCAATACGCGCAATGGTAGAGTGATAAAGCGTCGACGCCTTTACGACACAGGTCAGAAATTGAAAAGGCATGGATGAGACCTGGAAAAGGCAAACTTTGGAAGCCTTCTGTTAAGCAGAGATTTCTTGGGCGTCGTCATTCAAAATAAAAATTCCAAACCATTATTCTATGCTGAATTTTCAGTAAGTTCTCGTGCCCCAAATTTAGCGCGATATAAGATATATCATTCTTAATCACGAATTGGTTTGCCCACAAGCAACAGAGTAAGAAAAATATTCTATTCTTCAAATATTACACAAGTTTCATATCTATCTATGACATTAATAAACCGTACTAATTACTATAACTGTATTGTCTTCGTGGTTATAATATGTTTGTATTTCTATGTTGGATATATATTCCAATTTTCGTCAATCTAAATCAGGAGTTCAAAAATGATTAAAGATGCTAAGCTTTTTGCTTTTCAGTTATCAGAACAATCTGAAAAGAAAACTGATGACAAGACATGGAAGGCGCGGAAAGGTCTCGCAATAGCAGGCTGCAGCATTGTGAGTGGGTCATGGCCAGACCCTGTCCTCGCGTATCGCGCATGGGGCGGTAGTGATACCGGGCCCTACTGCTAAGACAAAAGAAAATGGCGCCTTCATCAATCTTGCGCCAATAGAGAAGATTGTCGAAGAGCGCTTTCGGTAAGGGCTGGTCAACTTCATTACTGAAGCACCAATAGAATTGACATTTTAGCCAACTGCTTGGTGCTTTTTCGTGATTTTGGCCGGCCGTTACAGTCCCCTCTACGCCGTGAAAAAAATGAATCCAAAAAAAATAGTTGCTGTCACGACTGATTGCGATTTGCATGTCGATGTAGTTCTTAAAAAGATTCAAGAATCAGGAGGGAGCGTTTTCCGGGTAAACCTTAATGAGTTTCCTCAGCGTTATGAGCTGTCTACTCAACACAGTACTAATGGTTGGAGTGGCCAAATTCGCAATCTCACCACCGATGAGTTCTTGCAGTTAGAAGAGATAGGAGCTTTTTGGATTCGAAAAAAAGGTGATTTTTCATACAACGCAACGCTCTCAAAACAGGAGCTTGCGTTCGCAAATGATGAAATGGAACATTTGCTTTTCGGCTTGTTCAATTCCTGTGACTGTTACTGGATGAGTCGTCCGTCTGCTATTCGTAGCTCGATGTGGAAGCTGGAACAATTGCACCGTGCAATGAGATTCGGTTTTGCCACCCCAAAAACACTAACAACGTCATCTTCTACTGCCGTACGACAATTTAGATCCACCTGTAAGAACGGCATTATTTTTAAAACGCTTTCCAGCGCCTCTTTAGCGTCGGAGTTAGTGAGTGAAGAGGAAATTGTAGCATACGGCTTAAAAACTACACTCATCACTGATGAAAATGACCACATGCTGGATTCTATCAGCATCGCTCCGGGATTTTTCCAAGAGTATATTCCAAAATCTATAGAGTTACGCGTTACCGTCGTTGGGCAAACAGTTTATGCTGCAGAAATTCATTCCCAGAGCGATCCGCGCACGTCGACAGATTATCGTGATTTTAGTGCTGAAATAAAATATGATGTTGCTATTTTGCCAGACAAAATAGAGCGACTATGCATTGAATTTGTTCGCAGCTATGGCCTTGAGTATGGTGCTCTAGATCTAATCGTCACGCCTGCCGGCGAATATGTTTTTCTTGAAAATAATCCCGTTGGTCAGTTCTATTTTGTGGAACAGCTGGTTCCAGCACTTACAATTTCCGATGCGATGGCCAGTCTTTTGATCCAAGAAGCGCATAAGCAAAGTCAATGAAATCACACCTTGCTTCGATCCTTGACGCCATAGAGCAGGAACGCGGCAGCAAAGCCATCGTGTTTGCTGCATCAAATTTAGATATTGGTTTGCTGCCCACTTTATACGATTTGATTGAAGAGCTTTCACCAAAGTCATCACTTGATGTGGTTATTCATTGCCACGGGGGAGAAATTACAGCGGCGCGACGCTTAGCGCGCATCCTCACCGATGCAACCCGCCACTTGACTTTTATTGTTCCGTTTTACTGCACTTCAGCCGGAACCATTATGACGCTAGCGGCGGACGAAATTATTGCTGGCGCAACAGCCGTTTTCTCACCAGTCGACCCGCAATTAACTACCGCTCCAGATTCCGCCAACGCTGGAGAAAGCATGATTTCTGCAGAGGATGTTCGTCTTCTCAGGCGAGCATACGCGGATTGGTTTAACGTTGATCAAAATCAAGCCAATGAGAAAGCTTTGGCAAAGCTATCCGATAACATTTTCCCGACCACTCTCACGTCTTTTTATCGGGCCACGAAAGAAGTTAAAATGATTTGTTCAGAGTTACTTTCGATTCGCGAAGGGCGCTTTAATGAATCGGAAATAGACCAGATCATTACGAGCCTCTCGTCAGGCTATCACTCGCATTTTTATCCGATTTCAGGCGAGGATTTATCCGCACTTTCCTTACCTGTGATTAGGAGTCCGCGGATCGAAAAAGCCGCTTGGAAAGCTTCAAAATTTATCCGCAGCGTTGTCGGCGGCGGCTTACGCAAAGCGCCGAAGGATGACTGGGTTGACGCAATGATCGCTAGTCGCGAACGGGTCTTCGTGCGTCGAAATACACAACAGCGTCTTGAAGCGATATGGGAAGAGTTAGATACTTAAGAGCGCTATGTTAAAATTCTATATTGTCGAATTCTGCCGGTTTTACATTCTTACTGTGTTAAGTTTGGGAGTATACGGAAAGCTTCGTTCATTTACTGATTTCCGCCACGGTGTAGAGGAGATACTCAATCTATCACAAGGCGCTGCTCAAAGCCGAATTGCAAAAAGCATTTCTGGAACCGTCATTATAACTGAGGCGGTAACAGCGTTATTAACACTTGCTGGTGGGAATTTTTCAACGATTGGAATAGGTGGGGCCACATTATTAGTCATTTTCTTCACAGTTGTGATCGCAAGAATTATTTTTCAAAAACGCCTGATCCATTGCAACTGTTTTGGAGTTTCAGTCCACGCAATAACTTGGCTGGATCTGGTTCGAAACATGATCATTCTTTCTGCGTGCTCTGTTTTTCTTGTTATTACTTATCGCCATCAAGAATACTTAACAATCCAAACGTCAATGTTGAACAACAGTATTCTGTTTTGCCTAGCTATAATTCTTTCCAATTATACGATGAATCTAAAGGAGTTACAATTTCTTATGCGGCGCCCTTCAATCGGTTAGGTTAAAGATATGGATGTGACGTTCATTGGTTTTGTATTGGCTTTCCTGGCTTTCGCCATCGCGATTAATTCGTTTCTCATCATTCGCACAGCGAAAATGATTGAAGCGATTGCTCCGGCAATAGGAATGCCTTCGCCCCTTTGTGAAGGTACGCCTCTCCCCGCTTTTTCTGGGAGTATGATTCAGACAGGTGAGACTGTTTGTAATGCTTCCCTTGTCGGAAAACCAGGAGTCATTATTTTTATGACCTCGGGATGCGCTGTATGCGAAGAAAAAAAGCCGGAAATTTTAAGGGCGCGGCAGGGCGCAAAAGCACTTGGCGTTATATTTCTGGTGGCAGAGATGGATTCACTCCACGCGGCGCAGCAAGATTTAAGCAGAACCTCCTTTTTAAGTTTCACCATGACGCTAAATAAAAAGTCGTTTTACAGATTAAACCCTACAAAAAGCATGCCTCTATATGTGTTCTTTGACGAAAACGGCATCGTTAAAGCTTCGAATTTGATCGGCGATGAAAATTGGACTTTATTTATAGAAAAAGTTACCGCCGTGACATTGCCAGGTGATGATTCCAATAGGCCTACAGAATTTTCCGACACCGTATTTTCTGGAGCCGTATAGCATAACCTTCTTTTCTTCTTAATTCTTGGGCTGTCACTCATGTCCGTCTCCTGGTTGACGGACTCTCTATTCAAATGAGGGACCAACTGGGGCTCAGGTCAGCGTCGATGAAGACAAGAGCGTCGCCACATTCCTCTGCAAGCCCGTAAAATATACCTTTCCAAACACCACGTTCACCCCATCGCGCATAACGATTGTAAACGGTTGTTCGTGGGCCATCTCTGGCTGGCAAATCCCGCCATCAATACCTCCCTAGAGGAAGGCATGAATCATGCTTTGCATAAATAAATCAATCCGATAAATTGGGTTCACACCCTAATGTGGGTAATCCGGTCTTGAGTGTATTGCCACGCTTGTGATCATATGCGCGTTCACCGTGTTTCGGAACGGCTCACTGTAATTTTTGTCAACAAATAAGCAAAAATACGATAATGTTAAATTGGAATTTGGAAATGAGGGATGTCCATGAGACGCATATTCTTATTTGCGGCGGCAGTGTTGGTTATTGGTTTTGTCGGCTGGAAGGGTTTTTCCTACGCAGTCGTAACGGGCATGTTGGGTCAGGAGAGAGATGCTGGCGTCATTTATGGCGACGCCACGCCGGACCCGGTTATTATTGCGCGGCGTGAAGCCGATCAGTCCTTGTCGCCTGATAACACGTCGAAACAAGTCCTGTTCGGTGACCTTCATGTCCATTCGTCATACTCCACGGACGCATTTTTATGGGCGCTGCCGCTAAATCACGGGAAAGGCGTTCATCCGGTTGCGGACGCATGTGATTATGCGCGCTATTGCTCGGCTATTGATTTCTGGTCGATTACCGATCACGCGGAAGCGATCACGCCAGAACGATGGACGCAGACAAAACAGTCTGTGCGACAGTGCCAGGCAAAATCGACCGATCAGACAAACCCGGATTTGGTTTCAATGATGGGCTTTGAATGGACGCAAGTTGGCGGCGTTCCTTCAGAGCATTTTGGCCATAAAAATGTAATTTTTCTTGGGCTCGATGACGATGAAATCGCCGCGCGTCCGATTGCCGCCCAAGGGGCGGCGACCCAAGCCCTGCGCACCAACGCAGCGGGCATACCGCCGATTGTTGCGATGGCGGATTTTAAAAACAGAAACGTCTATTATGACTTCAATACGTTTTTGAAAAACATCCGCGATGTTCCTGAATGTGATCCCAATCTTCCTTCGAGTCAGCTGTCGCTCGAATGTTATGAGTCGGCAAAGCTGCCCGGCGATCTCATAGAACGGCTGAGTGATCAGGGGCTTGATCCATTGATCATACCCCACGGTACTTCATGGGGTTTTTATACGCCGCCGGGCACGAGTTGGGATAAACAGCTTGCGCCCAAGCACCGGCCTGAAAAATTTCGATTAATCGAAATTTACTCCGGCCACGGCAACTCTGAAGAGTACAGAGATTATCAAAACATCATTGAGATTGAACCGGATGTCTCTGCCGCATGCCCGCCAAAGCAAGACGGATTTACGCCGCCTTGCGTCCGGGCCGGTGAACTAATTGAACAGCGTTGTCTGAGTGAAGGAAACGGTAGTGAAATATGCGCCATCAAATCGCAGGCAGCGCGAGACGCCGCTGCGAGCATGGGCGTGCCTTATCATTTGGCGATCGCCAGTGAAACCCCGGAAGACTGGCTTGACTCAGGTCAGTGTACAGACTGTTATCTGCCGCCGTTTCATCACCGCCCGAAAACCAGCGTGCAATATGGCTTGGCGATATCGAATTTCGACGATGTGGCCGAAGACGAAAACCCTATTCGGTTCAACTGGGGCTTCATTGCCTCATCCGATAACCACCGGGCGCGCCCTGGCACGGGGTACAAAGAAATCGCTCGCCGTCTCAACACTGAATCGGGCGGTGTCGTTGATCCAAAATTTCGAAAGATGTTCATCCGCGATGAACCAGCGCCCGATTCCACAGTCTATCGTAAAACACGCGAAGAGCTGACGGCGCTCACAGGCTTTCAGTTGACGGAGCTTGAGCGCCAATCAAGCTTCTGGCAAACCGGCGGACTTGCTGCGGTGCATAGCGAAGGCCGTTCGCGCGAAGAAATCTGGGATGCGCTGCAACGGCGTGAAACATATGCAACCTCAGGGCCGCGCATGTTGTTATGGTTTGACCGCATTGGCGAGGATGGCAGTGAAGCGCCAATGGGCGCAACCGTCGATGCATCAACCTCCGGCACATTTAAGGTAACCGCTGTAGGCTCCTACAAACAAAAACCGGGTTGTCCGGACTTTGCAGTGGATGCTCTCGGCGGCGATCGCATTGAGAGCCTTTGCGCCGGCGAATGCTACAACCCGAGCGATCAGCGTAATTTGATCGAGCGTATTGAGATCATCCGTATCCGGCCGCAAACGTCTCCAGAAGAACAAATTACCAACCTGATCGATGATCCGTTTCTTGTCCACCAGTGCACGCCTGATGAGACCGGTTGCTCGTTTGAGTTTGGCGACCCCGATTTCGCCGCTGGTGCGCGCGATGTGCTTTATTATGCGCGCGCCATACAAGAAGCGCGTCCGACCATAAACGCTGAACCCATCCAGTGCGAACGCGATGAAGAGGGCAGCTGCATAAAGGCGTCCCTTTGTTATGGGGATTGGCGCTCTGGCGATGCAGAGTGCACAAGCATGAAGGATGTGCGCGCCTGGTCTTCACCGATATATTTGAATTATTCAAAACAGGCGGAGGCTTCTGTCGAAGCGTCCAATGAGCAATAGTCGAGCTACGAACCGAACGACGCTTGCTTACGCGATTGCGGCTTTTGTAGCGCTGGGCGCTGCGCTATATTCAGCACTTGGGGTGTCAATTGGCAGGCGCGACACCGCTGCTGTAGCGTATGTAAATGGCGCACCTATTCTTGATGCGGAGTATGCGCGCGCGCGCGACGCAATGCAGTCTGGATTGGTGAGGGCGCGCACAGCGGAAGATAACGCGCGCGCCATGCAAATTTTGATTGACGAGGAGTTGATTGTTCAAGAAGCCTTGCGACTTGAGCTTGGGCGCGATGATCGTTTGGTTCGTAAAAACCTGATCCAGGCGCTTATCCGTTCCGTTACGTCTTTAAATCCAGCCGTTGATCCAGAAGAAGACGCGCTCAGGACTTTTTACGAGGCGGAAACAGTCCTCTTCTCTTCTCCCCGGCTGGTGACGATTGATGTTGTGCGCGCAGACAGCGAAAGCCAGTCGCAAGGATTTGTGGGTGCTTTGCAAGGGGGCGCTTCCTTTGAAGAGGCTCGTGCGACCTTCGATCTGGTGCGCATCCCGGTTGCGTCCCGGGCGCCGCTTGGGAAGGTGAGTGACTACCTCGGCGGTTCGGCGCGCGATGCTGTCGCCAAGATGGCGCAGGGGGAAATTACGGGGCCTATAGCGACCAGCAGCGGCGAGCTTTTTCTTTGGCTTCGCAAAGATGAAGGCGGCCCGCTTTCCTTTGAACAAGCCAGAAATAGCGTCGAGATCGAATGGCTGCGCCGCCGCGACGAACAGGCGCTGGAAAAATATGTCGCGCGATTGCGCCGTAATGCGCGGATCAAAGTATTGATTGACCCCGAAACGGAACAATGATGCGTGCCTTTTTTGCTATCTTTGCGCTGGGTTCCATCGTTCTATGTGGCCCCGCTGAGGCGCATACCCGCAGTCAGTCTTTTTCAAGTTGGACCATCGACGGCCAGTCTCTCACGTTTGTGTTTGCTGTCGATGCGCGGCGCGTGACGCAGCTTTCCCAGATTTATACGGATGAGAAAGACTTGCAGACATTGTTGATTGCGCATTTGCGCGAAACCATACGCGTTGCTCAAGGCAAGGCGTCATGCAAACGCACTGACATAGAGCCGCTCGGCCAGAGCAGAAACACATTGCGTGTTTCGGGTCGGTTTGTCTGTCCTCGTCCAATCGCAGATGGAAATGTGAGTATTACGGTTGTTGCGTTTCAGATTGTGTCTGCAACACATATTCATATTGCGCGCGTCAATCATGAAGGCGAGTTCTCGGATACGGTGCTGCGTGAAGGGCGCTCCACGTTCATTCTTCGCTCTGAAAGTCCTCCTCGCAGTCTTTGGGCGTTTATCGGCGTCGGGTTTTTTCACGTTTTATCTGGTCTCGACCACCTAGTTTTTCTGGCGGCATTGCTAATCGTCGCAACGACGCCGCGGACCGCGCTGTTTTGCATCACCGGCTTTACGCTCGGGCACACAATATCGCTGGCGCTGGTGACTTTAGGAATAATCGCGCCAAACACACAACTTGTTGAGGCCATGATCGGTTTTACAATTGCAGTAACCGCGCTAGAGGCTGGCGCGAAATACGGTCTTGATCGCCGTTCGGCGATGACAGGGTTTGCCGTCCTTTCGCTGATTGTCGTCACCCTCCCATTCGGCAGTGCGGCGCTGCTTTTCGGAACCGGGATTATGCTCGCTGCGTTCGCTTTTTTCATGGCGCGCTTGTCAGGCGACGTAGCGCTAACTTTGTTGCCGGTAGTAACGGCGGCGTTTGGTCTGGTCCATGGCGCCGGTTTTGCTGGCGGCTTGTTGGCGTTTAGCTTTCTACGGACAGAAATATTTGCCCCATTGCTAGGGTTTAATATCGGCGTTGAGCTCGCTCAGCTTGCTGCGCTCGCAAGTTTTTATGGCCTCATGCTAGGGCTTCGACAAATTCATTCAATCCCTGCGGGCTTCATTGAACGCACTGCGAGCATTTCAATTTTTGCCTTAGGCAGTTTTTGGTTCGCCCAACGCATTTGGGTGTAGTCAAGTCTGCGGCGAGGGTTTTTGTTATTGTGGCAAGCGTGTCATTTACAAAATAGTTGTGCGCAGAAGAAAAATTGCGGCCCGGCCACCGCCAGGCTGTCCGAAAATCCAGGACCATTTCACATGAAAATCGGAAGACTGCGTGGTGGGCCTGGACGAAGAAACATCGAACCCGAAGGGTTCGCAAGGGCGGCTGCCCGCCGCCCGGTCAGGGCGCCCCATCGGAGGCGCACCTTCGCGCCGCGAGATAAAAAATGGTGGAGCTAGGCGGAATCGAACCGCCGACCTCGTCATTGCGAACGACGCGCTCTCCCAACTGAGCTATAGCCCCGAAACCTTGAGGGCCGCGTCTTAAGGCCCCGCGCCGGTCTCTGTCAATTGGCCGGCGGAAGCGATAAGCTCGGGCT
>JAADIH010000040.1 GCA_013151435.1 Alphaproteobacteria bacterium
TGCGTCTTGAATCTGTGCATAACGCATTAGAACAAGCAAAAACGGCGGCCTTATCGATCTGTGGTAATGACATTGCTTATGATCAGGCGCCATGGTTTTGGTCGGATCAATATGACGTAAAACTACAGACCGTAGGCATTCGCGATAAGCGCGTCGATGTATCCATCATGCGCGGGGACCCGGCGGCAAAATCTTTTTCTGTTTTCTATCTCGTGGGCGACAAGATCTGCGCCGTGGATTCGATTAACGCTCCAGCGGATCATATGATTTCGCGGCGGTTGATTGCGGCGAGAACGTCGGTTGATCCGAATGCGCTGGCGGATCTTTCATTTGATATGAAAAGCCTACTCTGACCCCAGCGCTCTATTCCATGATATCTTCATTCCAGAGGACCGGATTGTCGGCAATGAATTTCGCCATCAAGGCAATCGAGTCTGGGTGTGCGACATCAATAACTTCAACGTTATGCTGGCGGAGAAATTCTTCATTACCGCCAAAATTTTGCGTATCATTTATAACAACGCGCGGAATTTTGAACTGAACAATCGTGCCTGAACACATCATGCATGGGGAAAGCGACGTATAGAGCGTCGTATCCTTATAGGTCTTCTGGCGGCCCGCTTTGCGAAGACAATCCATTTCGCCATGAGCGATGGGGTCGCCTTTTTGAACCCGTTGATTATGGCCGGAGGCGAGTAACGTTTCGCCGCGCGCCAGGACGGACCCAATCGGCAGACCGCCGGTCTCGGTGCTTTTCTTTGCCTCCAAAAAGGCAAGCTCTATAAACTTCTTATCCCACTGGCTGATCATCTGGGCTCATTTGTTGTCGGCGCCATCCATTCAGAATGGACATTATCTGATGGATAACCGATAAAAAGCGCAACTGGCAACAATCTGAAGAAGAGTATGAAATGCCGCCAAATCTCACGATCGTCGACCACCCGCTGATCCAGCACAAACTGACAATTCTGCGCAGTAAGGATACGCCCACGGCAAAATTCCGTCAGGTCTTGCGGGAAGTCGCCTTTGTTCTTGGATGCGAGGTGACCAAGGATCTGGCGCTAGGCGAGGTAGAGATTGAAACGCCTATGGAGCGTGGGATGTTCCCGTATCTGGAAGGTAAAAAGCTTTGCTTTGTCTCGATTTTGCGGGCGGGTAATGGGCTGGTTGACGGGCTGCTGGATTTGGTACCGTCAGCGCGTGTCGGCCATATCGGCATCGCCCGCGATCATGAAACGCTTGAAGCTAAGCAATATTATTATAAAACGCCAGATGAACTTGGGGCGCGACAGGTGATCCTTGTAGATCCCATGCTGGCCACAGGAAACACCGCGATTGCGGCGGCTGATGCGCTAAAAGAAAATGGCGGGAAACGTATAAAGTTTTTATGTCTTGTGGCGGCGCCTGAAGGTGTTGAAGCTTTCAGTGCGGCGCACCCGGATATTGCGATCATTACAGCAGCGCTTGACCGTGGGCTGAATGAGAAAAGCTACATCGTGCCAGGGCTGGGCGATGCCGGAGATCGGATATACGGCACCAAGGACTAAAACGCGCTGTATCAGGATTGGTTCTTTGCCGCATCCATCACGTCGATCAGTTCTTTGGGTATATAATTCTCATCATGTTTGGCGAGAATATCGTATCGGCGGTAAAGCTGCCGTCTTCTTGCATGCGACCTTGGGCGATGACGCCCTGACCTTCACGGAATAAATCGGGGAGGATACCGCTATAAGAGACGGTAATACTTTGGCCGCCATCGGTGACGCGGAATGTAATTTTGACATCGTCACTGCTTTGGAGGCTGCCGTCTTCCACCATCCCGCCGAGGCGGATGCGTGTATTGGCGGCCAGCCCGGCCTCAATCGCTTCTGAAGGGGTGTAGAAGTAGGAGATATTACGTTGAAGGGCGTTTGAGACCAACAGCCCCGCGCCGCCAAGCAAAACGGCGGCGCCAAGGATGAGGCCAATACGTTTATTGCGTTTAGTCGGCTTCACACGAAAGTCCCTTCAGGTAAAAAATTACGCTTTGTTTCTAAAGCATATAATAGTGATGTGGAAAGCGGTTTACGCAAAGGAATTATAACCAAACGATAATGTAAAACTATTTCAGAATTTGGGTGAAGTCGGAATAGAGGACTGGCCTTATACGTCAACTGATCAGGCGCGAGCGCCGAGCCGTTTTGTCGCGGTGTGGGCTGGAGTGCTTCTGGAGAATTTGAATTATACCGGCGGGCTGGTGGAATCGCGTTAAGAGTGACCGTCCAGTTGGCGATTGGCGGCGTTTAGCCAAGCTCAGCAAGTATGGGAATTGATGGCTACATATCTAGAAACAGTCTCTTTGCGTGCTGAGAATGTCGGCTGCGACCGTGGCGGCTTGCCGATTGTGCGCGGCGTTGACCTGGCGCTGGCGCCGGGCGAGGCGGTTCAACTTTTCGGAGCTAATGGCGCTGGCAAGTCGAGTTTGCTCAATCTTTTTGCGGGGCACTTACGGGTGGCGGAGGGAAGCATTTCCTGGGGTGTTGACGATGAGTGGAGCCCTGGAACACCGGCTAACCAAATCGTCTATATTGGGCATGAAATCCCGGTGAAACTGGCGCTTACGGCGTCGGAAAATCTTACCTTTTGGGCGAAGACCTATGGTGTTGGACCATCTGATCTGAAAGACTTAGTACGCAAAGCATTATCCCGTGTGGGAATGATTGAACATGCTGATCTGCGGGCAGGGCGCTTATCCGCTGGACAACGGCGCAGGCTTGATATTGCGCGCGCAGGTATCGCCAAACGTCCGGTCTGGTTGATGGACGAGCCAGCCGCAGCAATTGATGAAGCTGGCGAAAAAATAGTATCCGAGCTTATCACCAATCATCTGGAGCATAACGGTATTGCGATCATTGCAACCCATGACTCATTGGACGTGGTGTCGCAGAGATTGGTGATCGGATGAACGTCAATAGTTTATCTCTTGCACGCGCAATATTCACGCGTGATCTTGCCATCGCCATGCGATCCGGGGGTGGGTGGTTCTATGCGATTTTATTCTTTGCGGTTTTTGGAACGCTTGCCGGTGTTGCCATCGGGCCGGAGCCGTCGGCATTAGCGCTTGCGGCGCCGGCGATCGTCTGGTTGGCGGCGACATTCGCCATTCAGCTCTCAGTCGCAGATATTTTTGACGCAGATTTAAGGGATGGGTCATTGCGCGCCTTGGCGGCGGAGCAGACCAGTCTGTTGCCTTATTTTGCGGCGAAGGCTGGATTAGTCTTTGTCACGGCTGCGGCCCCTATGGTCGCTGCATCGCCATTGCTGTTGACGATGTTTGGAATTAATCCGGAAAATCTTATGGGTGCGGTGGTCATTTTGGCCCTGGGCGCGCCTGCACTCATTCTCACTGCTTTGTTCTCAGCAGCGCTTGCGGCGGGCCTTAGAGCGGGGAGCCTGCTCGCGATGATCATTGCCGCGCCATTTTTGGCGCCGCCCTTGATTTTTGGCGTACTTGCGGTTGAGAGCTATATGTCATCGGCTACGATTTGGTCGCCGGAAGCCTTGATCTTATCGGCGCTAAGTTTGTTTATGGTGGTCATGGCGCCAGGATTTTCCCTCGCCGCATTGCGTATTGGCCTGGAGTAGAAAGAAACATTGCAAAATATGTTCAGCAGATTTTCTAACCCCGCGAAATTTGAAGCGCTCGCCAAGGGCGTGGGTCCATTCGTGTTCGGCGTGTTCGTCGTCTTTGCCGTCATTGGCGTCGTCATGGGGCTGTTTTTTGCACCCGAAGATTACCAGCAGGGCCATAGCGTGCGCATCATGTATGTGCATGTGCCGGCGGCCTGGATGGCGCTCGCATCTTATAGTTTTATAGCCGCCATGAGCCTTGTCGGATTTATTTGGCGTCACAATCTGGCGGATATGGCGGCGCGCTCGGCGGCGGTTCCCGGGGCGGCCTTTACCGCGCTGGCGCTTTTCACAGGCGCAGTGTGGGGCAAACCCACCTGGGGCGCCTGGTGGGTATGGGACGCACGCCTTACCTCCGTGCTCGTCTTATTCTTTATCTATCTTGGCTATATGGCGATCTGGAAATCGGTTGAGGATGAAGCGCGGGCGGCGCGGTTTGCGCGTATTCTGGCGCTTGTGGGCGCGATCAATATTCCAATCATCAAATTCTCGGTTGAATGGTGGAATGGGCTTCATCAACCAGCCAGCATTTTGCGCATTGATGGACCAACTATTCATGTGAGCATGCTGATGCCGCTATTCGCGCTGATCATCGCTTATATGGCGCTGTTTGGTTGGCTGGTGCTCTCGGGTGTTCCGCAGATCTCATCATGCGGCGTCTGGAAAATCGTCATTTGCGCGCGCCCAGCCGTCCGGTTGTTCAACAAAAGGTCTCTGAGGAAAAACCCAATGAATGAGTTGCTTGATTTTGGCAAATATACGCCCTACATCGCCGCGGCTTATGGAGCATCCGCGATTGTGATCGCGGCAATGATTTATCAGCGATGGAAAAAACTTTCCAAAGCGCGTGATTTAGAGCAGCGCAACAAACAACAAAGCTGAGTGTTGCGCTCGCAGTGACAGTTACTTCGCCGCTTTTTTCGCCTCAGCGATTCTTTCACGTAGCTCGTCGGGGCGAAAACCAGTGAC
Source organism: Alphaproteobacteria bacterium (assembly GCA_013151435.1). GTDB lineage: Bacteria > Pseudomonadota > Alphaproteobacteria > Caulobacterales > Parvularculaceae > Hyphococcus. The sequence goes on from JAADIH010000040.1 coordinate 4,639, forward strand.
CACTTCCACATAAGACCCATCAGTCGTTGCGACGATAAAGGCTGGTGTGCCATCAACACCCATTTCTCTGGCAATCTCATGTGTCTCGATAATGGCGTCAGAGGTTCTGCGGGCGCCGGCGGTGCGCTCCAGTTTAGCGACATCAATGCCTTGCTTTTTGGCGATCTCATGGACGCGCTGTTTCGTGAGGGTTCCTTTCGCTTTCATCATGGCGAAATGGAAATCCAGAAACTTGCCCTGTTCGCGCGCAGCTAACGAGGCTTCTGCAGCGTAATTGGATTCTTCTTTCAGGATCGGCAGCTCGCGGAAGACGACTTTCACGTCAGCGTCTTGATCGGCAATCTCCTTGATGATGCCTGTTGCGCGTTTGCAAAATGTACAATGGTAATCATACATCTCAATAACCGTGACCTTGGCTCTCGAAGGGTTCTTTCCAGCGATAAAGCCATTCTCTGGGTTAACTAACGCGGCTAGATTAGCCTTGGCACCATCGCTCGCACGGCTTTCGGCGGCGAGCTGTTCGCGTCGGCTATAGGCGTTTACCGCTTCAATGATGACTTCAGGATTTTCCATCAGATAAGCGCGAATGATGTCGCCGATTTCTTCTTCTTCCAGACCAGAAAAAGAAGTGGTTATGGACGCTTTTGGCGCTTGCGACGTCGTAGATTGTTCCTGAGCGGATGAAAACGCGACAACAATTGCCCCTAAAGCGAAGGCGCCCATAAGGCTTGCGCCGATGGCGGCTTTTGTCTTGTTCATAATACTACCTTTTCACACAGCGTCATGCTGTGATACCCCTTGTTGAATTCAATGTATCAGAGTGATTGATCGCTAAAAGTAGGATCAGGCACATCCGGACGTTTTCTTGGATTGTCATCTGGTTTGCGTGGGCCCGGCTCTTCAATGCCAGGAGGAAGAGGGGGGCCGCCTTCTTCGGGTTGTGTCGCCAGGATAATATCTGATGCCTGGCGCCATTCCCGCGTTCCGCGTTGCAGCCCAATCATCGCGCGTCGTGCAAACTGATTTGCCGCCGCTTTGTCGCCAGCGTTATATCGCGACTCAGCGGTTGCCAGATTGGCCATAAAATCATTGCCAAGGGTGCTGTATCCGCGGGCCAGTTCGAACCAGCCAAAACTGTTATCCGGTTCTAAAAACAAGGCGCGTTTTATTTCCTCGACGCCTTCTTGCGTATTGGCTAGTTCATCAGTCGCGAGAAGCGCGCGCCCGAGATTGAGACGCAAGAGGGCATTGTCGGGCTTGAGCTTTATGGAGAGTTGATGTGGGGCTATGGCTTCTTTGGCCCTGCCATATTCAAACAGCATTTGTCCTTCAAGTTCATGATAATAGGGGTTTTCCGGATATTTTGCTGTCAGCACATGAACTTCGATAAGCGCCTTGTCCATTTCAGATAGGCGGAAATATGCCACAGCGCGTCCATAATGTGCGGCGTCTGATTGGTCTTCCTCTTTGTAATAGCGCAGTGTTGATTCCGGGTCGTGAAGAAATCCGCGAATTTTCGCCTGGATCAGAATTAAACGCTCAATTTCTTCCGGGCTGTCTTCGACATCATAATAGGGGGAGGCTTCAACGCGTCGCTTCAGTGATGCCAAGCGTGTATTCGCCATAGGGTGTGTTTGTTGGTATGGATTAATCTTCCGACCACGAATTATTTGCGCGTTACGCAACTTTCCCCAGACTTCTAATGCACCTTTGCTGGAGTGTCCCAACCGGTCAAGATACGTAATCGACGCCTGATCGGTCGCTGATTCCTGTCCACGGCTATAGGAAAGGTAATTGGCAATACCAATATTTTGACCGAGGCCTAAAATTCCGATCCCGGCTTGCGGCGCCCCTGCGGCGATGGCCCCAACGGCAAGAACCAGGCTTAAGATCATTGGACGGGTCGCCGCCGCTATCGCATCGCTTGATCTTACCGAATGTCCGCCGGCAAGGTGACCAGCCTCATGCGCGATAATCGCTTCCATCTGGCGCGGCGTGTCTATGGTTGTTAACAAGCCGGTATGAATACCCATATAGCGCCCGCCAGCAAACGCATTGAAAGACCCGTCATTAATGATCAGGATATGGATCGAGCCTGGAGCTATCCCGGCAACGTCAAGAATCGGCCTTGTGTGATCGTCGAGAAACTCTTCCATCTCGGCGTCGCGTAGCACCCCGAGGCCCTGAGCTTGGGCCAGAGTGGAGCCAAGAGCCACGGACGCCGCAGCGATCGAAATCAGGCCTTTACGCAAATTCACCAATTAAAGCCTCCTCGTATATCAGGCTGCAGCCAATTTAGGCGCACTTTGCGGCGATTTCGAGGGCAGATTTGCCCGGCGCCGCAATTGTGACCGCAAAAATTATGAACCCATCACCGCCCGTATATAACGGGCGGCCCAGTCATTTCCGTCGGCCAGCTTCATCAAAGATCAAGTCAACCGATAGCGCGCTTCCACCAGCCTTTTCGCACTGGTTTTGGCGCTTCGCTGACCTCAGGAGCAACTTTGCTCTCGATTTTGGGAGCTGCGGCTGCTTCTTCCACTTTTGGAGCATCGTCAGGCGGAGTTTCAGCTGCAGGAGCCGCCTTCATTGCATCATCACGCCCATTGGAGCGTCGTCTAGGGGATCGCGGCGCCTTCTTTTTGGGTGTGTCTACAACCTCTGCGGGCGTTTCAGCGCTTGGCACGGTCGCAGTCTCATCGGTCTCATCAGAGGAAGGGCTGGCAGGCTGATCGGCGTCAATGACAGTTTCTTCCGATTTGGCATCCATTTCCTCTTTGTTGCGACGGTTGCGACGACCCCCGCGACGACCGCGCCGACGACGGCGCTTGGGCGCCTCTTCATCGTCTTGGTCCCCATTTTGTTGGGCCCCGTCTGGTTGGCTCCCGTCTTGTTGACCATTGTCTTGTTGACCATTGTCCGAGCGTGTGGATTGTTCGGCGCTCTCTTCGCGAGGTTGTTCGTCCTCTGTGCTGTCGCTGCTCTGACTTTCACTTGCATCGGCGGATGCTGTTGTGTCTTTTTTGCGTTTGCGCCGCCGCCGCCGCTTGCGCACGCCATCTGGTTGCTCCTCTGCATCAGAGGTTGAGCTGTTCGTCGCTTCAACGTCGCTTTCGTCAACTTTGGCTACTTCGGCAGGCTCCAGCTGATCGGGACGCACAAAGGCGGTATCTGCCACACGTTCTTGAGGCGTGCCGCTCTTTTCAAGATCAAACGCATCGCCGGATTTTTCGGAGTCGGCAAGGATTTCGACTTTTACGCCGTTCAGCTGTTCGATGTGTTCAAGCCAGCTGCGGTTGTGATTTAAGATGTAGAGGCTGACATCAAGCGATGTGCGGGCGGTGATCAGACCAACTTTGCCGGAGATGGCTTCGCCTTCAATTGCGCGCAAAATCCGCAAAGCTGCAATTTCGTGGGAACGCACGAACCCTGCGCCAGAACAGGTGGGGCATGAATGGGTGGTCCCATCAATGATGCCCGAACGCCGCCGCTGTCGTGAGAGCTCCAGAAGGCCGAACATGGAAATGCGTCCGACCTGGATGCGTGCGCGATCAGATTTCAATGCATCTTTCAGGGCCTTTTCGACCTTACGGTTATTTCTCGGCTCTTCCATGTCGATGAAATCGAGCACGATGAGGCCGGCAAGGTCGCGCAGCCGGAACTGGCGAGCCTGCGCAGCTTCGACGTTAGTTTTTAGCGCAGTCAATTCGATATTGCGCTCGCGCGTTGCACGGCCAGAGTTCACATCAATTGCAATCAACGCTTCGGTTTGGTGAATGACAATATAACCACCAGATTTCAACCGAACCGTAGGCAGATACATCCCGTCGAGTTGGCTTTCGATATTGTGTTTCAGAAATATCGGCGCCCGGTCTTTGTAGGGCTGAACATTTTTCGCATGGGACGGCATCAGCATCTTCATGAAGTCTTTGGCTTCACGATAGCCTTCTTCTCCTTCCACAAGGACGCTCGATATATCTTTGTCATAGAGGTCGCGGATGGCGCGTTTGATGAGGCTGGCCTCTTCATAGATGAGGCAGGGCGCGACAGACTTCAGTGTCAGCGTACGGATGTTTTCCCATAGGCGCAAAAGATAATCATAGTCACGCTTGACTTCGGTCTTGGTGCGTTTGGCGCCCGCGGTCCGAATGATGAGACCCATGCCTTGGGGAACTTCGAGGCTGCCGACGACCCGGCGCAATCTTTTACGGTCTGAGGCCATGGCGATTTTGCGTGATATTCCGCCGCCCCGTGCAGTATTTGGCATCAACACGCAATAGCGACCGGCCAGGGACATATAAGTGGTGAGCGCTGCGCCTTTGCCGCCGCGTTCTTCTTTTACGACCTGTACAAGCAGGATTTGGCGGCGCTTGACGACTTCCTGAATTTTATAATTACGCAAAAGCCGAGAGCGTTTACGTTTAGCTTCTTTGTAGCGCTCAAAGAGTTCAGCACGTGTTTCGCGTTTTTTCTTTTTGGCGTCTTTTGTGGATGCAGAGGATTCTTCGGCATCAGAAGCTACAACGTCATCGGCGTCTTCATCGGTATTTTCAACGAGTTCAGCATCGGGCTGATCGCTCTGTGTAGAGGCTGATTTGTCGGCGTCATCTGTGTCGTCCTCGACAATTTCTTCAGCCACATCTGTGTCTTTAGCCGCGTCAACGGTTTCGGTATCGGATGGGTCGTTTGACTGATCGGCGGCATTGCTTTTTGACTGATCGTTGTCTGAGTTTTCCTCCGCCTCTTCCTCTTCCTCTTCCTCATCGATTTTCTTGTCGTTTTCTTGTTCCGACTCGGAAGCCGCGTCTTGATCTATGGACGCGGCATCATCTGAAGCATCTTCTGTTACTTCTACTTCTTCTGAAGGCGTGTTGCTTTCTTCGATGACGTCGGAGACAGCCTCTATATCGGCTGGTTGTTCTTGGTCGTCATCTTGAGCGGTCTCATCGCTCGCCTCATCGGAGGAGGCAGATGGTTGATCATCTTCATCAATCAGATCGTCATACTCGTCACCGCTTTGGTAAAGCTCAAGCTGAGCCGCAAGTTTTGCGACTTCCGCTTCGGCTTCCTGCAAAAGCTTACGGTCAGATACGGGGATCTGATAATAATCGGGATGGATTTCGCTAAAGGCGAGAAACCCGTGTCGGTTGCCGCCATATTCGATGAAGGCCGCCTGGAGAGAGGGCTCAACACGCGTAACCCGCGCGAGATAGATATTACCTCTAAGAGGTTTGCGTGCTTCTGATTCGAAATCGAAGTCTTCGACTTTGCCCTGATCGATCAGGGCGACACGCACCTCTTCGGGGTGGGCCGCGTCGATAAGCATTTTTTTTGTCATTAATATTAGCTCCGCAATACAGGAACAATGTCGCTATATTGCCTAGGTTGGGTCGCCGGAGCGCGTGCGCGACCGCATGACTAGCCCATTGTGGGGAGCCAGCAGTGTTCATATGCGCATCTTGCATCATCGGCAAAACTGTTTTTTCGGGCCGCTGCTTAAGTCCTTTTGGGCAATAACCCTTTGGGACTGCGTCGGCAGGTTATGATCTGGCGCGAGATTTGCGCCGGTTTCTTCGCTCCTCGCACATTCGCCATATGGCAGGAAGTGCCCGCCGGCGATCGGAGCTGCCGGCTAAATTCCGGTAAAGGCGGCTTAATTCGGGCCTCCCGGAGAACTTTCGCAGCGAATACCGGCTCTAGCCGATCAGCTACATCAACTTCTCTATAGCGAATTGGCGATTGAATCGGCCTTTCGCAAGAGAAATCTGACCATGCATCAGTGCGGGGAAAAAGAAAACCTAAAGTTAACGCACGGGTATAACTTGTCCATGATATTAACGCCGCATTAACGCTGGTGTATTGAAACTGGGGATGCCGACAGGAATCTGAAGGCGGATTTGCCTCTTTTCCGTGGCCAAATCGGCGCGTATGGATGGGTCTATGATGATGAATGCCGGGAAATTTCCCACCTTCCTGATTGCCGCCCTAATTGGCGTATTTATTGGGTTGGCTGCTGGCCCTGCGGCGCATGCGGCGGAGCTTCTCGGTGTCCGATTCGGCCCCAATGGAGAGGCGACACGCATCGTTTTCGATCTGGCGGGGGAGGCTGATTATACGCTCTCAGGTGACGGGACTGCCAATGGCAGATTATTGGTCAATTTTTCCAATTTAACCGTGCCAGCCTCCGATCGCGTGTTCCGCCCGGGAAAAGGCCATATCGAGCGTTATGGGTTTGCTACGGGGGCTGGAGCCTCCCAAGCTGTTTTTGAATTTAAGAAAACCGCGAAAATCAAAGAGGTTTTCATGATCGAGCCACAAGGGTCGGTCACAAAATACCGTTTGGTCATTGACCTCGTAACCGCTGGGAAAAAGGACTTTCTGGCCAGCCTGCCTCAGGAATTTCCAGATTTAACTGCTGTCATAAGACAAGCGACGGCGGAAGAAGCGCCTCTTCCCGCATTACCCACACCAAACCCGACCCCAAAGGGTGCGACGGCTGCGCCGCCACAACCTACAAAACGTCAGGTCGTGGTGATTGATGCGGGGCATGGCGGCCGAGACCCCGGCTCGCAAGGCCAGAGCGGCACTTATGAGAAAACCGTAACCCTTGCTGCAGCTTTGGAATTAGCCGCGATCTTAAAAAAACGGGGCGATTATGAGATCGTTCTGACCAGAGATAAGGACGTCCGAATTCAGCCGGATAAGGTTGAGGAGCGCGCCCGCGACGTCAAAGCTGACTTGTTTATCTCTCTTCACGCGGATGCCATCTCAAAGCCTGCTGTTCGCGGGGCCTCTGTGTATACGCTATCGGAAAAAGGCTCGGCTCGTTCAGTTAAACTCGCTAAATCCCAAGGAGACCTTGAGGTCTATGATCTTGAATTGCAGGGATATGATCAGCTTGTTGGCGATATTCTCCTCGATATAGCGCAAGATGAGACCAGTACGGCCTCGTCTAATTTTGCCGAGCTTCTTATCACTTATCTCTCGCCAAAGACGCCGATGCTCAATCGCTCCCACCGCACCGCGAATCTGCGGGTATTGCTGGCGCCCGATGTGCCTGCGGTGCTTCTGGAAATGGCGTTTATCTCTAATTCCAAAGATGAGGCGAACCTCAAATCAAGGGTCTGGCGCAAGCGCTCAATGACGGCTGTTGCCGACGCCATCGACCAATATTTTGATGAACATGCCGGTCAGCGACTTGCCTCTAATCAGTCGGAAGGGGCCAACTAGGTCTCAACCTTACGAAAATGAGCAATTTCCGGCCTGCTTGCGCCTCGCTGTAGACCTAATTATGCGCTAGATCATCGGGCGAATAACAGGAATCACCAGATGATCTAGATTCTTTACGACGCGCCGGTTGGTGCGAAAAACCGGTTTCCACTTTTTCACCCGGCGCTATAAGTAGAAAATTCAATAAATTGGCGTTCATTATCCAAATAACGTCAATTGAGTGAGAACCCAGTTGAAGGGCGAGCGTAACGGTAATGAGCGACGAATCAAAGAAATCAGGACCCAAAGACGGTCGGCTTTCATTTGGCAACGATGATGAGGCCGATGAGACGCCGACCGCAATCGAACATGATATGTTTTCTAAAGCGGACGATGAGGTTTCTGATGCTGAAGACGCTTCAGAGCTCACGGAAGCGTCGGATGCGGGTGGGCCTGATGTGGGTTATAATGAATCCGACGAAGAGGGCATCGATGTTGCGGAAGTGTCGGCCGACGAAGATGTGGGATTTGATGAGGTTGACGCGCAAGATAGCCCCGACGTCGAAGTTTTAGACATCGACCTTGACGACGCTGATATTGCTGAGGAAGAAATTGCCTTAGGCGAACAAGATCTCGTGCCGGGAAAAGTTTCCCTTAAAGAGAAAACTTTGGCGGCGCCAAAGCGGGCGCCTTATGCGCGAGCGCAAAATGCCGATAAAGCGGCGCCAGCCAGCGATGCTATTGGGGGCGGTGGCGGAAGTGGATGGGGGGGCGCAGTGTTTAGATTTGTTGGTCTTTTCTTTGCTGCAGGGGCGATGGCAGTCATTGGCGCGGCAATTTTTGTTGCTATTTATCTCAATCAGCTGAATGAGGATCTGCCGGATTATCAAGCCTTATCGGATTATGCGCCGCCAGTGACGACGCGGGTTTATGCCGGGGACGGATCATTGGTCGCGGAATTTGCCCGTGAGCGCCGTTTGTTCGTGCCGATCGAGTCGATGCCGGACTATGTAAAATTCGCATTTGTTTCTGCTGAAGATAAATCTTTCTTTGAACATACCGGCATTGATGTGCGTGGGATCGTGCGGGCGCAGCTTTCCAACATCAATAATATTCTGGCAGGTCGGCGCCTTGAGGGCGGATCGACCATCACCCAGCAAGTCGCGAAGAATTTTCTACTCTCCAGTGAGCAAAAAATTGAGCGCAAAGTCAGAGAAATGCTTATCGCTCGAAAGATGGAGCGCACCTTTACTAAGGACCATATCCTCGAACTTTATCTCAATGAAATTTACCTTGGTAACCGGTCCTATGGGGTTGCAGCGGCGGCGCTTAATTATTTTGATAAGTCCCTGGCGGATCTGACAATTGCCGAGGCGTCTTATCTAGCCGCGATCACCAAGGGACCGAGCAACTATCACCCGATCAATAATGAAGACCGTGCCGTTGAACGGCGCAATTGGGTCATTGGCCGACTGCTGGCTGATGGACGCATCTCACAGGAAGCCGCGAATGACGCACGCGCCCAACCGCTAGGTGCAGGCATAGCGCCGCCGCTGGGCGCTCGCGACTGGACCATGGAGTATTACGCCGAAGAAGTCCGTAAACAGATTGTTGAGCTTTATGGGGTTGAGGCGCTTTATGATGGCGGGCTTTCGGTGCGGACATCGGTTGATCCCGGCCTTCAAAAAATCGCCGGGGAAGTACTGCGTCGTTGGCTTGTCACTTATGACCAGCGCCATGGTTGGCGCGGGCCCATGGGGACAATGGTTATTCCATCAGAGGATGTAGTTCAAAATGTTGCTGATGATGAGGAAAATGCAGAGGCCGGGCCGGCATGGGCGACAGCGCTAACCGAGGCGTTAAAGCCCCTACGTAGCGCGCGCACGGTTTCAGAGGATATGGCGCCGTGGCGACCTGCATTAATTCTTGAAGTCGAAGACAATGCCGCAACGATTGGATTTGAAGACGGTGTTACTGGGATCATTCCCGTCGATCAACTCGCCTGGGCTCGCGAATATATTTCCGCCAATGACCGAGGCGATGAGATTACGCTTGTCAGTCAAGTTTTGGAACAAGGCGATATTGTGTATGTCGAGCAAGCGCGCGTGCTGCCGGTTGAAGGTGAAACCCCTGCAGACGAGCCGGCGATCATCGATGACGCTTATGCTTTGCGACAGGCCCCTGCGATTAATGGCGGCTTGATTGCAATTGATCCGCATACGGGCCGTGTTGTGGCGATGGTTGGCGGGTTCTCCTTCCGGATGTCAGAATTTAATCGCGCCGTTCAGGCGGAACGCCAGCCGGGCTCGACTTTTAAGCCATTCGTATATTCAGTCGCCCTCGACAGCGGCTATACGCCAGCCTCTACAGTGCTTGACGCACCCTTCGTCGCGCCAAGTGTCGATAGTTGGTATAAGCCGGGAAATTATACTGAAGGCCGGTATTGCGGGGAATGCACCTTACGGATCGGTATTGAGCAATCGCGCAACACGATGACCGCGCGTCTAGCCCAGGATCTCGGCATCGGTCGTATCATGTTATACATTGAGCGCTTCCACCTGTCTGATCGTCTACCGCGTGAATTGGCGATTTCCCTGGGGTCCGGTGAGACGACACTCATGAAAATCACCGCCGCCTATTCGATTTTTGTTAATGGCGGCAAACGCGTTGCGCCGGTCTTTATTGACCGTATTCAGGATCGCACCGGAAAGACCGTTTTCAAACGTGATGAGCGCGTTTGCCCGACATGCAATGCAGAATTCTGGTCCGGCCAGTCTGAACCTCGTTTGGTCGATGCCCGTGAGCAGGTGCTTGATCCGCGTACTGCCTATCAGATCACCTCTATCCTTGAAGGCGTCGTCCGGCGCGGCACGGGCAGCGCGGTGCGACGGGTTACAAATAAACCGCTCGCGGGCAAAACCGGCACGACCAATGACTATAAGGACGCCTGGTTTGTGGGCTTTTCGCCTGACCTTGCTGCGGGGGTTTATGTGGGTTTCGACATGCCGCAAACCCTGGGCAAGGGGGAGGCGGGCGGCAAGGTTGCGGCGCCGATCTTTGCTGAGTTCATGGTGGAAGCCTTAAAAGACGAAGCCGGTATTCCTTTCCGGGTGCCGTCGGGTATTCGGCTGGTGCGGGTGAACGCTAAAACTGGCCAACCGGCGACAGCAAGCGATACCAATGTCATCCTCGAAGCTTTCAAAACTGATGACGTTATTGGCGGTGACCCCACCGGCGATGATCTCATTCTTGATCCGCTAAGCGCGGCGCCAACTGAGGAAGAGGTAGATCTCGACGGTCTTTACTAGACCGCCGGAGCTGATCATAAGAACATCACTTTAAAACTGCCCGCATGTTGCGGCGTTTAGAATATTGGAGAGCGCCATGCGCGCCGAAATGGAAAGTTTCGTCAAGGAAACCAGGCAGTCGCTCGACCTGCTGAGGAGGCGTCTTTGACTGGGATAAAGCCCAGCGAGACCTCGACGAATTAAACGCCCAGACCCCAGCTTGTGGGATGACCCTGAAGCCGCGCAGGCGCTCATGCAAAAGCGCAATGCCCTTGAAGGTCAGATGAACGCAATTGGCGAGATCGATCAGGAAATGAACGATCTGATTGAGCTTGCAGAACTTGCGGATGAAGAAGGCGACGAGGCCAGTCTCAATGAAACGCAAGAGTTGATTGAAGGCTTGCGTGATCGCGCCGCCAAAGCCGAGATAGAAGCGCTGCTATCTGGTGAGGTGGATGCAAATGACTGCTTTGTTGAAATTCATCCCGGCGCCGGTGGGACAGAATCCAATGACTGGGCGTCTATGCTCCTGCGCATGTATGTGCGTTGGGCGGAACAGCATGGCTATAAAGTCGGGGTCATTGATCAGCAATCGGGCGAGGAGGCGGGTATTAAATCCGCAACCATCCAGATCAAAGGTCACAATGCCTATGGTTGGCTGAAAACTGAATCTGGCGTGCATCGGCTGG
>JAADIH010000177.1 GCA_013151435.1 Alphaproteobacteria bacterium
ATATGTTCCGCAATTTTTATATCCGTGGGAGCATCTAGCGCCCCAAGTGCAATTGCGATGCGGTCCTTATGGTCATCTAGTTTATCACCATGCCAGAATAAAGACGCCCCGCATTCGGCGCAAAACCCGCGCTGGGCATAATCCGACGCGCGATACCATTTGAGCGTCCGGCGGCTGGTGAATGTGACGGCCTCAAAAGGCGCATTGATGCTGCCCCAAAGATAGCCTGACCAACGTCTACATTGGGAGCAGTGGCAGGCATCGGCCGATTTCAGATCCTCCCGCGGGAAAGAAAAAACGACACCGCCGCAGAGGCAGAGGCCGTGTAATTTATCTGTCACACCTTGCTTGCTCCGTAATGCCGAAATCCTGGGCATAATTTCCGGGAATCAAACGGCGTCTCATACCCTTTTGCGGCTGAAAGTTAATCTGCCTTATGGTCGAGTTATCTTTGTTGCGCCATGATCCATTAGCATAATCAAGAAACCACGTTTTTTTCATTCGTACATCCAGATTATCGTTTTCAACAATTTCTTGTTTCTGAGTAAGAGTTTTCAATTCCGTCTGCTCAAAAACATCGATCGGCCGAAACTCCATGTCAGTGCACACATCATGGCGCAAAAAATCTATGAACCTCCGACCATCTTTAGTCTTTGCAAAATAGTTATAAGTAAAAGGCCCATCATCTGAGAGCATCCCATATTGCTCTTCGTCAAAAAAGTAGCCTTGCACGGCTTTCGACGGATCAAGAATGATCATAGGCAATACGACTGACTGTTCCAATTTGTAGGCACGCGTTAGCGCTGGCCCAAAACAAACGCGATCAGCGCAATAAATCTTGCCTATAGTTACGCCACCCCGAACCAACAAACCTACTTTAAAATACTCTCGTGCAATAAGCCGACACCACATAGCCACAAACTCGGCGCCTGCGCGTGTTGAATCCCTTTGTGGCACTGCTAATATATGAGCGTCAGAAAATTGATACGCATATGTGTTGGCATTAAAACTTGGCTCTTCCGGATTATTCGGATCAAGGATTTCGTTCATTCTTTCAACAACGGTTTGCTGAACAGCGGCCATCTGGGCGAGAAGCTCTCTATTTTCTACGCTCTTTTCTATTGCTTGGGACCAACCCAAAACATCAATAAAAGCTACGTATCCAATGTCATATTCAACTGCCACCAAAACACTTACCCCATCGTCGGAATGACAAACTCAGACCCTTGCACATCTTCCGGCCAACGCTGGGTGATGGTTTTGACCTTGGTCCAGAATTTCACGCCTTCGGGTCCGTGCTGGTTGGTATCGCCAAAGCCTGACCGCTTCCATCCGCCAAAGGTGTGATAGGCGACCGGCACCGGGATTGGCACGTTGATCCCGACCATGCCGACATTCACCCGTGCAGCGAATTCGCGGGCCGCCGCGCCATTGCGCGTAAAGATCGCAACGCCATTGCCATATTGATGGTTAGAGGGAAGCGCGAGGGCCTCCTCGAAATTTGCCGCCCGCGCGATCTGCAATACGGGGCCAAATATTTCTTCCCTGTACGATTTATGCTCAGGCTTTGCGTTATCAAGCAGCGTACCGCCCATAAAAAAACCGTTCTCATAGCCCTGCAGCGTAAAATCACGACCATCGACGATTAAGTCCTGACCTTCATCCACTGCCATCTGAATGTAACCGGCGACACGCTCGCATTGCGCTGCCGTCACCATGGGGCCGAGGTCTGAATCTTCCGACATTGACGGCCCGATGCGCAAACTCTCGACTTTTGGCTTCAACATCGAGATCAGCGTCTCGGCTGTCCCCTCGCCCACAGGAACAGCAACCGGTGTCGCCATACAACGTTCACCCGCTGAGCCATAGGCCGAGCCAATGAGCTGGTTCACCACATTGTCCATATCTGCATCAGGCAGAATGATCATGTGGTTCTTGGCGCCACCAAAGGCCTGCACGCGTTTGTTATTCTTGGCGCCGTTCTCATAAATATATTGGGCGATATCCGATGAGCCGACAAAGCTGATGGCCTTGACGCGGGGGTCTTCGATGATTGCATCCACTGCTTCCTTGTCGCCATTGACGACATTCAAAACGCCCTCCGGCGCGCCCGCCTCCATCATCAGTTCCGCAAGACGCAACGGCACGGACGGGTCTTTTTCCGACGGCTTGTTGATGAAGGTGTTGCCGCAGGCAATCGCCACCCCGAACATCCACATCGGGATCATTGCAGGGAAATTGAATGGCGTAATACCCGAGACAACGCCCAAGGGTTGACGCATGGAGTAAACATCAATGCCAGACCCTGCGGCCTCAGTGTATTCGCCTTTTAGTAAATGTGGAATACCGCAAGCAAATTCGATCACATCAAGACCGCGAATCACATCACCACGCGCATCGGGTAGAATCTTACCGTGTTCTGACGAAAGCAGTTTCGCCAGATTGTCCATATCCTTTTCGACAAGCTCTTTGAACTTGAACATCACCCGGGCGCGCTTTTGCGGATTGGTCGTCGACCAGCCGTAAAACGCCTCTTGCGCGGCATCGACGGCCTTGGTGACTTCCGCTCGGGTCGCTAATGCGACGCTGCGTTGTACCTCCCCCGTTGTCGGGTTGAATATATCGTGGAGCCGTCCAGATGTTCCACTTACGCTCTTGCCATTGATGAAATGCCCAAGTTCCGCAACCATGCTTTGGTTCCTCGCTAGAAAATACAGCCAGCTCCCCTGAATCGAGGGCGCTGACAGAGTGTTGGAAAATATTTGCGCGGAACCTAGACGCCGGGCGCCGCCGGGTAAAGCGGGCCCGGCGGGGCGAGTTTTCAACTTTCACAGATTAGCGATCAGATGCCCTTGCCATTCGCGGCCCCAAAGACGTGGGTCACGTCCGTGCCGTTCTCGCTGAGGGGCAAAAGGACGCTGCGAAAGACGATGCGACGTCGATTATATATCCTGAGGGCGTCATTGAAGAATACCGGCGCACGAGAGAGCGCCGCTTCATCCATTTTGGAGGTGGCAAGATCCAGCAGTGTCATTTCACAATGATGACGACCGGAGAGGTAGATATTCGAAAACCGGCATAAATCGTCGCCCAGATAGATAAAATAAGGAAAACCGTCGGTCGGAAAGGCGCATATCCACGGCAAAGCAGAAATTCCAGTCATCTCCTAAATCGGTTTTTTGAATATCCGCCCATGTGGGCAAATGGTCCTGGGCGCAATTGAGCCAGACTTTTTCCACACGCCGGGCCAGTCTTCGCTCTTTCAGGCGAACGGGATTTTCACGCAACAAAGTATTCATGGCCGCCCCCTACTGCTCTACCAGGAAAGGCTAGCGGCCCCGAATAAAAGGGAGGTTGCCTCAATCACTGAAACTTGTCCCAAATTTAAGTGGATTTGCGCATTTAACCCTGTTGGCGCCTTGCCAGTAAGGGGTGACGCGCCTGACAACGCGCCCTATAAGGCTGAACTTAACGATAAGGAGGGGTTATTATGGAACCAGGTTGGGTAGGTGTTTTGACTATTGTTGGGTTCCTGGCGCTATTTGCGCTCCTGAACCTGATCGAAAAAGGCAGCATTGACTGATCCGTTTGGGCGGGGCTGGCGTTTTTGCACCCGGCACGCCACATCGACTTTGTTCTGACCGCCACGTTCCGACTGCCATCGCCTTGATGCGCCAGCAGTCGCTACTCTTGCAAACTAAGGCACTCAATGATTGCTGAGATAATTCTTGTCGTTCTCGGACTGGTAATCCTGCTTCTCGCTGGCGACTTCCTCGTGCGTGGCGCTGTCAGCCTTGCGGCGGCATTGAATATTCCAACTCTTTTGGTCAGCCTGACGATTGTCGCATTCGGCACCTCGGCGCCTGAACTGGTCGTGACTATTCATGCGGTTATGATGGGAAATGAGGGGATCGCCCTTGGCAACATCATCGGCTCGAATATCGCCAATGTGTTTCTAGTGCTCGGCCTCCCCGCAATCATTTATCCAATCAGCACCCATGTTATCGGTCTTCGCCGTCACATAGTTTTTATGTTGATGGCGACGGTAGCCTTTGCGCTCATCGCCTACACCACAGGCACTATCGACACACGAATTGGCGGCGGCTTGTTCCTCGGGATTGTTCTCTATGTTAGTTACATGTGGATCCGAACCAGGCGCGGAAAATCTGCGGATCCCGTCCTAGATGAAGTCGAAGAATACCAGGAAGCCGCCGGACTCAATACCAAAACAATCCTCTTCCTCGTCGCTGGCCTCATAGGCTTACCTTTGGGCGCGCACCTCCTGGTCACCAATGGCGCCAGCCTCGCGGCGGGTCTTGGCGTTCGCCAGGAACTGATCGGGTTGACGATCATTGCCTTTGGCACGTCTCTTCCAGAACTCGCCACGGTCATCTCTGCTGCGCTCCATAAAAAATCTGATGTCGCCATCGGCGGTGTCATAGGATCGAATATCTTCAATATATTGGCCGTCGGCGGTGCGGCGGGTTTATCCGGCACCGTCGTCTTCAGTGCAGATTCATTGCGCGTTGATATTCCGGTGATGATAGTCGCAACGCTTGTGCTTTCCGCTTTTGTTTTGACGCGCCGTGATATTGGCCGCTTTACGGGGCTCTTGTTCTTTGGCGCTTATGTGGGCTTCATCATCGCCCTGACGATGCTCGCCGGAGGAATTTAGGCGGATGCCTGCGGGTAAGAAAGACGCAGCCCTCGTCACTGGCGCTGGGAAACGCATTGGCCGCGCCCTGGCGCTCAGCCTTTGCGATGCCGGACACGATGTTGTGGTCCACTATAATACATCCAAGGCCGAAGCCGACGAAGTCGTGTCCATGATAGTTGCAAAGGGCTGCAAGGCTGTGGCGCTTCAGGCAGATCTGTCCCATGAAAAAGAGACCGCTGCACTCATCGGTAATGCTGCAAAAGCGCTCGGCCCTCTATCGCTTCTAGTCAATTCCGCATCGGTTTTTGAGCATGACGACATCACCTCACTGACTCGTGAAAGCTGGGATCGGCATATTGAGACGAATCTGCGGGCGCCCTTGAAATTGTCACAAGATTTTGCGGCGCAAGTACAGCCAGACACCGACAGCCTCATCGTCAACATTATTGACCAGCGGGTGTTGAAACTAACCCCGCAATTTCTCTCTTACACAGTCTCAAAAGCGGCGCTGTTCACCTTGACTAAAACACTGGCGCAGGCGCTTGGCCCAAAGGGGGTTCGCGTCAACGCCATCGGCCCCGGCCCCACATTAAAAAACCCCAGGCAATCGGACGATGACTGGGCCCGTCAGAACAAGGCGACAATCCTCGGCTATGGCGCAGATCTTGAAGATATATGTGGGGCGCTTATGTTCCTGACCACAGCGCGGGCGGTCACTGGCCAAATGATCGTGGTCGATGGCGGTCAGCACCTCGCCTGGCAAACCCCTGATGTTCTGGGAAGGGAATGACCGAGAAATGTCCAACTTAAAACCATCTGATGTCGCCCCCCTGCCCCGCACGATGACAGCGCCGCGCCGTAAGGTATTTATTCATGGCCTGGTCCTGGACGCTTATATTGGCGTCTATGATAGCGAACAAGGCGTCACTCAACCCGTAAGAGTTGATCTTGAGGCTGAGGTTATTGAGCCATCGCAACCCATTGGCGACCGGCTCGAAGATGTTGTCTGTTATGACAAGATGACCCAAGGCATTAAAGCGATCATCGCTGAAGGCCACATTAAACTTGTGGAGACTTTAGCCGAACGCGTCGCCGATCTTGCACTGTCTCACCCCATGGTGCTTTCCGTCATGGTGCGCATTATTAAGCCAAATGCAATTGCAGAAGCGGATGCAGCGGGCGTGGAAGTCCTTCGCACCAAGCGCTGAAAAAGTACTTAAAAGGCGCTGGCCGCCAGTCGAAAACTCTCGCCAGCAGTTTGGGACAACGCCCAGACGATACCGCCAATGCCAAAAAAGATGCTCCCACCGCTCAATATCGAAAATAGAACGAAGGCGACTCGTGCGCCGCCGGGACGCAAGACGGAATAAGAATGCTCGAGGGGATTAACATAAACCGTGACCGTCTCTCCGGGAATATAACCCGGTGATTCCGCGCTCAAAATATTGGCTAAAAAAACCCGCTCCCGCCGCGATTCGTAGCTGCGTCCACCCATGGAATAAACATAGCGCACCCGATCACGCTCACCATCAAGCGCGCTCAAGACAATCCCGTCGACAGCCGCCCAAGACGTGCTGGCTCGCGCCCGCGCATAGTCCTGTACAAAGAACCCACCACTGGTCACACCAATGATGGCCAGCACCGTGAAGAATATCAGTACTATCGAGACGTCTGATTTGCTTTTAAGCTCTGCTCTCATTTGACCTTATCCGCGTGCGCCATTAGCTCGTGGGAAGGCTAACGCCCCCAATATGAACGGTCGGTTAACCAGAACGCCCCAGAACGCCAATGTCTATCGAAACTAACACCACAACGCCAGCATCAAGCGCATTGCAGGGAGCCGCGCTGATCGCGGACTATGTAAAGCGCCTACCCCAAAAACCCGGCGTATACCGGATGATCGGCGAGATGGGCGGCGTCCTCTATGTGGGCAAAGCGAAAAACCTGAAAAACCGTGTTTCCGCCTATGCAAAGCCCGGCGGTCATTCCAACCGCATCTTGCGGATGATCGCAGAAGCGCGCGCCATGGAGTTCGTGGTTACCGGCACCGAGACAGAGGCCCTCCTTCTCGAAGCCAATCTGATCAAAAAATTCAAGCCGCGCTATAATGTCATCCTACGTGATGACAAATCATTTCCTTTCATCCTTGTGGCTGCAGACCATGATGCGCCACAACTCACAAAACATCGCGGCGCGCGAAAAAGACCCGGAAGTTACTACGGCCCATTTGCATCGGCAGGCGCCGTCAACCGCACTCTAAACACTCTTCAAAAAGCATTCTTGCTACGCTCCTGCACAGATAGCGTATATGAGGCGCGCACGCGCCCATGTCTGTTGCATCAAATTAAACGCTGCTCGGCGCCTTGTGTTGGACTGATCACTAACGACGACTATCAAGCGCTGGTGAGGGAAGCCAAAACATTTCTTTCCGGTGATGACACGACAATCCAGAGAACGCTTTCTACACAGATGGAAAAAGCGGCCGTCAAACTGAACTTCGAGCGCGCGGCAGTTTTGCGCGATCGCATTAAGGCATTATCCTATGTGCAAGGGACACAAGGGATCAACCCGCAAGGCATTTCCGAAGCTGATGTCTTCGCTATTCACTCCGAGGGCGGCAGTTCCTGCGTTCAAGTGTTCTTCTTTCGCGCGGGGCAAAATTGGGGCAATCACGCTTTCTTTCCAAAGCACGCCAAGGAAGATGACCCTAACGCCATTCTGGATGCATTTATCGCACAATTTTATGACACACGGCACCCCCCGAGTTTGATCCTTCTTTCCTGCGCCATCCCGCAACTGGAACTTCTCTCAGAGGCCCTTTCCTTACGCGCTAACCGCAAAGTCACGATCCACCATCCGCAACGCGGAGAAAAAAGCGATATTGTCAAAGCTGCGCTGATGAATGCACGCGAAGCCTTATTGCGGCGCATGGCGGAATCCGCGAGCCAGCAAAAAAGCTTGTCTCAACTTGCAGATGTTTTGGGATTGGATGCGCCGCCATCCCGGATCGAGGTCTATGATAATTCCCATATTCAAGGGACCAATGCCGTCGGCGCGATGATTGTGGCTGGCCCCGAAGGGTTTACAAAAAACCAGTACCGAAAATTCAACATTAAATCGACAACTCTGACGCCAGGGGATGATTATGCGATGATGCGCGAAGTCCTGACTCGGCGTTTCGCGCGCCTCATCAAAGAAGAAAACGCCGAGCGGCCCGATCTTGTCATCATCGACGGCGGCAAAGGTCAGCTTAGTGTTGCGCTTGATGCGTTAAAAGAAGTTGGTATTAATCCGGAAGCGGAAGGCATTACCGTTATCGGCGTTGCTAAAGGCCGCCGGAAAACCGATTCCGGCGAAAAACGCATCGACCGAACGGCAAGTGCTACTGGCGAACAAATCATCATGGAGGGTCGCGATCCCTTTACCCTGCCGCCGCGCGATCCAGGCCTTTTTATGTTGCAACGCCTGCGTGACGAGGCGCACCGCTTTGCCATCGACGCCCACCGCGCCAAGCGGAAAAAGGCGCTAAGCGCCAACCCTCTGGACGGGGTTCCCGGCATCGGCGCGAAACGCAAGCGCGCCTTGCTCAATCATTTCGGATCCGCAAAAGAAATAGCCAGCGCCAGACAGAAGGACCTGCAAGCGGTTGATGGCGTATCAAGCGCTCTTGCCCAGCGCATTTACGATTACTTCCATGGCGGCTAATCTTCTACAATAACCGGAGAATAATGTGTCAGTCACTCTTCTTGGATTTCCCTGGGATGCGAGTTCGTCCCATGCGCGCGGCGCGGCGCTTGCGCCTGCGATCATTCGCACCATGTTGGCGAGCGACGCCTCAAGTCCATATAGTCTTTCTGGTGTGGATGTCCGTGAAGCCATCACCAGTAACGATTTCACGGAGCTTCCAAGCGCACCGAAAGAATGCCGAAAGGCGATCAGTGCCCGGATTGGCGCCGTCCTATCCGTTGGCGCAAAACCTCTTAGCATTGGCGGTGATCACTCCGTCACCTATCCGATCTTAGGCGCCGTGCGCGACAAACATGGACCGGTGAATGTCCTCCATATCGACGCCCATCCAGATCTTTATGATGAGTTCGAGGGTGATAAATACTCACATGCTTGCCCATTCGCCCGCGCGTTAGAAGACAACTGTATCGGCAATCTTGTACAAGTGGGCATCAGAAGCGCTTCACCAGAACAACGCAAGCTCGCCGCGAAGCACAATGTCGCCATGCTGGGCGCCGATGAAATGGATCAAATTCCTTATGATCGCCTCAAAGGGCCGGTTTATATCTCCATCGATCTTGATGGCCTTGACCCAGCTTTTGCCCCGGGCGTTTCTCACCCGGAGCCTGGCGGGCTTTCAACCCGGGAAGTGCTCACTCTCCTGTCGCGGCTTCCCACAAAACCGGTCGGCGCCGATATCGTTGAATATAACCCTGAACGCGACACGAACCTGACGACGGCCCTTGTCGCGGCGCGTCTGGTCAAGGAAATCGCTGCAATGATGGCATAGAGCCATTCCAGGCTGACTTGTATCATGGAACAGCTCTAATATATTGTTGGATCATATTTCCTTCACGCGAACTATTACTCACCTCGCCTGGAAATGCTCTACTATGCTAATTAATGTGTTCGAGTTCCCGACTGAGTACGCCGCCCGCCAGCGGATGAGATTTCATAAACAGACACGGGGCTAACTGATAATGATGAATAACATCAAGGAACTTCGGCTCGCATTTTTACTGACGCCAAAACAACTCGCAGACCGGCTTGGCATTAAAGTAGACGTGTTAAGGCAACTGGAAAACAGCGATTTGCCTCTCGCCAACGAATGGAATGAAGCCGTAGCGCTGGCGTTTCGTGTGCCAACGCCGACAATCTCAGACCCGGACGCAGACATTGGCGCCGTTGTCGCAGCAGCAAGCAGTTTTCATGTACCGGAATATCCGATCTGCCGCGTTGGCGCCCGCTTCGCCATTCAAGCCATGGTCGCTAAACTCGGTGGGCTGAATATCGCGCTCGATCTCAGTGAGGAATCACTGGCCAACGCCGTTCAAAATCTTTTGGCTTATGCGGAAGAGGAAAAAAGCGCCGAAGTCGAGCCTGAACTACGGCTCAATCGTCTGTCTCAATCTCTTCAAATAGTTGCCTTAACAATCCTTCAATCCCGCGGGGTCGATCCTGATCGCGAGTTTCCTCAGACCATGGTGATTGCTCGGGATGGAGCGCTGTCACTGCTTCGGATATATTCTCAACTGGAGCAGGTGAATGCGAACCCGGAAAGCGAATGACATTGCTTCCTCCTCGGCGCGGCGCGCCAGAAGAGTATCTCGGAAAAATGGCAAGCAATTTCCGATATAAATTTTCCGCACGTTCTCTGTCTTTGTCGCTCAAGTCCATGCCCCTTACATTAAGACTCGTTTTCCCAAGTCATGACTTAACCGAGACCTTAAGCCATTCGCAAGTCTCAATAAAGCACCCGACGACTAAATAT